>DATBFY010000566.1:0-14079 GCA_036558265.1 Tepidisphaeraceae bacterium | reverse complement strand
CGCGGCAGCCCTGGTACAGCTCGCTGCAGACGAACGGGCCGTCGCTGGCGTTCCTGCGCAACGAGGGGATCGGAACCGGGTGGGCGTTCAGCGACGCCGGCGGCGAGACGGTTCCGGTCACGGGAGGCATCCGAATCGCGGCCCGGCCGGTGGCGAGCGTGTTCAACGGCGACTTCGAACTGGGGACGAAGACGCTGTTCCAGGGAAACAACCAGTTCGACTTCACGCGGTTCCCGAAGCAGGAGTACGGCATTCCGGGCTGGTCGTTCCACAACGGGCTCGATAATGGCGCGGGGTTCAGCTCATCCTACATCGGTCAGGTGATGCTGGTGCACATGCCGGTGGTGGGCTCCAACCGCGCGGCGTTCACCGACGGTCACGTCGTTCGGATTAACTTCGCCCAGCCCAAGCTGGTTCACAACCCGATGTGGATCAGCAACAACTTCAGCTTCCTGCGCTTCGACTCGACGGTCGCGACCGACGACGCCAGCACGAAGCTCAAGGTGTTCATCGAGGAGGGCGGGGTCAAGCAGCAGATCGGCAGTTTCGACATCACCGAGCGCACCTACCGCTTGTCGCAGCACGTGATCAAGATTCCGACGTCGCTGCAGCAGAAGGTCGGCAAGCTCAGCTTCGAGCTGGACAACCCGTCGGTGGTGCGGGGCGAGGTCTGGCTCGACAACATCCAGTTCGACAACGTCGACACGACGGGCCCGCAGGTCCTGCCGATCCCGGTGCGGACGCTGACCAACCAGGACGTGACAGGCGCGTTCTACACGATGCGGGTGAACTTCAACGAGTCGATCGACGCGGCGAGCTTCGCGGCCTCGTCGCTCACGGTGACCGACGCCGCCGGCAATCGCCTGAACGCGACGGTCAACCGGATCGGTGACACGGCCTACGACGTGCTCTTCCCGCCGGGCGCGGGGGCGGGACGGTTCGGACAATACTCGATCGCGATCGACACGAGCGTGAAGGACGTGGCGGGCAACGCGCTGGCGTCCGCGTTCGGTCAGACGTTCAACGTGACCGACGGGATCACCTTCCGCTTCGATTACACGGGTCCCAAGCCCGAGGACCCCGGATTTGACCCGAGGCTGCCGTCGTTCCACAACCCGGTGCTCGCCGGGGACGTTCGCGACGACCTGCAGTACGCGGGCGGCGTGTGGTCGGCGGCGCTCAAGGCGAAGTTCTCCGGCGAGACGCTCACGTCGCAGGTCGAGTATCAGGCGCAGACGGGCGCCACGCTTGCCTCCGCCGCCGCGACGTCGGACGTCTCGCGCAGTACGCCGGTCAGCGCCCGCTACCCGATCACGCTGGCGAACCACCTGAGCGGCTCGGATCAGAATGGCGCGGATCCCGAGATCGGGATCACGGTCAATAACCTCGAGCACTTTTATTACGGACTGGACATCGAGACCAATACGAACCTGCCCCCGAATTCAAATTCACTGCTCGAGGCGATCGTCCACGAGATCGGGCACGGCCTGGGTTTCGATTCGGCGATCGCGAGTGATGGCAGCTACGGCGCGGGCGCGACGATCTGGGACACGTTCCTGGTGAGCCCATCGGGCACGCTTCTGACAAGCCTATCCGACGCCGACCGGTTGACGAGCGTACTGAACGTGAACCCGCAGTGGAGCGGGCCCAAGGGTGTAGCCGCCAACGGTGGCACACGACCGATCATCGAAATGGCGGCACGCGCCCCGAACTTCTCCTTGGCAAGAAACCCGTCGCACCTGGACGAGAACACGTTCCCGAACCTGATCATGAGCCCGACGTTGACCCAGCCGTTCACGTTGACGCTCGTCCAGGTGGAGCGCGGAATCCTGGAAGACATGGGGTGGGATCTGAACATCCCGTCAAACGTCGCCCCGGCGCCGCCGCCACCCCCGCCGGCCTCGCCGTCTCCGGTCGGGAACAGCGGCGGCGTGTCGTCGCCCGCGGTTCTCGCGGGCGGCGTGCGCCCGTCGCCTGCACCAACCTCCGGGCCGGTGTCGAGTCCCGTCGTCATCGCGCGCGGCGTTCACGCTTCCACCCCGGCGGGCGTATCGGCCGGCACAGTCATCGCAAAGGAGAAGGCCCCGCAGCCCACGATTCTGCAAGGCCCAGCCGCGCCCCAAGGCAGCTTGGTCAACGGCGATTTCGCGATCGCCGATGCGACCGATCCCGGCTTCGGTTGGACCGCGCGCGGCAACGCCGCCGTCAACGCCGCCGGCCAGGCCGTCATCGGCGAGGGCGGGTCGTTCTTCGGCGGGTTCTCGCAGAGCTTTGTCGTCCCGGCGGGCGTGACCAAGTTGCGGTTCACGATCACCGATCCGCACCTGGTCGATAACGGCGCCGGCGCGCCGCCCGACGCGTTCGAAGTCGCCCTGCTCGATGCCCAGACCGGCACCCCGGTCGCCGGCGTGGTCGGCGGGTTGTCCGGAACCGACGCCCTGCTGAACATCCAGTTCGGCGGGCAGACGTTCTTCGCGCCGGGCGTGTCGATCGGCGGGCTGACCGTTTCGGGTTCCTCGCTCGTGCTCAACGGGCCGCTGGCGGTCGAGGTGGACTTGAGTGGCGTCACCGCGGGCACGCCGGTCACGCTTTATTTCGACCTGCTCGGGTTCGGCACGGACGGATCGAGCGTGAGCGTGGATGACGTAACGCTGGTGGGCGCCGGCGCGCCGCCGAGCCTGTCCGTGGCACTCGATCCGGCGTCCGATTCTGCCGCCAAGGGAGACAGCCTCACCAACATCACACCCGTGACGATCACCGGACTGTCGGACCCGAACCAGACCGTGCTGCTCGATATCGACGGCGACGGGTTCGACGACGGCACCGCCACCGCCAATGTATCGGGCGCGTTCACGTTTACTGGCGTGGTGCTGAAGGAGGGCACCAACACGCTGCGCTTCAGGGCGACCAACTCATCCGGCTCGACTGACCGTTCGCTGGTCGTCACCCTCGATACCATCCCGCCACCCGTGCAACTGGCGCTCGACCCGGCGTCCGACACCGGCGTCCCGGGCGACCTGAAGACGACGGCAGCCGTCGTCACGCTCAACGGCGTCACCGAGCCGGGCCTGGTCGTGACGCTCGACCAGACCGGCGCCACGGTCACGGCTGGCACCGACGGCACGTTCTCCTTCGCCGGCGTCCCGCTCAACGCGGGCGCGAACCTCTTCACGGCGCGGACGACGGACGCGGCCGGCAACGCTGGCCAGACGTCGATCACCGTCACCCGAACCACGGGTCCGTCGGTGACGGCGGCCTTGGCGCAGGACACGGGCACGAGCGCCACCGACCGCATCACGTCGATCGCGACGATCGCCGGCGGCGTCGCCTCCGACCTGGCGATCACCCTGCTCGAAGCCTCCCTCGACGGCGGCGCGTTCTTCGACATCACCTCGAGCCTGGGCGCAGTAAACCAGCAGTTCACGCTGCTGAAATCGCTGCTGGAGCAGGTGAAGGGCTCGTCGCTGGTGGACGGACCGCACACGCTGGTCCTTCGCGCCACCGACCAGGCCGGCACGCACTCGGACGACTTCATCCTGACGTTCACGCTCGATACGCGCCCGCCGCGCTTTACGCCGCCGGTCGTAATCAACGACGGCAACGTGCAGCGGTCGGCCGTCTTCCGCATCCAGTTCGGCTTTGATGAGAACGTGGGCCCGGCCTTCGGCACCGACGACCTGCGCCTGATCCGCAACGGCTCGGAAGTGGTCCCGCTCGCGGGCGCGATCGTCAGCGTCGATCCGACGACCCACGCGGCGCTGGTCAACTTGAAGAACGTCGCGATGCCCGACGGCGATTACGAGCTGCGCATCCTGCCCGACGGCTTGACCGACATCGCCGGCAACGCGCTCGACGTCGATAACGACGGCCTGGGCGACGGCGGCTCGGGCAAGTTCGTGTCGATCCCCTTCTTCAAGCTGGCCGGCGACGTGGACGCCGACCAGCGCGTGACGGCGCTGGATCTCCTGGCTGTCCGCAAATCGCTCGACCTGGCCAAGGGTCAAGCCGGTTACGACGCCAATTCCGACATTAACGACACCAACGCGGTGGACGCCGCCGACCTCTCGATCGTCAACGTGAACATGGGCCACACCCTGCACGTGCTCGCTCCGCCGCACATGGTGGTCGAGGAGTCAAGCGGCACGGCGAACGACGACCAGGCCGTTTTCAGCGGCCCGGCGTCGCAGCCCTTCGCGCCGGTCGTCGTCACGATCCGCAACACGGGCGAGCGCGCGCTGACCATCGCGTCGCTCCAGATCGTCGGCCCCGACGCCGCGACGTTCAGCTTCCAGGTCGTCGGCGATCCGGCCGGCAACACCGGGTTCATCCTCGCGGCCGGGCAGAGCAAGCAGATCCGCATCGACGGGATGCCCGCGACCGCGGGGCGGTTCCTCGCCTACCTGCGCTGGTGGCACAACGATCCATCGTCGCCCAGCCCGCACGCCGTGACGCTCAACGGCGATTCCACGGGCGCCGCGGCGCCCGTGGGAGTGTCGGCGGGTGTCTCGATGGCGTCGGAGCGACCGGTCGGCGTCTCGGCGGCGGTGTCGCTGGCGCCGGAACGCACGACACCATCGCAGCCGGCGAGCAACGGCATCACATCGACGACCAAGCCGGCGACGAAGACGGCCGCCGCTCGTCCCGCTCCGGTCAAGAAGGCGATCGCCCCATTCGCCGGACGCGCAATGCGCCTCCAGCCACTGCCGGCATCGACATCGAGGAGGCCCTTCTCGGCCGCCGTAAATGGGGCGCGATCGGCCCTGTTCAACCGAACCCCCATCGCGCCGCCAGCCTCGCCGGCGCAACCAATGGATGTCGACATGCGTCCGAACGATGACTCGCGCGAGTTGTTGAGGTGACTTAAAAGTTGTCCGCTGAGGTTTTCGCCAGACCGTCATCCTGAGGGAGTTTCAACGACCGAAAGATCTTGTTTCAGAATGATCGGTCGCTTTCCCTCGCGGCCGGATCCTTCGTCGGCAGAGCCTCCTCATTGTCAGGATGACGTCACTGCGGTTCAACGCGCGTTTCGGCAGAGCAACCCAGGAGGTGACGTAGCCATGCATTCTCAATTGCGTATGCGGCGGCGGCCAAAGGGAAACTTACGCGCGTCGACTTCCGAACGACTGGAGCGACGCCTGCTCCTGAGCGCCTTTTACGATTACCAGGTGCTGGCGCAAACGGGTCAGGCGACCGCGAGCGGCGACACGATCACCGCGATCAATTTCGAGACCTCGGGAAATGACAACGGCCGTGCCGCGTTCGTCGCCAGCGTCGCGACCGGAACCACGATCCTCACCGCCGACGGCCGCACCGCGCCCAGGACGGTCAGCTTTCCGTTCCCCTCGGCGACGCGGGTCTATGACCTGGCGCAGATCGCCAACGACGACCAGGTCGTCTCGCGCGACCGCGTGACCGGCGCGAGCCCGGCGTTCTTCGTCCGCACCTGGGACGCGAATAACACCGGAAGTTTCAACGTCATCGCGAAAAACGGCGACCAGAGCCCCGATGGCGCAGGCCCCTACGACATCCTCCAGCTCCCCACCCGCGCCAACGACGGCGGCACCGCGTTCGTCGGCTTCATCGGCAGCACCTCGTCCCTCTACTATTACAGAGGCAACACCCACTCGACGCTGGGCATCGTCAGCGGCGGGGGGCTTCGCCCGATGGCCGGCGACGGGGGGCGCGTCGTCATGCGCAACGGCAACAGCGGCGCGCAGTCGATCATGCTCTACACGGCCGGCGGCGCCACCCAAACGCTTGCCGACCCCGCCCACTTCAGCGCCGTGTCGCAGGCGGGCATCAGCGACGACGGCACCGTCGTCGCCTTCGCCGGCAACAGCATCGCCGACGGCAAGGGGATCTTCCTGTCTTACCTCGACGGCGCCAGCTTCACCACGCCGGTCAAGGTCGCCGGCTTTCCCAACGAGCTGGGCTACGACAGCGCGGGGAACGGCCTGTTCCTCAACGACTTCGACTTCAGTGACACCACGGCGACGTTCAGCGATCGCGTCGGCGTGGACCACGTCGCGGGAGGTCCGGCCGGAATCCAGGGAGATACCATCCTCCTCTCGTTCATCGCCACGCCCAACGCCGCCAGCCGCGACAACCCGCACCTGGCCGGGACCCCCCTGCTCTTCTCGGCCAAGCAGGGCCTGTGGACGATGAAGGTCATCCCCGACAAGCCCCTCTCCGGCGCGGGCGCCATCCATTTCAACCGCCGCACCAGTCCCGTCCCGGTCGTACAGGTCGACGACATGATCGCCGGCCAGGCGGTCACCGGCGTCTCCATCTTCGACCCGATCGCCACCGCCGCCAAGGACCCGGCCGGAAACGTCCGCGCCACGGTGAACCCCACCGATCATTACGTCGTCTTCCGCGCCGCCACGGCCGCCGGCGCCGAGGTCGTCCGCGCCGCCCAGTTCGACACCGACAGCGACGGCCTGTTCGACCACTGGGAGAAGGCCGGTGGCGGGGTGGACATCGACCGCGACGGCACGCCCGACCTGAACCTCTCCGCGATGGGTGCCAAGGTCGATCACAAGGACCTGTTCCTCGAGATCGACTGGCTCAAGCCCGACGCCCCGACGCACCGCAACTTCGCCCCCCAGCCCCAGGCGCTGAGCACCTTCGCCGCGATGTTCGCCAACGACCCGCTGACCAACCCCGACGGCACGACCGGCGTCACCGTCCACATCGACGGCGGGGGCGGGGCGGGCCTTTCCCTCAATATGGGAACAGGCTCCCTCCAGGGCGGTGACCTGATCGCGCAGGCGGGGACCGGCAACCACATCCACGTGCTCTACATGGGAAACGCCGATCCGGTGGCCGCCAACCCGGGCCTCTTCGACCGCCAGGGCAGGCCGCTCGTCTCGCGCTCGTTCGAGGACGTCAAGCGCAACTTCTTCAGCACGACGGACAAGGACTCGCGCGAGCTGGTCTTCCGCTACGCCGTCTTCGCCGACGCCTACGGCATCGACACGTCCGGCGGCGCGGCTCGGCTCGACCCCAGCACCGGCATCGCCGAATCCCCCTACTTCGACGGCACCCTCGATGGGGCGGGCAACCCGGTCGATTTCCGCTCCGCCACAGGGAACGATCTGATCGTCTCGCTGCAGGGCAGCCGCAGTTTCAGCGGCGGTCGGCTCAGCGTGCCGCTGGGCGGGCCCCCCGCGACCGTCGCCGAGCCCGTCGGCTTCATCCAGGCCCAGACCCTCGCGCACGAGTTCGGGCACACGCTTTCGCTGCTGCACGGCGGGTTCGACATGACCACGAGCGGCCCGCCCACGCCCGGAACGCCCGCCGCCAAGCCGAACTATCGAAGCCTGATGAACTACGCCTACCAGCTCGACCCCGATCCGACGGGCGCCCTGGTCCGCGATTACTCGCGCGCCGGTGATGCGGTTTTCAACGATTACTCGATCATCGACCTCGGGTTCGCCGAGAACTTCAGCGCCGTGGGGAACACGCTCAACCCCATCTCGCGCTTCGGCGCGGTGGGCGGCGCGCTACCCC
The DNA here is from genome assembly GCA_036558265.1 of Tepidisphaeraceae bacterium. Classification (GTDB taxonomy): domain Bacteria; phylum Planctomycetota; class Phycisphaerae; order Tepidisphaerales; family Tepidisphaeraceae; genus RYN-433. The sequence continues at coordinate 6,567 of DATBFY010000566.1, read as the reverse complement.
CGTCGCGCGACGTGGACTTCACGCTGGACCAGATCGAGGCGCGGCAGGGGCCGCTGGACGACCAGGCGCCCAGCGTCGCGATCACCAGCCCCACCGACAACTCGCCCGTTCCCGTCAATTCGCCGCTGACGGTCAACCTCACCGCAACCGATAACATCGGCGTCACGTCCGTCACGGTCAGCTTCGACGCCGACGGCGACGGCACCATCTCCCCGGACGAGACCGTCACCGCAACCCCCACGGGCAATGGCACCTACCAGGCTACGTTCCCCAACGTGACGGGCCCCGCGGGCGGGCGCACGATCGTCGCTACCGCCGCCGACGCCGCCACGTTCACCGACTCGCAATCCGTCCCGGTCAACGTCACGACGGGCGTGCAGCCCCCGCCCAAGGTCGTCGTGTCGGCGTTCCATTTCGACGGCCTGCCCCATACGCTCAGTTTCACGTTCAGCCAGGACGTGCGCGCGAGCCTGACGCCCGGCGACTTCTTCATTCGTAAGACCGACGGCAGCGGCCCGATCACCCCCGCGGCGGTCACTTACGACGACGCGAGCAACACCGCGACAATTACATTCCCCTCCGGCGCTACGCCCGACGGGCGGTACGTCGTCACGCTCTCGTCCGCGGGCATCGCCACCTCCGGCGGCCTCAACCTCGACGGCGACGGCAACGGCACCCCCGGACCGGATTTCGACTTTGGCTTCTTCTTCCTCGCCGGCGACGCCAACCACGACGCCACGGTCGATTTCAACGACCTGGTCCGGCTCGCGCAGAACTACAACACCGCCGGCGGCCGGACCTTCGACCAGGGCGATTTCAATTACGACGGCAACGTCGATTTCAACGACCTGGTGATCCTGGCGCAGCGGTACAACACGAACCTGCCGGTTGCGGCACCACCGGCCACCGCAGCGGCAACCGGGACTCACAAACAAAACCCGCTGTTCTCCACCACGCCGGTCCGCCCGGTGGCCAAACCCCGACCGGCAAAATCCCCCGCGCATCGCGGCGCCAAATAGTGCGTTTGTTCCAGTTATCGGCGAGACCGCTTCAGCGGCCGGGCCCTTAATTCTTCGCCTCAAGTCGGCCCAGCGCCTCGGCGAACAGCCGTCGCGTGTACGCGTCGAGCCACGGCTGCTCCAGCACCCAGCGCACGCCGTACGCCAGCGAGTCGTCGTCCAGCCCGGTGATCCGCCGCCCGCCGCAGTGCAGCAGCGCCACGACGATGCTCGCGTAGTACAGCACCGTCGAGATCTTCTGCAGCGGACTGTCGGGCTGGTGCTGCGCCCGCTTCGCCAGGTGCTTGGTGAACTCCAGCAGTTCCACCGGCGGATTGGGGTGGCGGAACAAATCGCAGAACCGGTTGGGGATCGTCATCCCGCGCGCAGCCAACTCCACCAGCTTCCGCGCCCACTCCCCCGTGACCACGTTGCGGTTGAACTGGATCTCGGAGCTGAGCTGCGCCAGCCACAGGCCGCCCAGCTCGTCCTCCGAAAAGCTGTGCCACGGCCCTTCGTTCTGGTCGGCGATCCCGGCGAGGGACACCGGATTGGTCAGGTTCGCATCGGCTTCTCGCATGGGTCGTCTCAAGCCTCCGCGCGCCGCGCTGATCGTGCGCGCCCATGCTACGAACCGGCGCCCTCGGTCGCCAGCGAATTCCGTCTTACGCCAATTTCCGTGCGGCCACGTGCCGGCGACGCTCGCGTCCCCGCGCTTCGGTCACGCGCTCCTCCAGCATCAGCATCGCCGCCAGCACCGAGACGCTTCCCTCGGCTGCGGCACGGCAAAGTTCTTCCATCCCTGCCACGTGAAGTCGCGCCATCTCGTCGATCATCAGGACGAGCCGCTGGAATTCGGACCCGTTGAGTTTCACGGCCGCGGGCTTGCTTAGGGCTGTCTCAGGCATGATCCACCTCGTGATGGCAAAAAAGGGGCGATTGTGTCAGCGGGGTTATCGGCGACCACCCCGCCGCCGTTGCCGTGCATCCGTGCTGCCCTCATCCGGTCCCGCCTGAACGCTGGCGCCACCAGCACTTACGCGCCCCGCAACCGCATTCGTTAAGCATCGATAATTGCGGCATGATGCGCTGGCTTCGAATCGCGTTGTTCCTCTTCTTCCTCCTGACGCCCTTCTTCCTCCCCTTGGTCGCCCAGGCGCGGCCGGTCGTGGCGAAGGTCGTCGAGCCCCGCCGGGTCTACTGGACCGGCTCGCACTGGGAAGAGCAGGCGGCCCGATACCTCCTGGTCGTGAAGGATGACCGCTGGGAATTCGTGGCCGTCCCCGTGACCGCCCAGGCGTACGCCCGGGCCATCGTCGGTGGCGATGAAAACGACGGTGAAACCGACTATGAGGACCCCTGCGCCGCGGAGCGCCGCGACAGCGAAGGATGCTGGCATTCGTCGTCATCGACGAACGAGATAGCCCTGGTCGCGCAGGAGCGTAACGAGGCGCTGGCCCGGCGAACCGCCGGGCGCCGAGAAGGCCAACCGCATGCCGACGTCGGCGTATCCGGTCGAGCCACTGGGTGGATTGGCTGACGGGCCCAAATCGACCGGGTACGGGCGCGTCACCTCCAGTTCCGGCGCCGACAACGCCGACCCCCCGATGACCGACATCTTGTCCGGGTGCTGCTCAAGGAGCTTTGCGATCGACCCGATCGACTTGTCGCGCAGCTGATCGAAGAGGCGGGGGTCGTCCCAGGTGAATTCCGCTACGTTCCCCACGAGGTTCGCGAACACCTCCTGGCCCTCCCCGTCATCGACCTCCCTGAACCAGAGGTTGCGATCGTTTCTGGACAGGACGGGCTGGGCGTCCGCGCCGGTCCGCCGTGGGCCTTTGTAATCCTTGGGCCAGAACGCGCCGGCATCCGGCCATTCCAGGCGTCCCCCGTTGTCTGCGACATATCGTCGCTGTTCGTCCCAGCTCTGATCGCGGACGTTCCAGGGTGCGCCCTGCGGGGCGCGGGCATAGGCGGCCTTCCACTCCCCTGGCGTCGGCAGGCGACACCCCAGCAACCCCGCCACGTACAGCGCCGTCGGCGCGGGGAGGTACTGCATGGGCAGCTTGGGATGCCCGGACGGGTTCACCCCGATGCCGGCGTCCATCGAGAAATGGTTGAAACCGCTTTCCCGCCTTAAATATTGGAACAGCGTCGTGTCCCGCTCGCGCAGCCAGTATTCCGACTGCTCGATCGGCGAGTTCTGGTTTCCGACCGGCGCGCTCCATTGCCAGACCCGCGGGCCCGGGCGCGGGTCGTCGTTGCGGGAATACTCGAACAGCAGTTGTTTGCGGGACTGCACCCAGTCCGCCGCAGGAATGATGGCGCGGAACTGCGCCAGCGACAATTCGGTCGTGCTCAGGTAGAACGGCCGTCCGCCCTGCGGTTCCACGCGTGCGAACTCGATGGTCTGCGCCGTATCCGCCGGGCCGGGGGAGACGAATCTCAGATGTCCCGGCGGCGCGGTCACCGACCGCCAGGGCTCGACGGGGCCGGCGGGTGGCTCGGGGTCGTTCAAGCGGTCCAGGCCCGCCAGCAGCTCCGCCACCTCTTTCCGCTGCTGGAACTCGGTGGCAAACGTCTTGATCTCGTCGCGAAACTCATTGGTCAGGCGGGCGACGCGCGCGGCGTCCGTGTCTGCCGCCGGCACCTCGGCCGCCGATTGCCGCAACCCGTGCAGCAGCAGGTTATAGCGCACCTCCGGCCCCAGCCCTTCGAGGCGCGAGAGGCGCACGAGCGGGGACACCGGCGCCGATCCCGTCCGGCCTGCCGTCGGTACGCCGAACGGTTCCATCTCCGCGCTCGCGGCCTTGATCGCCACGTCGATCTGCTCGGGCGTCCCGGCGCCGCCGGCGCCGTTGAGGAATCGGACCAACTCCGGTGGACCGCTGCGCTGAACCTCATCGGTCAACAGCTTCCTGCGGAACGCATCGGGCGCGCGGGCGATCAGGTCCGCCAGGCGGCGGCGGATCGCCGCCTCGGTCTTCAGCTCGTCCACGCCCGCGGGCCACTGCGGCTTCTCCTGGCCCGCCAGGCCGCGCCACGCCGCCAGCACGATCTCCGGCGGGCTCTGGTTCCCAATCGCCTTGGCGGTGAGTTGGGCGCGTCCGTCCGAGCCGACGGCCGCCAATTCATCCAGCCGCCGCAGCAGCGCCGCCACCGCCGGCTGCCCTGACAGGTCCTTCCACACCGCCTTGGATTTCCATTGCTCCGACAGCTTCGCCAGCGCCGGCGCGTCCGCCAGGCCGTAGGTGTTATCGAGAAGCCAGCGCGCGTCGGCGACGTTCTTGAGCAGCGCCTGCGCGTCGTTGCACCAGTCGGTGTACTGCTTGGCCGCCTGCGATCGCTGCGCCGCCTGACGCGCCGCGTCGGGATGTTCCTCGATCCACGCTCCGCTGGTCAGGATCGACGCCAGGGCGTCCTCGCGCTTGCCGCGCGCCACTTCGGCGTAGGGCTCGTCCAGCGTCGGGGCGGGTGGGAAGTTCTTGTCCAGGTCGCTCAGCAGCGTCTTACGCTGGTCCACGGCGAGCTTGATCGCCGCGAACCGCGCTGGATCCATCGGCAATCTTGACACGTCCACCGGCTGCTTGCCGAGCCACTGTTTCCACGACGCGTTGATCACCGCCGATTCCGCGATCACCTGGGCATTCACGTCCCCCCACCACTTCTTCTGATCCTCGGTGCGGCGGGAGCGCTCGAGCCAGACGTCCTGGGTCAGGGTCTTGAACTCGTTCTGAAGCGCCAGCGCCTGTTGTCCGATCGCATCGGTGCGGCGATCCTTGTTGACCCACGACTTGGCCTGGAAATCCGCGACCGACCGCCCGATCCCCACCAGCCGTTTGTCGAAGGCGTCCACGACCGCACCCGCATTGGGAACCTCCCGCCGCAGGTCGTCGATCTGCTTGCGCGTCTCGGTCGCCTGCTTCTCCAACCCGGTCACGGGCTCGGCGCCGGCCTTCAACGTGAAGCGGTAGTAATCCTGGACATCTCCCAGCCAATTCTGGAAGTCCTTCTCGTCGAGGGGCGACGCCTTGGCGTACGACGGCGCCTCTTTCACCAGGCGCGCGCGGTCCACCTTCTTCTCCCAGTCGGGTTGCAGCACCTCGTTGAGATGACCGGCCAGCTCGCCCAGGGCGACCACCGGCGCGCGAAGGTCCGCCGGATCCCTGACCTCCTGACCCGCCGTCGCCGACGCCATGTAGCGCTGGACGAACGGGTCGAACTGCGTCAGCACCTTGTCGCCCGGCGCCCGCTCGGCGATCGCGCGGCGGGCGTCCTCGACCGTCTGCCACTGACTTTCGATCACCGCCAGGTCGTCCTTGAGCTTCTGCTGCGACCCCAACAGCCAGTCGATCGTGCCGCTCAGCTCCCCCTTGCGGTGCTGCGGCGACACGTCCTCGATCAACCGGCCCAGGTAACGAGCGCACGGGTCCCAACCCCGCTTCTGGTAATCTCTTTGTCGCTCGGTCAGTTCCCGCAGCAACGGCCATTGCGCCGGGGACAGGGCCGCCTGCAACGTCCGAATCGTCGCCAGCGCCTGCCGGGTCTGGCCGATCGCTTGCCAGCTCAGCGGCGCCTTCTCGGCCAGCTCGGAAAGCCTGAGCATGCTATTGCCGGCCACGCGCTTGGGGTCCAGTTGCCCTGTGTCGGCGATGACCGGCGCGATCGCCTTCGCCAGGTGAGGATCCTCCTGCAGCCGGCGCAGGCGCGCGGGGTCCGTCTTCAAGTCCATCTGAAAGCGGTAGAACCAGTCGTCGGTCACCTGGCAGAACTCGCGCCACTCGCCCTTGAACCGGGTGTAGCGGATCGCGAACAGCACGCCGAACGCGATCAACGCCACCACCGCCGCCGCCACGAGGCGCCGCGGCGTGATCAGCCACCGCCGCGGGCGCAGGGCTGCCACGCGGCGCCCGACCTCCTCCAGGCTCACCGCCGCGCGGGCGTTCGGATCCAGCAGTTGATTGCACAGCTCCCGCCATCCCTCGCCCTTGTTCCCCAGCCTCGTCCACTCCGCTGACCGTGGCACGGGCCAGCTCTGCATCCCCCGGAATGGCCGGTGCAGGACCAGTTGGTAGATCACTTCGCCCAGGCCCGTCAGGTCGTCGGCCTCACCGCGGCCCTTGGCCAGTTCGTCGGGCGGCGCCGGGTCGGTCAGCACGATGGGAGCCTGCTCGATATCGCCCTCCCCGCCGATCAGGATGTTCGACGGCGTCAGGTTCCCGTGCGCCCGCCCGCACGCCTCCTTGAGCTCCCGCAATCCCTGGACGATCGCGTCCACGAGCGTGTGCAGCGCCTGGTCGCTGAGCTTGACGCGGCTGGCGATCAGCTTCTGCGCGGAGCGCGCGTAATAGCGGCTGACGTAATAGGCGCCCGGTCGGGTCGCGCCCGACTCGTAGACGGGCGCCCAGTATCGCGCCCCGGAGGTCGCGACGTCCTGCTGCAGGCGTGCCCGCTCGAGGAACGCCTCGATCGCCGGCTTGAGCGCATCGTGCCCGGAAATGCGATGAGGCGGGTGGAAGACCTTGACGACGTAGTCCGGCGGCGACGATTCCCCGTTCGCCGCCCGCGC
>DATBFY010000565.1:0-3881 GCA_036558265.1 Tepidisphaeraceae bacterium | reverse complement strand
TGCCTCGCGCCCGCGATCCTGGGCAACGACCGTTCCCAGCTTCGCGCTCGCCGCCGAGTTGTCAGCAAGCGTAGCTTTGACCCCTGTGGCAATCGTCGCGTCGATGTCGCCAAATTCCCGAAGTTCGGCGCGCTGCCCCTGCTCGCGCGACAGCGCCGCGCTCAGCTCGTTGGCCTGCCTGCGATTCATCCGCGCGACGATCACGTCCCCCGCAGCGGGCCGCGGCGCCTCTGCCGCAAGCTCGCCGGCGGCCTGCGGAAGCGTTGCGCGGCGCAAGGCCGTTTCGCCGCGTGCCCGCAACGCCACGCGACCTTCGCCGGCGGAATCCTGCTCCTTGAATCGGTCGGCCGGCTGATTGCCCGCGGCGGCGCCGGCCACACCCTTGGATAGTTCCGATGCCTGACCCACCTCGACCGCCGCCTTCGCCGGGTCGGACTTGGCCGCCTTGTCGGAGGCGCCGAGCGAGAGCGTTTCGGCATCCGAGGCAGGCGGGGAGGCCACGCCACGGGCCTGGTCGATCGGTTTGGCTGCGTTGGGCGTCTGAGCAGGCGCCAATGCGCTGGCGCCGCCGGCCAGTGAGGACGGCGCGGCCGCCGTTGTGCCATTTGCGATGCCGCCACCGAACGCCCCGCCGCTCCCGCCGCCGGCGCCGCGACCGCCGCCCTCACCGGCTTGCGAGCCGGGCTTGGGCGCGGCATCGTTGGATCTGAACGCGTAATTGAGGTCTTTGTCTGCCGCCAACCGCTCGGGCTGGCTCATGTACTGGATGTTGTTGCTCTTGAAATACGCGACGACCTGCCCGTTCGCAGTAGCCGGGTCGCTGGTCTGCACGACCAGGTACAGGCTGTTCTGAGGCGCCAGGTGGAAGGCGTCGTTCGCCGCCCCGCCGATCGTCCGGTTCATCCACTGCTGGAGTTGAACGACCTCGCCGGGCGTGACCAGCCCCGGGCCGGTGGTCAGCTCGCGCAGCGGCGCCGCGGCCCGATCGGCCAGGCTCTCGTATCCGAAGCCGCGGGCGCGGGCGTCCGCGACCGGCGCCGTCGCGGTGGCGGCGGCTTCGGGACGACCGGCGATCACCTTCAGGTCCTGGGCGGACTTTTCCTCGAGCTTCGCGTCGCGGTCTCTTTTCAGCGTCTCCAGTTCCGCCTCGGCCGTCGCCGGGCCCGACGCCGGCAGTGCCGGCGCGCGCTTCGCCGCGGCCGTTCCATCGTTCATGGCGATCGCGCCGCCGACGGTGCCGTTGTGTCCGCCGCCATGCCCCGGCAGGACGTAATAAACCACCACGCCCAATCCGACGGCCAGGAACAACACGGCCGCGACCGCCGCCAACTGGGGCCAGCGGTTGATCCGCATCCCCGCTTCGCTGGTCTGGTCGTCCTCGTTCAAGAGCGCCGAGCGTTCGAGTTGTCCGGTGAGCGACTCGTTGAGCTCGCCGGGAATGTTCGCCTTGGGGAGGGTCTGCAGCAGGTGCCGCTGCTGCCGCAGTTCGGCGATGAGCGTCTTGTGCTGCGGGTTGGTCTGGAGGTGACGCTCGATCTCCGCCCGCTCGGCGTCGTCCAGTTCACCCTCGACGTACGCGCAAAGCTGGGACTCGATTTTCTCTTTACTGCTTTCCATCGCCATTGCTCTCTCGCGGTAAGACGCTTGCCGGCCCGAAGCAGTTCGGGCGCTTAGCGCGCGTCTCGACCGATCTTCCCGGTAAAGGTCAAGACCCACGGGTCACGGATACGCGGATCGTCCCGGAGAGGAACGATCCGACGCCGCGCACACCGCGGTGCGTACCTGGTTGTCACACGGGTTAACGCCGGCGGTCCGACAGGTACGCCCTGAGCTCGTCCCGCAGCGCGAGGCGCGCGCGGAACAATCGACTTTTCAACGTCCCCAGCGGCAGGCCCAGTACGTCGGCCATCTGCTGGTAGTCGAAGCCCTCGATGTCGCGCATCACCAGGACGGCGCGATACTCGGCATCGAGTCGGCCCAGGGCGGAGAGGACCTGCTGCTGGAGCTCGCGTCGCTCCAGGTCGTCGGGCGGGAGCAGGGCGGCATCAGCGTTGCCACCCCCTGCCAGCCCGCCGCGCGACACGCGCTCGGCCAGGCTCGAAGCCTGGTCGTCGCCGCCGCCGTTTCCGGCATGCCGGCCGTTGCCGTTCCGCGCGGGGGCGTCCAGCGAGAAGACCCGGTGACGCTGGACTTTCCGCAGATGGCTGATCGCCAGGTTCACGGCGATCCGGAACAGCCACGTGTAGGGGCTGGCGTCGCCACGGAAGCTGGACAGCTTCATCAGGCCTCGTGTGAACGCCTCCTGCGAAAGCTCGCGCGCCTCTTCCGAGTCGCCGACCATTCGCAACAAGGCGTTATACAACCGGTCCTGATACGTGACGACCAACTGGCCGTACGCGGTCCGATCACCACTCTGAGCTTTACGGAGCAGATCGATTTCCCGACGGGCCGCCAGATTGATCGTCTCTTGCGGCTCGGGGGCCTCGAACTGTGCTCCGCTCAGGCTCGACATGGGGTTGGACGCGGACGGATCGGCCAAGTTCCTCGAAATTTCTGATGCCTGCATGGTTCAGGCGCTTTCCTGCAACGAATGGGGCAAAAAGCCCGGTCGGCCATCCGTGGCCGATAACCCGTGGGCCACATGATGCCACGCGTCGCTTCACAGTCAACGCGGATCGACCCAAGGGTGTGAGATTCTCATTATTTATGACGATCGGGGGCGGCGTTCATTAACCCGCCCGCGGAATCACCCATCTACCCACTCCAAACCCACACGCGCCCGCCGGCACGAAGTTGCAACCGCTCCCTCTCACGGCACAGGGTCGGGCGCGTTCGTTCGCCGAAGGATACGCCACTTCCATCTCCATCAGTTTCACGTTTCTGTCGGCCTCAGTCATGTCTCGGCTTTGTAACAACCGTCACCCCTGAAGCGCGACACCCGGCTTATAGGTTCGTTAGCTGAGCCATCCTCGCGATCCCGTTTGTCAGAACCGCGCCCCCCCTCTACCATCTCGCCCCATGCCCACCGAGACCCTGTCGGATTTCATCGGGTTCCTCGAGCAAAACGGGGAGCTCGCCCGCGTCAAAACCCGTGTCACCCCCCTGCTGGAAATCGCCGAGATCGCCGACCGGATGAGCAAGCTCCCCGCGCCGCACGGCAACGCCGAGCTCGACAAGAGTCCCGCCGCCGCGCTGGGGGGCAAGGCCCTGCTCTTCGAGAACGTCGAGGGTTCGGACCTCCCGGTCGCCATCAACACGTTCGGCTCTTACTGGCGGGTCAACCAGGCGTTAGGCACGGACAACCTCGAAGCCCTGGCCGCCCGCGTCCAGCAACTGGTCAAGCCCGAGATCCCCACCACGCTCATTGAGAAGATGAAGCGCCTGCCCGACCTTTTCAAGATGGCGGGCTTCCCGCCCAGGAGCGTCAAGACCGGCATCTGCCAGCAGGTCGTTCACGAGGGCGACGCCGCCGATCTGGGCAGACTGCCGATCATCCAGTGCTGGCCGCTGGACGGCAACCTCCGCTCCGGGCAGGTCTTTGACGCAACTGCAGCTCAACGGGCGGCAGACGCCCAGACCGGCACCGGGCGATACATCACCTTCGCCGGCATCCATACGCGCAATCCCACCGACGGCACGCGGAACATCGGGATGTATCGCGTCCAGGTCCACGGCCCGCGTCTGTGCGCGATGCACTGGCACATGCACCACGACGGCGCACGCCACTTCCGCATGTGGCAGAAGCGCGGCGAGCGCATGCCGCTGGCGATCGTGCTGGGCGGCGAATCGGTTCTTCCCTATGCCGCCACCGCCCCCCTGCCGCCGGCCGTCGAGGAGCACCTCTTCGCCGGCTTTCTCAACGGCCGCGGCATCGAGCTGGT
>DATBFY010000564.1:0-14895 GCA_036558265.1 Tepidisphaeraceae bacterium | reverse complement strand
ATGCGTGGGAGGAGTTGGCGGAGCGAGACCGGGCCGGGCGGTTGTCGGCGGCTCAGCGGGACCGGTTCTACCGCGGGGCGTTTGGGATCGTGCTGCGCGCGCGGCGGCAGGTGGTGGCGGGGGAGAAGTTGCCGTTGATGATCGATTGGCGCGGGCGCGGGCCCGAGACGGGGTGGTTCTTTTCGGGGGGCGTGGTTGGGATGGCGATCGATGCCCCGCCGCCGGTCAGCGGATCGCCGGCGGCGCGCCGGTTCTACGAAACCTTTAGTCGCTTTCCGGGCGGAAGCAGCAGCGGCCACACGCTGCCCGTCGGCAGTCCCGGCGAACACGTGATTAATGTAGCGGTGGACGTGTCGGTCTATCGGGGTGGTCAAAGCTTTCCCGATCCCGACTCGGCCAAACCGGTTTGGACGGGTCGCATTGGGTTGAGCTCGCGCTTTTCGGCACTGGCGCCGGGGACGGGCGAGACGGTGTCGTGGATCGAGGACGCGGCATTGAAGGAGCGAGTCCGCCGGGCGATCGAAGTCGAGTGGATCTGGGCGGACAAAACGCCGCAGGCCCCGTTGTCGGCCAGCATCCGAGTGGAGAATCCGCCGGTGAGCGTCGCGTTTAATGTGATCGCTCGGTACGGTGGCAAGGAGTACCCGATGGGGCCGGTCTATGCGCGGGCTCACGATCAGAGCGTCATCTTTGGTCCCACGTGTCGCGACTTTCCATCGAGTCCGGACATCGGCAAGGTCGACGTGGTGTTCCGGGCGAGCAAGGAGGTGGCGAAGGAGACGGTGGACTTGTTTCAGCTATGGAGGGGGGAGATCGTGTTTCGGGATGTAGAGGTCCGGCGCGCGAGGCGGTAGCGAGGCCGGGCCCCGGCGCGCCGCAATCTGGCCGGCGGATCGGGGAGGCCAGGCGCTCCGGTTTCCGCCCTATTTCTTCGCCGGGAGGGCTTCGCCGTGGATCTTGAGCACGGTGACTTGGGCACCTGCCAAAGTACCGGCCTGGGCATATGCGCGGGCGATGGCGGCGGGGGCGGCGGGCTCGCTCAGGCCGGCGACTTCGACGCCGTCGGTGGGGATGCCGGGCAGATCGATGCGTCCCTGCTTATCGACGCGGACGATCTGGACGGTCTCGACGCCCGGGGGCGTCCAGCGACGCGATGCCGATCCGGAGCACGTCGCCCCGCGCGATCGGGCCGAGCTTCACGTCGGCCTGGTCGGCGGATTGGGCGCGGTGGAGGGAGACGACGGATTCGGCGATCAGATGCGCGCCGCGCAGCCGCTTGCGGATGGCCTCGATGGCGTCGGCCTCGGTGAGATCGACGACGCGCAGGGCGCCCAGGAGCGGCACGCCGATGGCGCCGTCGGTGACGCGGGCGTCGAACCGTGTGGGGACGCCAGGGCTCATCATGTCGTAGATGACCAGCGACAGGAGGTCACCCTCGGCGATCGGGCGGAGTTTGAGCTTGGATCGGTCGGCCGGTTCGACGAGGCGAAGGGTAACGACCGGGTTAGGCAGGATGTTGAGGCGCTGGAATTCGACGGCGATCTGGCGGGCGGCCTGGTCGAGGGTTTTGCCCTCGATCTTGGGCGCGCCGATGCGCGGGACGGGCAGTTCGCCTTTTGCGCCGACGTGGGCGCGGAATTGCGGATGGCTGTCAGGGCCGGCGAGGCCGGCGACGGTGACTGCAATAAGGTCGCCTTTTTTGAGGAGGGTTGGATCAAGCTGCGCGGGGTCGGCTGCGCGGGCCACAAGAGCGACGGATGCGACGATGAGCCACGTCGCGAGTGCGGGTGTGGAGCGAGTCATGGGAAACCTCGGGTTGAAGGCCGCCCGGACGTGGGACGGCATCGTAGCGTGAGGTCATACCGCGTGCCAGGCGATTGCGCCGCACCCTTGGAGATGGGGTATCCCAGTTCACCATCTGGACGCAGCGGGTGCTTTGTCGTACGTTTCCGCGCCGCGCGCAGCAGTATTGATCGCGCTATGGAAGGGGCAGGACGCTTTGGCTTTGGGAAGGATATGCCTGCTGAGCTTCACCTGCTTTCGCCGCGGGGGTTCGTCGCGTCGGGGATTTACGCCGGGATCAAGACGCGGCAGGCGCCGGACGTCGGGCTGCTGCTGGCGACAACTTCGCCGGCGACGGCGGCGGCGGTGTTCACGACCAACAAGGTCGTGGCCGCGCCCGTGACCATCGGGAGCGAGCACGTCAAGTCGGGCCGGCTGCGCGGCGTGGTGGTCAACTCGGGGAACGCCAACGCCTGCACCGGCAAACAGGGCGAGCGGGATGCCAAGCGCATGTGCGAGCTGGCGGCGGCGGTGGCGAAGGATCGTGCCAGGGCGAACCAGATCCTGCCCTCGTCCACGGGCATCATCGGGCACGCGCTCCCGATGCGCAAGATCGAGCGCGGGATCATCGAGGCGGGGCTGCAGCTGGGGGACTCGGCCGAGCACGCGCGGACGTTCGCCGACGCGATCATGACGACCGACACGCGGCGCAAGACGGCGGCGGCGCGGGTGAAGATCGGAGGGGCGACGGTGACGATCGCCGGCGTGTGCAAGGGGGCGGGGATGATCGGGCCGCGGATGAGCGCGACGCCGCACGCGACGATGCTGGCATACCTCACGACCGATGCGCAGGTGGCGGCGCCGGTGCTGCGACGGCTTTTGCAGGAGGCGGCGGACGCGAGCTTCAACGCGGTGACGATCGACGATCACATGAGCACGAACGACACGGCCGTGCTGCTGGCGTCGGGGCAATCCGACGGCAAGGTCACGGCGGGGAAGAGCCTGAACGCCTTCGCGGCGGCGCTGGATGAGGTCTGCCAGTCGCTGGCGTACCAGATCGCGGCAGACGGCGAGGGGGCTACCAAGGTCGTCACGGTCACCGTGCGCCAGGCGAAAAACGTCGCGGATGCCCGGGCGATGGCGCGGGCGATTGCCAACAGCCCGCTGGTCAAGTGCGCGATGAACGGCAACGACCCGAACTGGGGCCGGATCGTCTCGGCGGCGGGGCTGGCTGGGGGTGCGGCGTTCGACCCGGACAAGGCGACGCTGACGCTTCAGGGGACGGTGGTGTTCCGCAACGGTCAGCCGGTGGCGTTCGACGCGGGCGCGGTGAGCGATCGGCTGGACGCGGATGAGGTGAAGGTGGACCTGGCGTGCCGGCTGGGGAAGAGCGAGGCGACGATGTGGACGTGTGATTTGTCGAAGGATTACGTGACGATTAATGCGGATTATCATACGTGAGGAAGAGAGGCGAGGAGCGAGGAGCGAGAAGCGAGAAGCGAGAAGTGAGAAGTCTCCTCCAGCGGCCGTGACGTCATCCTGAGCGCAGCGAAGGATCTTGCCGCGAATGGACGATTGCGCCCCTCCCGGCAAGATCCTTCGGTCGTCTGAGACTCCCTCAGGATGACGGTTTTCGCGAGGATTTCCCGCCTGCTTCTCGCTTCTCGCTTCTGACTTGTCCGCTTCTTCCCCCATGCCCCACCTCACCGACATCCTCCAGATCCTGGGCATCCTGCTGGCGGTGATCGTGATGATCGTGGTGGTGCGGGCGCGGCATCGGGGGAAGCGGTCGCACGATGTCGAGTATGCGCAGGCGAACGTGTGCGAGCATCTGCGGCCGGCGCTGGATCTGCTGATGTCGCGCGGATATTCCATCGCGCTGGTGGGACAGTACACGGCCGACATGCCGCTGGAGATCCACCTTCAGCCGGCGTTCGACCCGCGGGCGCTCTACGATCTGCTCAAGCTCGAGCCGCCGGTGTTCGTCTCGGAGCGGAACGTGCTGTACTGCAAGGAAGACTGGTGCGAGTTGCACCCGATGAAGTAGAACATCCGCCGTGAGCGATGAAGTGCTGGCGAGTCCGGACGAGCGAGCGACGCCGCGACGGCGGCGATTTGTCGGGCTTTGGCGGGGGCTGAAGGTCGCGGGCGTGGCGCTGCTGGTGTTGCTTGCGCTGCGGCTGGTGTGGGGGTACCGGGTGAATCGGCAGATCGAAGCCAGGCTCGCGGAGTACCGGGCGCGCGGGGAACCGTGGGAGGCGCGGCAGTTCGAGGGGCCGGCGATTCCGGATGATCAGAACGCGGCGGTGGCATTGAGGCGGGCGGCGGCGAAGATCGTCGATCCGCCGGCGGAAAGTTACGTCGAGGGGCTGACCCTCACCGATCCCGGCACACCCGCGCAGCAGGAGGTGGCGCGCAAGTGGGTTTCCGACAACCGCGAGGCGCTGGGGTTGGCCGAGGCGGCGCTCAAGCTCGATCGGGTAAACTGGACGACCGATGGCGCGCATGACGATCCGATGGCGGCGCTCCAGGAGATCGGACCGGCGATGTCCGTGGCGTATCTGCTGCTGACGGCGTCCACCGTCGAGTTCAGGCAGGGCGACTGGGCCCGAGCGCTCGAGCACGCGGCGCAGGTATTGAAGGTCTCGCGCACGATGATCGATGAGCCCTGGTGGTTCCTGCAGCACCAGCGGCACAGGCTGGAGAGCAGGGCTGCGGAGCAGATCGAGGGCATCGTCTCGCCGAGCGTCAGCGGTCCGCCCGGGACACCTGCGGAGGTGCGACAGATCATCGCGCGCCTGCTCGATGAGGCGCCCGACCGCGAAGCGATCGTGCGGTGCCTGTACGCCGAGCGTGCGCGGGCGGCCGAGATCTATCGTTCCATCGCAGAAGGTCACTTTGACAAGTCCTTCTTCAGGTACCGCTGGGCGGCACCTGGCCCGCTGGGGCGGTTCGGGCTTTGCTGCATCGCCCCTTACATTCACAGGCGGGAAGTCACCGAGATGGACTACTACACGGCATTGATTCCCGCCGTCCGCGAGCCCGATGCGCGATCGATGTCTGCGCGCCTGCCGGCGGCGCCGCCGCTGAACGCGCCGCCGCGCTGGACCGGCTTCTACGGCGCCGACGCACTGGACCAATGGCTTGGGTCGGGTTCGAATCTGAACCAGGGGTTGGGGACAGTGTACTTCGCCCTCGCGGACCGACGCCGGGCCGCATTGCTCCTAGCCGCCCGGCTGTATCAATCGGAACACGGCGGGCAGCCGCCAACCGAGGACCACCAACTCGTCCCCAACTACATCGACCACTTCCCCGGCGACCCGATCGGCGGCGGAACGACGCTCCCCTTGCGGCGCGGCGTCGTCCCGGCCAGCAGGCCCGCCTCACGTCCATCCACGAACCAATAGCACGATGAACGTGCTCACCGCGTGTATCGCGATGAAAATCGCCAGCGCCATCGCCCCCGAGGTCAGCAGCAATAACACGATGATGCCCCCCTGTTTCGCCCACCCGGTCAGCCCACCGGAACGCGCTAAGGCGAGGATCGCTCGAACCCACAGTGCAACCACCGCCGCCAGCGGGCCGCCAATCAGCACCCACCAGTGCCACGTCTGCATCAGGAGCCACCGCTCGGCCCAGCCGATCGACACGCGCATCGCGGCCCCGAGCACGATCGCCACCGGCGTCCACGCCAGCGGCGCACACGTGTACTCCGCCAGGATCAGCGCCCGGTTGAACCGCACATCATCCAGCCGCCGACTCACGGCCACCCATCCCGCGCACGCCGTCGCGCCCATCATCACCAGCAGCAGCGCGATCGCGCTCAGCCAGAACGACCACCCCCAGACCAACAGGCCCACGACATGATTCTCGGCATCCCCCGGCTCGACGCCGCTCGCGCGGATCGTGTGCGCCACGAACCACATCCGCCGCGCCTCCCATCCCGCCGCGACGACCGACACCCACGCGATCAGGATCGTGATCCGTCGAAAGCCCCACGCCGCCGACACCGGCGACGCCGCCCGGCCCATCTCATCGGCGAGAACCGCAGCCGGTCGGCGCGTCAATCGCCAGACGGTCTTCAGGTAACTCCGCACGCCGCGCCGCCGCGCCCAGGGCAGTTGCGGGGTCAGCCGCCCGGTCGGATCGAACCAGGCGCCGCACTCGGGGCAGCGGTCGCTTTCGATACCGCGCAGGTCGTAGCCGCAGGCGGCGCAGGTCTGCTCCTCGGTCGCGGTGCGCGTACGTGTCATCAGCGTCGGTTATACTCCAGAGCGCGCGCCGGCGCGGCGCGGGTCGGGTAGAATGCAGCGCGTGGGATCGACCACAGGGGAATCCTCGTCCGAAATGCTCGTCCCGCCGCCGCTGCGGTGGACCAAGCGCGTTGCGAAGGCCGCGTTGGTGCTGATCGCGCTGCTGGCGCTGGTCCGCTGGGCCTGGGGCCGTTATGCGGACGCGCGGCTGGCGGAGGCGATCGCCGAGGCACGCGCCCTGGGCCAGCCGTTCTCCCCCGAGGATTTTCGCCGGCCCGGGCCGCCATTGGCGGACGCGGATAATGCGGCGGTGTTGCTGGAGCAAGCCGGGGCGTCAGTCAAGGTAACGACATCGGCATCGATGGCACCCCGCTGGGACTTTAGTTCCGTGTCGGAGCTCCGCGCATTTCTCGAGGCGAACGCGGGCCCACTCGCTCAGCTTCGTGCCTCTCGTTCGAAGCCTGTGGACTGGCGGCCCGAGCAACTACTGGTCGCGCCGGGATTCGCCATATTTCCTAGCGGGACCGTGCGGCTGTCAGACGTCGTCGACTACGCTGCCCGTCTGGCTGATGTTGACGGGAACCACGCGGAGACGATCGAGTTGTGGCGCGACGCCCTGTTTAACGCGTGCGTGTTGCGCCAGCATCCAACGCTGGACGCAGCGCGATGTGCCCAGGCCGTCGCATCCGAGCTCGCTGGTCAGGTGTTCGAACGATCGGCGAACGTGCGCATCGGTCCCGCGCCGGCAGCGTCGCGGGCGCAGGTCGAATCATTCATCGCGGAACTGCTCGATGAACGCGGCGTGGCGAACGACATCGCGCGGATGTTGGCCGCGCAACGATGGATGACGCTCGACGTGAACCAGCGGACGGCAGCAGGACAATGCGGCTTCCACCGGGCCTGGTATGGTCGGATCATCACATCTACGCCCGAGGCGTGGGAGCGAGCAGTTGCGTTCGCGGCAGGTCCAGCCATCCGGATCGACGCCGCGCGGTGGATGCGCTGGGAAACCTCCGCTGTTGCCGCTCTGGAGGCGCCGGACTTCGCGACGGCGCGACAGCGTATGCGGCAGATCCCGTGGCCCATGGAAGCGCCGCTGTTCACCGCGGATTTCCTGACAAGCCTGCACGCACGCGGGATCAACAGCGAAGGATGCGTGTTCGACCACTTCCGCACGCTCGCCCAGCGGCGCGCCGCGGCCGTGGCCCTGGCGATCCGCATCTACCGCGCCGATCACGACGGCGCCTGGCCGGCGACGCTGGACGTCCTGGCCCTGCGCTACATTCCGGCGTTACCGAAGGATCCGTTCGACCCCGCCGGCAAGCCGCTGCGATATCTGCCGCTTGCCGGCCGCCAGGTGATCTACAGCGTCGGCAAGGACGGCCTGGACGACCTGGCGTCCGGCCGCTGGACGCTGCCGCCCCAGCGCGTGGACGAACCGTTCCGCTGCCCCGATTACGTCTTCGAGATCTCGCCGCTCTTCCCCGCCGCGACCATCGCCCCGTCAGACCCGAAATAAGCTCACGACCACCGCCACCAGGAAACCGATCACGCCCTGCATCACTGCCACGGTCAGCACCAGCACCGCCACCCCGATCAACGGTGCGAAAACGCCGCAGACCACAAGTCGCGTCGGTCCCGCCCGAAGGGCCACCCGTAGCACAAGCAGCATTGTCAGCCACCACACCGCAAGCTGCGTCAGGATCGCGATCCACCCGCCCATGACCAGCGGCGTCGTATACCGCCACGGGCCGCCATAGCGCGCGAGCAACATCCGCGTCCCGTACGCCACGACCAGCAGGCCCACCGTCGCCGGCGTCCATGCCAGCGGCGCGCAGGTGTACTGCGCCAGCGTCACCGCCCGCGATTCGAAGAAATATCCCGCTACCCCCGTCATTGCGATCATGCCCAAAAGCCCGCCCACCGCCGTGATCGCCAGCGACACGCCGCCTTCTACAAAGGGCGTCGCAGCCCACATCGCCCAACGCTTCAGCGGATACCAGAGATCCCCGGAGAGGATCGTCCCCGGCGGCTCGACCATCCGCCCGCCCCACCGCCACGCCGCCAGCAGCAGCAGCACGAGCGGCACGTACGCGAGCAGCGTCGTGATCAGCCGGAACCGGACCGCGTCACGGTACGCGACGGCCGCGCTTCCGCGAACGGTCCGCGCCGGCCGGAACGTGAACACCGCCACCGTCCGCCAATACGCCCGAAACCGCCCGATCGATCGGCGATGCTCCCACGCGATTCGGCTGTGCGCGAGCTTCGCCCGGTCGATCTCGACCCCGCACTCCGGGCAGCGGTCGCTGGCGGTCCCGCGCAGGTTGTAGCCGCAGTTCGGGCAGAAGAGTTCAGGTCGGCCGCCCTTGTC
The DNA here is from genome assembly GCA_036558265.1 of Tepidisphaeraceae bacterium. Lineage (GTDB taxonomy): Bacteria > Planctomycetota > Phycisphaerae > Tepidisphaerales > Tepidisphaeraceae > RYN-433. Next base: position 6,489 of record DATBFY010000564.1, on the reverse strand, counting down.
GGCGTCGTCGGACATGGGCCCCCTGCTTACCGTCACTTGGTCAGGTCATCCAGCAGGCGGTCGGCGGCGATGTCGAGCTTGTGATCGTCCTCGTAGGTGCCGGCCTCGATCTGCGCCTTGATCCCGGCGACCTTGTCGGCGCGGATGTCATTAGCCTTGAGCCGGCTGAGGATCGACCCCGCCCCGGAGAGCTCCACGCGGTCGGCCAGTGATGCCCGGCCGGGCGCGGTGGCGGCCGGCGGGACCTGCTTCTGCACCGGCGTGGAGGTGACCTGGTGGATCGGGCTGTTGCCCCCGATGTTGTTGATCGGATTCATTCGTTCGACCCCGTGCTACGAGAATGAGACAAGCGAAACGTCCAGACACACACAACCCGCGGCCCGCGGCGACTCCTTCGCGCGTTGGCCGCCCCGACGTGCGTCGGTGAATTAGCTATCGGAGCGCTCTCCGGCAAATCTTGAGGGTTCGGGCAGTCCCGGCAGAACATCTCAAACCATTTATCCATCATGACTTAAGTCCTAACCGATGAACCGTCGCGCAAAATATTTCGCGCACCGGGCTCCTTTTGCTCGAATCTCATCCTATCTATTCAACTCATAATACCCAAATTAACAGCCGACCCTTGGACGGGATATTGAGACGGCCGATCTTATCGGGCCAGTCTCTTACCGGACCTGGATTGCATGAGCCCTCAGGCAAGCCGTCTAAAGAGGTAAGATTCCGCGCATCGCCACCGAGAAAAAGCCCTGTCCGCCCGGCGCACCCGGCGGCGGTTATTGTTGTAGGTCGGAGCCTTCAATCGTCTAACCTTCGGTGCGTCTGGCGCGTGCGGACGATCCCGCGCGCCAAAACGAAACAGGCCAGGAGCTCTTCATGACCCCCTTGCGGTTCGCAACTCTGCTGGCGATTTTCTGTCTAATTCTTGGCGGACGGGTCAGGGGGGCGGTGGTGATCAATGAGATCTTCTATCACTCCCCCGAAGACCTCTATGACCTCCAGTGGATCGAGCTGCACAACACCGCGAACCAGCCGGCGGATCTGGGCGGGTGGTCGCTGGTGAAGGGGATGGCGTTCACGTTTCCCAAGGGGACGAGCATCGATGCCGGTGGATATGTCGTGGTGGCGCGGAACCCGGCGCGGTTTCGCGAGTACTACCGCGTCCCGGCGCTCGGGCCCTTCCCCCGGGGCATGAGCCGGGGCGGGGCGAAGATCGAGCTGCTCGATGCCCAAGGCAAGCGCGTGGACATGGCCCAGTACAAGGATCGCGCCCCCTGGCCGGTGAGCGCGGACGGGGCGTCGGCGTCGCTGGAACGAATCTGCCCGCTGGCGCCGGGTGACAGCCCCGACAACTGGGCCGCTTCGCCCCTGCCCGCCGATGCGCCCAAGCCCGCCGGCACCCCGGAGAAGGCGAACAGTGTTTACTCGGCGACGCTGCCTCCGGCCGTGGGAAACGTCACGCTCTCGCCCACCGACCCCGCGCCGGATCAGTTATTGCACGTCCAGGCGGAGATCAAGAACAAGGACACGCTCAAGGACGTCACGCTGCTTTATCGCACGCTCGCCAAGGGGATGGAGGGCCCGGAAACGCCGGTCGAGATGACCGAGGACCCCGCCACCGGCCGCTTTGCCGCCGACATCCCTGCCCAGAAGGCCACAGCCCTCGTCCGCTACCGCATCAAGGCCACCAATCGCGACGGGGCCGTACGATTCTCGCCGGCTGAGAATGACCTCTGCCCCACTTTCTCCGCCTACGTTCACACCAAGTGGGAGGCGGCCAAGATCCCATTCGGCCTCATTTTACACGTGCGCAACGCCCAGCCCGCGCCCGGTCAGCCCCGGCTGACGGGCTTTCGCGCCCTCTTTGGCGGCGGAGCAGCGGGCGGGGATGGATTGAGCGGTCGTTCGCGGGGGGCGCCGCAGCAGCCGCTTCCACCCCGTGGCTCGTCGGCGTTCATCTACGTCGATCCCACCAGCGGCAAGACGACGGTGTTCGACCACGTCAACGTCATCCCCCGCGACAACGACCGCGGGTACAAGGTCCACTTCCACAAGGATCAGACGCTCAACGGGATGAGCGTCGCCAGCGTCATCTTCGAGGGCAACGAGCGGTTCCTGCTCGCGGAGTACCTGGCGTACGACGTCTACCACCGGGCGGGCAACGGGGCGGCGCAGGCGCAGTTCATGCGGCTGTGGGTGGACGGGCGGATGGTCGGCTACCACCTGATGCTCGAGAACCCCAACAAGTCCTTCATCCGCCGCAACAAGCTGCGCGATGACGGCAACCTCTACAAGATCATCTGGTACGGCAACGGCCTGGAAGGGACGCACGAGAAGCGCACCAACGTCCACAGCGGCGGCCACGAGGACCTGGTCGATGTCGTCGAGAAGCTCCAGCAGACCAGCGGCGACGCGCAGTGGCAGGTGATCAAGGACAATTTCGACGTCAACCAGGTGGCGACGTACTTCGCCGTGAACATGGTGCTGTCGCACTGGGACGGGTACTTCAACAACTATTTCACGTACCACGACACGCACGGCACGAAGAAGTGGACGATGTACCCCTGGGACCAGGACAAGACCTGGGGCTACCACGACGGGATCATGCCCGGCGAGGTCTTCACCGACATGCCGCTGACCTACGGCATGGAGGGCGACGTGGCGCCCGGCGGCGGGCGCGGCGGGTTCTTCGGCGGCGGCAACGTGATGTGGTGGCGGCGGGGCGGGTACTTCTCAAGGCCGCTGCTGGCCAACCCGCAGTTCCGCAAGGTCTTCCTGACCCGCGTGAAGGAGATCCTCGATACGGTTTACACCAAGGAGATCTACTTCCCGCTGATGGACGACCTGGCGCAGCGCCTTTCCGAGGACGTGAAGCTGCGGGCCAAGTCCAACTGGGGCAACGCCAACGCCGGCGAGGCGAACCTGGCGCAGAACATCGAGTTGCTCAAGACGCACCTGGTTAAGCGGCGGGAGTTTTTGCTGGCGCAGGACGAGCTGCGAGCGCTGGCTAATCCACCTGGGAGCGCGACCTCGCCGGTACCGCCGCTGGATCAACCCCAGCAGCCCCAGGCGCGCCCGAGGGTATCGCCGCGCCGTCCGGCTGCGCCGCCGCGGGCGACACCCGCGCCGACATCCCCGGGCGCAGGCCCTCGATCTTCCCCGTGAGCCGCGCGTCCACGCGGATGGTGCCGGTGCCGGCATCCACGACCGGGGCGATGTTCGAGATCTGGCCGTCATACGCGCGGTCGGGATAGGCGCCCACCCGCACCGACACCGGCTGACCGATCTTGAGGCCGGCAACGCGCACCTCCGGCACCGAGAACTCGACGCGAAGCGCGTCGACCTCGACCAGTTCGCCCAGCGGTTCGCCGCGGGTGACGCGCTGCCCTTCGCGGGCGGTGATCTGCGCGACGCCGTCGAACGGGGCGCGGACGATCGTCTCCTCCAGGTCCTGCTTGCGGGCCATCAGCTCGGCATGGGCGATATCGAGGTTCGCGACGCTCTGCTCCACCTCCTGCTGCGAGATCGTCGCCTGGCGGGCCAGGTCCTTGACCCGGCTCATCTGGGCCTGGGCCAGTTGGGCCTTGGCCTCGGCCTGCGCGAGCATGGCGCGGGCGCGGGCGCCGTCCAGCGCGATGACGACCTGCCCCTTCCGGGCGCGATCGCCGCTCTTCACGCTGACCTTTTCGATGATGCCGTCCACGCCGGGTTGGAGTCGCACCCGGTCGGCGGTGAGGTGGCCGAGGTATTGCTCGGGGGCGGCAGCCCTGGGCCCGCCACGCTCGCCGCCGCCACGCTCACCCCGCTCGCCTCGGTCGAACGGGTTGTTCGCGGTATCGCCGCCGGGATACGCCCCCTTTGCCCCGGGCGCCGGCGCGGCCGCGCCCGGCTTGTCCTGGGCCACCACGCGCCAGGGCGGCAGCGCGACCAGGGCGGCCAGCGCCAGCAGCGCGCCCGTGACGGCCCAGCGTCCCCGCGACCATTGTGAGCGATTCGTCGTGCTTGTCATCGCCAGGATCCTCCGTTGAAGGGATTTGAACGATTCGACCACGCCCGCCGCCAGGATGGGCACGGCTGCGGCGCCGCATCGGCCGCCGCGCGCGGCGACGGCCACCAGGGCCCCGGCGTAAACGGCGGCGGGAGACCGCGATATCGCGATCGCCTGCTCGTCGCACGCCATCTCCTGGGCCAGGCGGTAATCCCGCCGCGCCAGCCATACCAACGGGTGGAAGAAGAAGAGCACGTCGACGGCGGCGGCGAGCCCGTTCCAGGCAAGATCCCGCCGCCGCGCGTGCGCCAACTCGTGCGCCAGCACCGCGCGTATCTCGCCAGGGTCGGCCTCAAGCAACGCGGGCGGCAAGAGGATGGCCGGCCGCCACGCGCCGACCAGCACCGGGCCGGCGAGCGCATCGGCGACGCGCAGCGCCGGCGGTCGCCGCAGGCCGATGCGGCGGGATAGCTCATCGGCCGCGCGAATCACCGCGGGGTCTTCGATGGGCCGCGTGGTGCGGCGCAATCGCGCCGCGGCGTGCCAGCGGCGCGCAAGGCTCAGGCCAAACCATGCCGCGCCGAGGCTCCACGCGACCATGAGCGCGTCCGCCGCCGCGCGGTACCAATCGAACGCGGGCACGAACACGACCGGATCGCCCGGGACAGAAAAAGGCTCCCGTCCCTTTTTCGATCCCTCAATGGGGACGAAAAAAGGCTCCCGTCCCTTTTTCCACTCCGCCGGCGTCGCGTCAGGCGCGGCCGGCAGCAGCGGCAGGCGCAGCGGCGTGGTCCAGGCCAGGGAGAGAAGCATCTTCGCGAACGCCAGTCGCCACAACCAGCAGCGGGCCCGGGGCGGCATCGATCGCCAGGTCCGACAGAGGGTCCAGACCGCCAACAGCGCCGCACCGCCCTGCCAGCAGGCGCCGGTCATGGCGGCCAGCCATGCCGAGGCGGCGGAATCGAGCCCGAGGGTCACGGCAGAGATCATCGCGCCTCCTCGTCGTGAGGCGGACTGCCCTTCTCCAACTCGCGGACCAGCCGCTTGAGCTGCTCGACATCCTCGGTGGACAGCCGCCCCGCGTCCTCCGCCAGGTACGCCACGAACGGCGACGGCGAGCCGCCCAGCGCCTTGTCGACGAAGTCCCGCACGAGGCCGCGAAACAACTGCCCGGCCGGCTGGCGTGGCGAATACTCGTACACCCCCTCGCGCTTGCGCCGCACGAGGTATCCCTTGCGGACCAGGCGCGTCATCACGTTCAGGACGGTCGTGCGCACGTGCCCGCGGGTCTGGGCGACGTGGTCGGCGACCTGGCGCACGGTCACGGGCGCGGCGGCCTCCTGGATGTACCGCAGGATCCGGAGTTCCCCCGGTGCGATCGGCGAACGGGCGGGCATGGGCGAGCGGCCTCCTGACGACAGTTGTCGTCAACATAGCCGTGACGACAGGTGTCGTCAAGGAGAATTGGAAGAAAAAGGGCTCCCGTCCCTTTTTTCGTCGCCGTTGCGCGAGGGCCGAGAAAGGGGACATTCAGATTATCCCCCAGCCAGCCCGGCGCCCGGAAGGCGAGTCGAGGGATAATCTGGATGTCCCCTTTTCTCTTCCCACCGTCCTGGCTTAATCCTCATCAAGAAGCTCACCCCGCTTCATCCGCTCGCCAAAACTTTGCAGGAGCGCCGCCCTGCTAGCCAGCAGCGGCGCCAGTTCCTTCGCGCTTTGCGGGTCGCCGACCGTGAATCCATCGGGTTGCTCGCCCGCCGCCATGCGCTCCGCCGCTGCCGACCATCGCTTCGCGAACCCAATCAGCACGTCGGCCACGTCGTGCTGGTCTCGGCAGGTCATGTAATCGGTCGGCACGTCGCCGGATATCGCCCACCATCCGACGAAGTCCGGCTTCGTCCGCGATCGGGCGGCCCATATGGCGAGGTAGGGCGAAACGAACCACCGCGGCGCTGCTGAGACGCCGGCGTGCTCGACGCCCTGATCCGCCAGATATTCGATGACCCGCTGGCGCTCCGCCGCCACCCACGCGGCGTCGTCGGGATCGTCGATTTTCGCGCAGTCGTCGGAATCCATGGCTGCCCAAGCCTACCTGCCGGTCGGCTCGTCGGCAAAACCGTTTCGTCCAGGAAGGCGCTACCACCTTAAATCCCACGGAGGAAGAATAAGGCTCCCGTCCCTTTTTCCGTCGTCACGGCAGGTCATGTAATCGGTCGGTACGTCGCCGGAAATCGCCCACCATCCGACGAAGTCCGGCTTCGCCCGCGATCGGGCGGCCCATATGGCGAGGTAGGGCGAAACGAACCACCGCGGCGCTGCTGAGACGCCAGCGTGCTCGACACCCTGATCCGCCAGATATTCGATGACCCGCTGGCGCTCCGCCGCCACCCACGCGGCGTCGTCGGGATCGTCGATGTTCGCGCAGTCGTCGGAATCCATGGCTGCCCAAGCCTACCTGCCGGTCGGCTCGTCGGCAAAACCGTTTCGTCCAGGAAGGCGCTACC
>DATBFY010000563.1:0-1602 GCA_036558265.1 Tepidisphaeraceae bacterium | reverse complement strand
TTCCCGTTCACCATCATCGGCGGTGTCATCGTCCAGCTCTGCGCGGTCCGGTTCGACTTTGAGTGGGCGGTCAACCGCCGCGCCGTCGAAGGGATCGGCGGGATATCCGTCGACGGGATCATCATCTGCGCCATCGGCACGCTCTCCTTGGGCGCGCTTGCCGACAACATCCCGCTCTTGCTCATCCTGTCCGTCGGGTCCGTGGCCTGGAGTACCTTCCTGGTGCTGGTGGTCGGTAAGCGCATCTTCGCGCGGGACTGGTTCGAGCATTCGATCGCCGAGTTTGGCGAGTCCCAGGGCAACGTGGCGACCGGGTTCATGCTGGTGGACATGGTCGATCCTGCCCGCCAGACCACCGTCATCACCGCCTACGGCTACCGGCAACTCCCCACCCGGCCGTTGATCGGCGGTGGGTTCATCACCGCGCTCGCCGTGCCGATCATCGCCGACTGGGGCCTAACCGCCTTCACGGTCGCCACCGTCGTCATCTCGATCGCGTTCGCGGTCTGGGGTCTTCGGCGGAAGGCTCCGGGAACGGCGGAGCCGGCCCCGGCGTCTCGGGCGGCGCCCACCGGCCCTGGATGACCGCGCCCGGCGTCGCGCGGGGAACGGGGCTGCGGCTTTGGGTCTCCGACCCCGGCGTACGAATCCGCGGCGCGCGTAGCAGGCTCAGGAATGGACCACGTCACCAAACAACCCGCTCCAGCCGCCACCCCCGCTGCTGAGAGCAAAGGCGCCACACAGGCGCCCTGGTTGCCGCTGATCGTCATCGTCCTCGCCCAGCTTCAGATGGGCGTCAACGTCAACGCCTTGCCCGTCTCGCTCGGGCCGATCGCCGAGGACTTGAACGCGCCTTCGACGGCCGTGGCGACGGCGCTCGTCCTCTACGCGCTGTTCGTCGCCGCGTTCGTCATGTTGGGCGCGAAAATCGGCAAGCTGGTAGGGGAGCGTCGGGTCTTCCAATTTGGTGTCGCCGCGCACGGCGTGGCGATGATCTTGATGGCGACCAGCACCGACGTGGGCACGATGAACACGGCCCAGGCGGTCGCGGGGGTCGCCGCCGCCGCGCTCGTGCCGACGTTGGTGGTGCTGATCGCCGCGAACTACCACGGTCGGCAGCAGGCAACGGCGCTGGGCGTGCTGGCGGGCGTGCCCGCGGTTGCCAGCGGGGTCACCTTCGTCGTCGCCGGCTTCCTCGCCACGTCCCTGGATTGGCGCTACACGTTCGGGCTGATCGTCTTCCTGGCGATCGCCGTCCTGATCCTGAGCTTTCGCCTGACGCCCATCCCGCGCCAGCACGGCATCAGGATCGACTTCGTCGGGTTCGTGCTTTCGGCCGCCGCGATCGCGCTCATCTTATACGGTTTCAACAACCTCCAGAAGTGGGGGCTGCTGGTGGCGAAGGAGGCGGCGCCGTTCTCCGTGCTGCGGTTGTCGCCGGCACCGCTGTTCATCCTGCTGGGGATCGTGCTCCTTCAAGCGTTCTTCAGGTGGTCCGAGCGGCGCGTGGCCGCCAAGAAGCAGCCGCTGCTCGCGCAGGAGGTATTGGATAGCCCGGAGGAGAAGAACGCCGTTATCGCCTTTCTCGTCGCGGGCGGCCTC
>DATBFY010000562.1:0-27300 GCA_036558265.1 Tepidisphaeraceae bacterium | reverse complement strand
TATCAGACGATCAGGTGGGATATTCATGGGTGGTGGATCGTCGGTTTGGGATTGCCCGATCGTCCCGAGCGATCGGGGGCCTCATATTCGTCTCATGCAGCGTGACATACAACGCGCTTAGCGGTTCGCGGCCGGTCGCGTCGTTCGGCCGCTGGAACGAGGTTTGCATTCTTACCTTGAGCGCGGGGGAGACAATCTTTCCTATCGAGGCAGGCAGGGTGTTTATGGCCAAAATTTTGATCGTCGAGGATGCGCAGGACCAGCTCGAGCTCTTCGCCAAGACGTTCCGGCGAGCGGGTTTCGACGTCTATGGCGCGCACGACGGCGGGCACGCGATGGACCGGGTGCGCGACGTGCGTCCGGATGTCATCCTTCTCGACCAGATGATGCCGGAGGTGGACGGCACCACGTTCCTCCAGAACCTGCGCCGCTTTCCCAAGTACAAGAACCTCCCGGTCATCCTGGTTACCGGCATTACCGACAAGGCCCTGAAGAGCAAGGCGACCAACCTGGGCGTGTCGGACGTGCTGGTCAAGGGGTCGTTCCAACTCCGGGAACTGATCGACCTGGTCAAGCGCCGCGTCGCGGGGGATCAGCAACGGGAACTGGCGCCGATCGCTTGAAAACGGCGCACGAAAAAGGGGCACGGTGGTTAGCCGTACCCCGGAGGGGAACGAACGAGGGGCGATCACGTTACTTTTTACCTGGCGTTGCCGCGGTCGAGTCGTCGGCCAGCGGAACCTCCTTCGCGACCAGCACCTCGCGCAGGAGGGTCCTGGCGTGCGCCTGGGTTTCGGGGTCGTCGCTGAGCTTGGCGATGCGCGTGAGGGCGGGTTCGGCGAAGCGGCCCAGCTTTTTGATCTCGGCCGAGGTCTGATCGCGGATCACCGGGTCGGCGGCCCCGAGTTGCGAGACCAAGGCTTCGATCCGGTGTTCCTGCTCGGGGGTGAGGGTTTCGAGCCGCCCGACCATGACGCGCACCATTTCGCGGGGGGCGGGGTCGAGGTGAAGGGGAAGCAGGGAATCGGTGTACGCCTGCGGCAAAGTATATAAGACCCGCGTTCCCGGCTCGCCGAACCACGAGGCGCGCCAGGTCTTCACCATGGCCCTGGCTTCCTTCTCGAACAGGCCTTCCGATACGAGAGCTCGTACGACCTCGTCGGCGAGCGCATCCATGCCCAGGGCCTCATTTGAAAGGGTCATGTCTACGGATTCCCGGATGTTGTCATAGCGGGAAAAGCGTACGGATTTATCCCCATCCACCTGCACCAGAAAGGCGTAGTGGAGTGGCGTTTTGCCGGACTGGGTCAGAATGAAGCGCCCGTCGCCGCTGGCCCGGAGGTTCACCGGGAGGTCGAAATTACCCACGCCGCGGTAGAAGAGGAACTTTTCGCGATAGGTGCTCATCATGGCCGGGTCGGTGAGCTGGATGTGGGCGGAGTCGGTCTCGCGGGCGTAGGCGTAGTGCGGGTTCTCACCCGACTCGATCTTGCGGATGTAGGGATCGATGCCGGTCTTCGCCAGGGCCTGGCTTTCGGGAAGAAGGCGGATCTTGCCCCAGCGCAGCCAGGAGTTTTCAAGCGATTCGATCTGGCCCTTCTTGTACGCCGGACCGAACTGGCGCACGGGCGGGTAGAACTCGGTCAGGAGCCCGCGCGGGAACTCGACCATCACGTCCACGATGCGTTCGCGGTCGGTATAGAAGTAGGTGACCGGCGTCTCCATGCGCTGGCGCGAGATGACCAGGCCTTTATCGGTTCGCCCCTTGGCGTAGGCAATCTCGCGGCGCTCGTTCATGAACGACTGCTTCTGGCGATCCAGGACAAAGCTGGGCAGGTCCTCGTCGACGAGGGGGCGGAAGTCGAGGGAGATGCCGTCGGACCCGGAAAAGGAGGTAAAGGTGCCCCACTCGTGGACGACGAAATCGTTGTCGCGCGGCAGGTTCTTATCGGCGTCGGCGATGGGGGCGGCCAAGGCCTTGGGGTCCGGGGGCTTAGGACTGGTCTTGGGCGGCTCACCAGCGTAAACGGCGCCGGCAAGGGCGACCAGGGCGATGGCCGTAAACAGGCTTGTGGCTGCGTTAGCGAGCGTGACGGGTCGCATAAGGCATCTCCTTGCGTTTAAATGATTGCGACAGTGAGGGAGTAGAGTGGGGTGGGTGAGTCAATACACGTTTCGGTGATTCAGGAGTGCTGATGAGCGCGGGACGATGGGCAGTTCTTGCGACGGTGCTGGTGGGGCGGGCGGTTTTCGCAAGCGGCCAGACGGTGATCGCGGAAGCCGAGGGATTTCGAATCGTCTCGCCGGACTGGCAGGCGAAGAAGTGGGGGACGAACTACTACTGCGGAACGCTGGCGAACACGTTCCTCAGCCGCAAGGCGTACCTGGGGGCTCCAGAGCACTGCGAGCGATCGGAAGCGACGAAGCAAGTGCAAATCCCCAAGGCGGGGACCTACCTGGCACTGGTGCGATACGAGGCGGTGTATCGGTTTGAGACGCGGTTTCGGCTGCGGGTCGAACAGGGGGGCAAGGTCAGGCTGGACCGGCTTTACGGCGCGCGCGATAACTTGAAGATCTGGCCGTTCAAGGAGGGCTTGAAGAAGGAGGTCGCCTGGTCCTGGGGCGCGGTGGAGAACGTGGTCTGGGAAGGTCACGACGCGACGGTCGAGCTGGATGAGGGGCCGGCGACGCTGACGCTGGTGGCGGAGCGACAGCCGGAGGGTGCGGACGCGGCGCGGCGAAACGTCGATCTGGTGATGCTGACCAGCGATCGCGCGGAGGTGGAGCAGCGGATCGCGAAGGAGAATTATCTGCCGCTGGATGGGATGCTCACGCAGGCAGGCGATCTGTTTTTGCGGGTGCAGAACAACGGTGCAAATGAGTTGACGATCAATGTGCCGCCAGGGAAGGAGCATTCGCCTTACTGGGTGCATCAGCGGAACTGGACGGCGCGGGAGATTATGACGGGGGCGGGGAAGACGTCGGAGTGGGTTGAGGTGGGCGGCGTGCTGGATAGCCTGAATGATGGGCAGTGGACGATCTCGCCTAAGGGAGGCGGGCGCGAGGCGAAGTATTCGCTGGAGTTTGGCGTGCCGCGCGCGGACGGGGGCGGGATCGAATCGATCCGGCGGTTGGATGGTCTGTCGGGCGAGGTGGAGCTGGCGTATGACGCGGACACGCGATATTCGAGGCGGGTTCGGCTTGCGGAAGAGGTGCTGTACGAGTTGCTGGATGACCTGAAGCGCCGGCCGGTCTCTGGCATTGCGCCCCAGCGCACATTGATTTACGGTTACACCTTTCCGGCCCGGCCGAAGAATGCGAAATACACGGCGGCGCTCGGGGAGTTCATCAAGTTGATGGGGGCGACAGCGCTGGTGCCGGATCGAGTGGAGGATCTTGCGCCGACGGCGGAGGGCCTCGTTCGCGGGTACATCGACGTGCGGTCGGTGCCGACCGAGAAGCTCGAGGAATATAGCCGGAAGTTGGAAGGCGAGGGGCGGGCGAAGAACATCGCGGTCGTCAGCATGGGGGATGAGATCGATTTGCCCAGGCCGCCGGGCAAGAGCGATGAGGCATTCGTCGCTTGGTTAAAGTCGCAGAACAAGAAGCCTGGTGACATCGATCCTGATGCGAGCCAGGATTGGTCGAAAGTTCATTACAGCGTCTCGGAGCAGACGGCCAAGGACAAACCGGGGTTGTATTACTGGTCGAAGATCTGGAGCTATCGATACGGCATTGGCGTGATGAAGGAGCGGACGGCGATTCTGCGCCGGCATCTGCCCAACGCGTCGGTCGGGGCGAATTTTTCGCCGCACGGGCCGACGTACATGGGGGACGTGCATCACTGGATCAGCGTGTTCCGCGAGGGGGGGATGACGATGCCGTGGGGGGAGGATTACATCTGGCAGGTGCCGGTCGGGACACAGCAGATCAATGAGCTCGTGCTGGACATGTTCCGCGCGGGTGTGGCCAATCATCCCGATGCGAAAATCCAGTATTACGTGATGGCCCACGCGCCCGGGAACACGCCCGCGAGCTGGCGGCGGCAGTTTTACGGGGATCTGGCGCACGGGGTGAAGGTGATCAACCTGTACGAGATGCGGCCGGTGCAGGCGGCGTACACCGAGAACCACGTCAGCTCGCCGGAGATGTCCCAGGCCGTTCGCGTGGCGCTGCACGAGCTGGGGCGGTTCGAGGACGTCGTGCAGGACGGGCACGTGCGATCCGCCGAGGCGGGGCTGTGGTTCAGCGAGGCGGCGGACGTGTGGCAGGACAATCGGCCGCCGTTCGGGGCGGGCAAGCGGGCGCTGTACATCGCCGCGCGGCACCAGCAGTTGCCGCTGGACGTGGTGGTGGAGGGGGATGACTTGTCGCGGTTCAAGGTGATCTACCTGGCGGATCGGCACGTCAGTCGATCGGCGTCGGCGGCGCTGGCGGATTGGGTGCGGCGAGGCGGGCAGCTTTTCGCGACGGCGGGGGCGGGGATGCGGGATGAGATGGACCGGGCGAATGGGGTGATGGGGGAGTTGCTCGGCATTCGGGAAGAGTCGCTGAACGTTGCCAAGGATCGGATCAACCGGCTGAAGGAGGATCTGCCCTACTCGTCAGCAATGGACGTGGTGACGCCTGGGGGCTTGGCAGTGTTGGGCGCACGGAGCCGGTTCGTCGCAGTGCCGGGCGGGGAGGAGAGCCACGTCTTTGGCGATGGGCGGCCGGCGGTCGTATCGCGAAAGGTGGGCGAGGGACGTGCGTGTTACTGCGGGTTCCTGCCGGGGCTGGCGTATTTCGCGCCCGCGATCCCGCGGCGGCCGCTGGATCGGGGATCGACGGATGATTCGTTCGCACACTTTATCCCGACGCAGTTCAACGAGGCTGCGGGGCGGCTGATCGGGCTGGCGGCGGGACGGGTGGGGCGGCCCCTGGAGATGTCGAACCCACTGGTGGAGGCGACGGTGATCGAAGCGAAGGGAGGAATCGTCATCCCGTTGATCAATTGGAGTGGGACGGCGGTGAAAGGATTGGAGGTGCGCGTGAATGTCGAGGCTGCTGGGAAGCAAGTGTTCCTGGCGAGCGGTGGGAAGGTTCGCGAAGAGATGCGCGGGGGCAAGCGCGTGTTCGTCGTCAATCTGGACGTGGCGGATGCGCTGGTCATTCGGTAAGAGCGCCCCGCAAGCGGGAAGGGGAGAATTCCCCGGGGAGGCTCGTACAATGTCGGCGATGAACACGGTGCAAATCGAGGGTGTGACGCTTCACCTGTCGCAGCCGCATGACGTGATCGCCGAGTGGATCGGGCAGCGGGAGATCCTCAAGCAGTTGCTGGCATGCTGGCTGGTGGTGGACGAGCGGGACCTGCCGCTGACGCCGCGGCTGATCGGCACGCCGGGGATCGGCAAGACGACGCTGGGAATGGCCGGGGCGAAGGTGCGGAAGCAGGCGCTGTTCATCTACCAGTGCACGGCGGACACGCGACCGGAGGATCTGCTGGTGACGCCAGTGCTGGCTGAGAGCGGGCGGATCGCCTATCACGCGAGCCCGCTGGTGACGGCGATCATCACGGGGGGCATCTGCGTGCTGGACGAGGGGAACCGGATGAACGAGAAGTCGTGGGCGTCGCTGGCCCCGCTTTTGGATCACCGGCGGTACGTCGAGTCGGTCGTGGCGGGGATTACGATCAATGCTCATCGCGATTTCCGCTGCGCGGTGACGATGAACCAGGACGATTCGACGTACGAGATCCCGGATTACATCCTGTCGCGGCTTCAGCCGACGCTGAAGCTGGGCTTCCCGAACAAGCGGGATGAGAAGGCGATCCTGAAGTATCACCTGCCGTTCGCGGAGGAGCAGTTGCTGGAGCTGACGGTGGAGTTTTTGCAGCAGGCGCATTCGCTGAAACTGGATTTCTCGCCGCGCGACGGCGTGAACCTGCTGCGCTACGCGATCAAGCGGATGGCCGCCGATCCGCAGCACCCGGTCAGCCGCGACCAGGCATGGAAGGAGGCGCTGGAGAAATGCCTGGGAGAGGACGCGGCGGACCTGGACAACCTGGCGAAGCGGAAGAAGCAGTCGCTGGGCGGAGAATTCACGCCGATGGGGCTGGGGGATTTTTTCCACGATCCGAACGATCCGCTGCATCCGGATAACCTGGATGATGAGGATGAGGAGAAGTAACCACGGAGAAAGAGAAAGAGGAATTGAGCCACAGATAACGGCGGATGAACACAGATAAGACAGTCAGTACTCAGCTTCTTTCGTCTGTGTCCATCAGTGTTCATCTGTGGCAATTCCCCTCTGTGGCTTTCTGATCATGGCGCATGAACTGTTCAAGTTCTCCGACCGCGTCACGGCGATCCCGGTGATTCATGGGAGCGGGGATTTCGCGGTGGAAGTCCGGCGGATCATGCTGTCGGAGCGGTTCGACTGCCTGGCGGTGCCGCTGCCGCCGAGTTTCAAGACGGACGTGGAGCGGGCGATCGAGGCGCTGCCGGCGGTGACGCTGGTCGCGCAGCGCGAGGCGGTCGAATACGACGGCGAGGACTCGATGGGCACGGTGAACTTCGTGCCGATCGACCCGTGCCAGCCGGTGATCGCGGCGATCCGCGTGGCGATGGGGGAGCGGATGCGGCGGGAATACATCGACCTGGAGGTGGATCACTTCGAGGCGTACTCGGGCGCGTTTCCCGATCCGTACGCACTCAAGACCCTGCCGCTGGAGAAGTTCGTGGCGGCGGCGCTACCGGCGATCCCGCGATTGCGGATGGCGCAGGCGCGGGATCGCGTGCGGCACATGGCGCGGCGGTTGGTGGAGTTGGAGCAGAAGCATCGGCGTGCGCTTTTCGTCTGCTCGATGATCGACTGGCCCTGGGTGAGGGAGGCGTTTAACGAGATTCGCGGGGGGACGCCAGCCGCTGAAGCGGCTAGCCCGCAGGACGCGGAGGTTGACGGGACAGACGTTTTTCAGGTGAATGAGAAGAATCTCTTCTTCTGCCTCGGAGAGTTGCCGTTCATCACGGGGTTGTACGAGCAGGCGCGGGCGGAGCTTGACGATGACGAGAACCTGTCGATCGACGGCGTGAAGGAACTGCTGATCGCGGCCCGCGAGCGGTACAAGACGGACCTGAAGAAGCAGGCGCGGCCGATCACGCCGCAGCTCCTGGCGCTCTTGCTCAAGTACGTGCGGAACCTGTCGCTGGTGGAGCGGCGGCTTACGCCGGATCTGTATACGCTGGCGACCGGTGCGCAGCAGTTCGCGGGGGACGCGTTTGCGCTGGCAGTGGTCGAGACGGCGCGGACGTATCCGTTCAACGGGCGGACGGAGTTTCCCGGTATTTCGCTGGGTTTTGATCAGGCGCGGCTGCCGGACGGCGAGATCGTGCGGACGGTCAACCGCCTCTCCGGGCCGCCGGTCGTCTGGCGGACGTTGGAGCTGCGCAAGCGGCCCGAGCGCGAGCAGCAGAAGCTCTGGCAGATGCGCTGGAACCCGTTCCGACAGTGTTCGTGGCCGCCGGAGGACGTGGCGATCGAGCGGTTCCGCACGCACACGTTCGCCAAGGCGATGCAGATCATCGGGCAGGACCTGGCGCGCACCGAGAAGTTCACGACCAGCGTGCAGGACGGGATCGACATCCGCGAGACGCTGCGGAACTGGCACACGGGGGACCTGTACGTGAAGGTGTTCCCGCCCAACCGGGGGAGCATCGACGCGGTGGTCATGCTGTTCGATTCACCAGCCGATCCGCGCGATTATCCGTATCGCGTGACGTGGCATCACGAGCACCAAGAGGAGAGTACGCTGGCGTTCTTCGCGACGGACTGGCGAACGAACGTGATCGGCCCGGGGATCGCGCAATCGAGCTACGGCGGGTGCATGCTGATCTACCCGCCGATCGAGCCGCACATCTTCGACATCTGGCGGGATCCGGCGTTCGACGGGGCCGATACGATGGAAGAGCGCCTGCTGATGGCGGCGTGCGCGTACAGCCGGGAGCGGCACGTGGCGCTCCTGAGCCCGGGCCCGCCTGGCGCGGCGTGGCGGCGGCTGGCCAAGAAGTACGGCAAGAAGCTCGTCTACCTGCCGATGAGCCATTTCAGCGCCAGCACGGTGCAGCAGTTGCGGGTCGTGCACGTGCTGAACGGTCAGCAGGTGCGGTCGTACGCGGCGGAGTTCATTCGCAAGGCGTGAGGCGCCTGACCTGTTTGGGGCAGCCGATTCTTGCGCGAAATGGGAGGGTTTGCCGACCGTCGGGCCTTTGCGGGCAACAAACCGCCCCGCGCGGAGAAAACAGGTTATGTCCCCGTTCATTCGACAAATCGCTAACCCCCTGCCGACCGACTCGACGGCGGCCTTTGAACCGCTCGAGTTGCGGGCGATGATGTCCGCCACGATGCCGCTCGCCCAGGAGGCTTCGGCCACCGGTACGCGGCTGATGGAGGAGGAAGGGATCTACTACATGGTCGCCAAACCCGCGGCCCGGGCGGCGGCGATCCACGACGACCCGTTCTTCTTCGACGCAAACGGTTGAATCGACGCGTGCGGCTTCTATCTTGGTCGCACGGTGATTTCGACGGTCCTTCAATCCGCGCGCCTCAACGTCCGTCACCGCGTCTGGGTTATCTCGGACTTGCAACAAAGCATTCCCGCCGAGGCCCGGCGCTGCTTGTCTATTGCCATTGACGACTTCCGCTCGCTCGACCTGCCCGTCGAGCAGATCTGGTATCTGGGCGACGCCGTCGAGGGCTCGAATCTCCCGCACCTGGAAGAGATGGCCGCCATGCAGGTCGAGGCGCTCTCGGCCTTCGGCGCCCCGTTGCGGTACGTCCTGGGCAATCACGATTTCGACTTCCTCCGCCACGACAGGGGCGCCGGCGGGCACACGGCGATCTTCCGCGACGCGGTCGCACGCCTGCCCGGCTGGCGGACGACCGACTCGATCGAGTCGTTCTACTTCATCGATTCGATCGGCGATTTCACGGTGCTCTTCCTCTCCGACCACGCCGACCCGCGCGGCCGCTGGGCCAGCACGCACGGCACCGTCCACGGCGACGCGGCCTGCTACCCCCATGACGCCGCCGCCTACCAGGCCGTGCGCGACCGGATCGCCGCCGCCGACGGGCCGGTGATCACCTGCGCCCACTACGCCTTCGCCGGCGGCAACCGACCCAGCAACCTCTTCGACGAGTTCTTCCCGCTGCCGCCCAACGTCCGCCTGCACCTTTACGGCCACGCCCACATCGGCGATGCCGTCTGGGTCGGCAAGGATCGTTTTCGCAAGATCGCCGGCATCGACGATCACCCGATCGTCCAATGCGACATCGCCAGCCTCGAGGACGCCCGCGGCAGCGCGGTGCGCTCGGCCATGCTCGAAATCTACGAGGACCGCTCCCTGGGCTTGTTTTTCCGCAATCACACGACACGACGATGGGAGGAATCACTGATCCTCGACGCCCAGTACTGAGGTGCGCCGCCCCCCCCGCGCGGGCGATTCCGCCCCGTGGCACCGTCGGTTATGATCGGTCTGGCGCACACGCGGATGCGCTCCCCGAGGAGCCTGGAAAAATGGCCAAGAACATCGAATCCCCGCCCGGCGTCGAAATCGAGGCGATGCGGGTCGAGCAGGCGCGGATGCGCAACCCGCTCGAGCCCGGTCCCGGCACGCCCTGGGAAGACCGCGGCTCCATCGGCGCCATCGGCGCGTATTTCAAGACCGTCGGCATGTCGATGACCAGGCCGGGCGACCTGCTCTGGTCCATGCGTCGTCCGGAGACCGCCAGCGACACCCGCGCGTTCGTCATCATCTGCGGCGTGATGTGGGGAATCTCCTGGGTCATCCACGACGTCATCGCATTTGTCAAAGGCGGTAAGTCATTCGACTACTACGAGGACGGATACCGCTGGGCGCTCCACTTCGTCCTTGCCGCCGGCGGCACGTGGCTGCTGCTCAACCTGATCACGCGGCTCTTTTACAAGCTGGTTTCCGCCGGCGAGATGAAGTCCAGGTTCCCGGCCGTCCTGCTCTACAACGTCTACGCCTACTGCCTGGGCCCGAGCCTGCTCGCGCTGATCCCGTTCTACGTGGGCCCGGCGATCGCGATCGTCTGGATCTTCTGCCTGTTCATCTATGGCGCGATCGTCCGGCTTTACATCAAGTCGAGCGGCGCGATCGTCTGCAATTTCATCGCCGCCGGCGGATTCCTCGGCCTTGCAGTCGCGGCGTACTTCATCGTCAGCAAAACGCTGGGCTGGTTATACGGGTGAGCACCGCGCGATGTCGCCGCCGTTGTCACCTGCCGACCGCCGCCGCCACCGCAAGCTGCTGGCCCGCATCCATCGCCGGTTTCAGACCGTGACCGAGCCCGTGCGCGCGGGCGAGGTGGAGCTTGCGTTCACGCGCATCGCCGACCCCAACCTCGTCCTCGACCAGGTCGCCGAGGAGGAGGACCGCCGCGACAAGCTCGCCGGCCGGCGCCGCGACGGCGACGAGCTTCACCTGCCCTACTGGGCCGAGCTGTGGGACAGCTCCCTGGCGATCATCGACTTCCTCGCCCGGACGCTCCCGGAGCGATTCGACGTTCGCCGCCTCAGCGTCCTCGACCTGGGCTGCGGGATGGGCCTGACCGGCTCGGTCGCCGCGGCGCTGGGCGCGCGCGTCCTCTTCGCCGATCTCGAACCCGACGCGCTGCTCTTTGCCCGCCTCAACGCGACGCCGTTCGCCAGGCGGATCCGCACGCGCAGGCTCAACTGGCAGAAGGCCCGCCTGACCGAACAGTTCGACCTCATCATCGGCGCCGACATCCTTTACGACCGCACGCAGTGGATTTACCTCGAGCCATTCTGGCGCGGGCACCTTCGTGCCGGCGGCAGCGTCCTCCTGGGCGAGCCCGGCCGCCAGACGGGCGACCTCTTCCTCGACTGGATTAAGCCCTATCCCTGGAAGTTGGAGCAGCTCAAAAAGTCCGTTCCGACCCGCACCGCGCCCATCAGGATTTTCGAGCTGACGGGGCGCACGTGAACACGGCGAAAGGTCCGGTTTTTGCAGGATAAAATCGATCGCCTGCGAATGGGGCTTTTCCCTGTTTGCCGGAGATAATTTCGGACGATATAGTTCGACATACGGTTGCTGGTTCTGCCGTGTACGTGATTGAGGGCCAGATTTTGGCAAACCGATAAGCAAGCCCCGGGGATGGCCGCTTGCCCGCCGCAAGCCCGCGGCCCCCGCCCTTGTGTGACGCATTTTCCCTCGGGCGGGAAGCCACGTCGGGATCCGAACGGCAAGACAGACGGGAGAACCCTCCCGATCGGTTCCATCACCCACCTGTTCGCATGGGTTTGACCAAACCACCCCTCACACGGCAATAGCGGAACGCGCAATCCGTATTCGACGCTCGAAACCTCGTAAGCGAGGTGTCGGGCGTTTTTTTTGTAGGGTGGGCTTCGCCCACCACGCACCCGCAGTCAGATTCCCTTCGCGCGCGTCGTCATTCCCAACGCCACTCACGATCAAATCATGACCAGCGCCGCCACCCTGCCATCATTGACCATCCGCCGCGCCACCGCCGACGACGCCGCCGCCTGCATCGAGCACGCCCGCCAAGTTATCGACGAGTTCCCCGACAACCTCTCCTTCGCCCCGGGCGAGTTCGACTACACCCTCGAACAGGAGCAGAAGTTCCTCGGCGACGCCGCCAATACCGACAACGCCCTCTTCCTCCTCGCCCTGATCGACGGCCAGATCGTCGGCCTCCTGAACTACACCGGCGGCAAGCGCCAGTGCAACCGCCACGCCGTCGTCCTGGGTGTATCGGTCCGCAAAGAATGGTGCGATCGCGGCATTGGCACCGCGCTGGTGCGCGCCGCCATCGACCATGCCCGCGCCTCCGGCGTGGTCAAACGCATCGACCTCGCCGTCTTCACGCACAACGAGCGGGCCATCCACGTCTATCGAAAGCTCGGCTTCATCGAGGAAGGCCACCGCCGCGCCTGCGCGCTGAAGAACGGGCAGTACATCGACGACCTGATCATGGCGATGCTGCTCTAAGTCGCGCGCGGCAAGAGTTGCCACAGATGAACGCCGACGAACACGGATAAGAAAAGCCGCAATTGGCCTGTCTTATCTGTGTTCATCGGCCCGTCATCTGTGGCTGATTCTCTTTCCCTCCGTGTCCTCTGCGCTCTCCGTGGCGGAGCATGAGACGACGTTTAGACTAGAAGGGAGGTTCTTCCCCCCGCTTCCACCAGTCGGCGTCGTCCTTCTTCTTCCGCTCCTTTTTGTCCTTCTTGTCCTGCTTGTTGTCCTCGTCCAGCAGCGTCCCGTTGTCGCCGTCTTCCTCGGACTCGCTGCCGCGCACGATGCCCGCCAGCGCCACCGCGAACAGCGGGCTCACCGCCTTGAGCGCCCCGTAGTCCTCCTCCGTGAACGGACCCTTGGCTTCGCGGAACATCACGACCACGGCCAGCGACTCCGCCAGGTAGCTGCAGTTCACCGTGATCACGTCCTGGTCCTTCAGGAACTCCATCTCCTTGGCCGTCAGCTTTGACCGCAGCTCGTCGCCTGACAGGTGCAGGCAGTTCTCCTTGACCGTGTGCTTGACGATCCCGGTCCGCAGCGCCTCGGTCAGCGCGGGCTCGCCCGGGGTCGTGTATTTCATGTACGCGCCGAGCTGGAAGTCGTCATCGTCCCCCGCGAGCCACACCGCGATGTTCGAATAACCGATCTGCCGCAACAGCCAGTCCATGGTGTGGCAGAGCAGTTGCTCGAGATCCTTGGCCTCTTGCTGGCAATGCTTGTAGCTCTCCTGGATCCGCACGAGGTCAAGCTGCTTCGACAGCTCGCCGTAAGCGCTGATCAGGTCGTTGCACAGGAGGTCCACCTTCTTGGATACCATCTTGCGTGCGTCGTTCAAGCGCTTGACGGCGTCGCGCAGCCGCACCAGGCGCTTCTCGGTCTTCACGCTCGCCGCCGCCCGCGCCAGCGCCCGCTTCACGCGGTCCGCCAGCTCGCTGGTGGAGAATGGCTTGGGCACGAAGTCGCTGGCGCCCTCGCGCATGGCCTCGATCGCCTCGGACATGCTCGCCTGCCCGGTCATCACGATCGCCTGCGCCTGAGGCTGGTGGAGATGCAGGACGCCCAGGAGCGACATTCCGTCACCATCGGGCAGGTTGACGTCGGTGAGCAACAGGTCGATCCGCTGCTGCGATTCGAGCACCTTCTTCGCCGCCGCGACGCTGCGCGCCGCGATCAGCTTGCAGCCCATCTTCTTGCCCACGGTGTCGGTGATAACCTCGATGAGTTCGGCCTCGTCATCCACGACCAGCACGCGGGGCTTGGCGACCTGCGCCTTGCCCGATTGTGACACCTTCGTCGGCGCCATGACTCACGCTCCCGCCGGCCCGTGACCGGCACGCACCCACTGTGTATCCATCCCGAACGACGCGACATGCGCGATCCCTCGCGACTCCCGAATCTATGCGCGCGGCACCTCCGTCCGCGTCCGCCGTGGACGCGCATCCCGCACGCCTCGACTCGTCAACCGTTATTGCGCCTTCCTGACGTGCGCCGCCAGGCCGTTCGCCGCCGCTGCCGCCGCGGACATCGTCGCGGCGCCCGTCGGCACCGCTGGCAGCAGGATCGACCCGCGCGTCCCCTTGCCCAGGCGGCTCTCCAGCCGCATCGTGCCGCCGCTGCTCTCGATCCAGCGCAGCGCCTTGGCCAGGCCCATGCCCCGCCGACGCCCGGCGGGCTTGGAGCTGAAGAACGGGTCGAACGCCCGCTTGAGCGTCTCCTCGTCCATCCCGCAGCCGTTGTCCGCCACCGTCAGGGCCACTCGCCCCGAGTACGCGTCGAACGCCGCGTGGATCGTCACCTGGCCGTCCCGCTCCTCGGTGGCCTGGATCGCGTTGCCGACGACCTCCGTCAGCGCCGCCGTGACCTGCGCCGGATCCACCATCACAGGCGGTATATCCGTCATGGTCACTTCAATGTTCCTATCGGCCGGATCGGTCATCGACTTGGCCTCGTGCAGCGCCCGCGCCACCAGGTCCGGAAGCTCGCACTCGACGATCGTCGGCGGCACCGGTTTGGCGAACGCCATCAGCTCCGTGATGATGTCCGTGATCATGTGCGCCTGCTCGCTGATCGTCTTGGCCGCCTGCTTGAGCTTGGGATCCTCGAGCTGCGACGCCAGCAACTGACTGCGCCCGCTGATCACCGCCAGCGGGTTGTTCATCTCGTGCGCCGCCCCGGCGGCCATTTCCCCCACCGTGATCATCGTCTTGCTGCGCAGGATCTCGTTCTGCGCGTTGTGCAGGCGGCGGTTCGCCTCCGCCAACTGCTCCGACAATGCCCGCGCCTCCTCGCGGATCTGACTCGTCCGCAGCGTCAGGCTCCAGCCGTTCGCCAGCGCCGTCAGCTCCTGCACTTGCGGACTCAGCCGCTGCGCCTCCCCCGACTTGGCGCCCCACACGACCCCGCCGATGCAGATCCCGTCCGCCTCCAGGCAGATCCAGTACCGCTGATCTTCCCCCAGCCGCGGCGAGATGGCCGACAGCAGCCACTCCAACTCATTCCCTGCCGAAAGCACCGGGCCGTCACCCCCCTGCGGCTTGGCCAGGCCTTTCATGCAGTCGATCACCGTCTGCTCGAACACGTCCCCCTGCCCGTCGCACAGGATCACCTCGGCATACGCCTGCCCGGGAATGATGCTGAACACCCCCGCCGACGTCGCCCCCAGCACCGACACCGCCGTCTGGCCGATCGCCTGGAGCACCATTTGAGGCGGCGCGTCCGGTCTCAGCTCGCTCTGGAAGTTCGACAACGCGTCGAAAAACTTCGCCCGCACCGCCAGCCGCCGGTTCTTCGACGCGAGCTGACCGCTCATCCGTCCCAGCTCGCGGTTCGCCTGCGCCAGCGCCTGTTGATAGAGATCCCCGCTGCTCGTTTGCCCCAGCCCCAGCGCCTTGGCGCGCGGCTCGATCGCCTCGACCAGCTTCTGCAGCGCCCGCTCGATGGCCCCATCCGGCAGCCCCACCGCGTCGATCAGCGGCTGACGCTGCAGCGTGAACGCGAAATTCCCGGAAAATCCCAGGTGCTGCTCCCGCACCAGCACGTCCGCCAGCGTCACCAGGTTCACCAGCCGCGGACTTCGCACCCCCGCCGGCAATGCCGCCGGCAATTGCCCGTGAAGCCAGACGCAGTCCCGGATCGTCGCCGGCAACCCCCACCGCTCCGCCAGTCGCTTGCCCACGACCATATGGTCCAGGCCGATGATTTGCCGCTCCATGTCGGCGATGTTGCCGCGCAACAGCTCGGTCGCCTCGACGACCTTGTCGAAGCTCTTGGGCAGGCACGCGTCCAGCGCGACTTTCCCCAGGTCGTGCAACAGGCCGCAGACGAACGCCTCCGACCCCTCCACCCCCGCGTCGCGCCCGTACGTCGCCTTCAGCTCGTCCGCCAGTAACTCCGCGCAGCACGCGACCGCCACCGAGTGTTTCCAGAATTCTTCGACGCTGAAATGATGCGTTTTGCGTTCTTTGGCGTTTTCCCCGAAAGTTGAGAAAACGCTGACGGCCAGGACGGCGCTGCGGACGGCGTCGAAGCCGAGGAGAACGACGGCCCGCTCGATGCTGTTGACTTCCCCGCGCACCCCGACATCGGCACGGTGAACCAGTTGAAGGATGCGGCTGGTGAGCGCCACGTCGCTGGAGATCAGCTCCACCACGTCCCGGGCCGACGAGTCCTCGTCGCCGGTGACTTCCAGGATCCGCACGGCGACGGCGGGCAACGTCGGCAGCTCCTCCAGTTGCTGAAGGATCAGCTCGACGCGTTTCTCCCGGACCGTGTCTGACATAGCAGTAGGGTGGGCTCCGCCCACCGCCCTTTTACCAAGCGGTTAGATATCCATGGTGGGCAAAGCCCACCCTACGCCGCCACGGACAACAGCTCGCAGACGCGCTCGATCAACTTCTCGATGTTGAACGGCTTTTTCACGAACTCGTCCGCGCCGCTCTTCAGGAGGTCGTTGATCTCGTCCTGGTTCACCACGCCCGACACGATGATGATCTTGATATGCTCGAAGTTCGGATTGGTCCGAATCGTCTGGCACACCACGTTCCCGTTGATGTCCGGCAGCATGTAGTCCAGGATGATCAGGTCCGGCAGGAACTCCTGCGTCATGATCCCGGCGTCGTAACCCGAGCTGGCGGTCTTGACCTCAAATCGGCCATCCCGCTCCAGCACGTCCACAAACAACTCCACGATCTCCGGGTCGTCATCCACCACCAGGATCTTCCGCTTGCCCGAATCCAGCGCATCGGGCGGAATCCCATTCTCCTTCATGAATGCGATCAGCGCCTCGCGCGGGATCCGGCGAAACCGGCTCCCCGGCACACGGAAGCCTTTGAGCCGCCCGCTGTCGAAACAGCGGATAATGGTCTGCTGCGAGACCTTGCAAATCTCGGCAGCCTCCCCGGTAGTGAAAACCGTCTTCATAATCTCCTCACAACGGGCATGCGACCTTCACCGCATCGCCCCTCTTTGCCATTCTGTATGATGATAAAGAGTTGTCTCTTTTATCCATCTTTCCCATTTAACCATCGGCGACGCGCGGCGTTGACTTGAGGCAGCGCGGATGGGAACAACCCCTCTCGGACGGTAGTTTATTGATCCATGCCCCGTCCGAAGGACGAGAAGACGAAGGAAGGAGCTCCAAGGTTATGAGACAAAAGGCGTTACTGGCGATCTGGTTGCTCGGCGTCGGAGCCGCCTTGGGGTTTGTCCTTTCCGGCTGTGTCGGCGGCGGTGGGCCCGTCTCAAAGGAGTACGCGCCCAGGTCCCGCCTCGCCAAATGGGACAATGCCGACTGGCAACGCGTCCTCGATCAGACCGTCTCACCCGACGGACTAGTCAAATATGACGCGCTTACCGGTAATACCAACGGCGCAAAAGATGCGCTTTTCCGTTACGTCGGCCAGATTAACCAGGCCTCGCCGGAGAACCGCCCGGACCTGTTTCCCAACGAGACCGACAAGCTCGCTTACTACCTTAACGCGTACAACGCCCTTTGTATGTATGGTGTGTTGCAAAAAGGTCTCCCCGCCAATGTCGCCCTGTCCGGCCTGTTTTACACCGTCAGCTTCCCCGTCGGCGGTAAGCCCATGAATCTCGATACCCTCGAAAAGCGATACGTCCGCAGCGCCGGCGACCCCCGCGTCCACTTCGCCCTCAACTGCATGAGCAAATCCTGCCCCCCGCTCCGAAACCAGCCCTACGAAGGCCCTAAGCTCGACGAGCAGCTCGCCGACCAGGGCCGGCGGTTCCTGAACGACCCCCGAGGAGTGCAGAGTGTCTCCGAGCGGAAGGTAAGACTGAGCGAGATCTTCACAAAGTTCTACCCCGGTGACTTCAAGGACGCCTACGCCCACCAGAGCGGCAAACGCGACCCTGGGCTGCTCGAATCCATCCGGCCCTTTGGCCGCCCGGATTCACCGGTCCAAACGGCCACCGAGTACGAGAGCATGCCTTACGACTGGTCGCTCAACCGGGCGCCGTGACCTGTGTTTTCCTACATTTGGTGTGGGGGCACCGGCGATACCGGACGGCAGGCGGCATCGATAGAATCGATGATCGAACCTTCGTCGCGGAGGTCGTCGATGTCGCTGCGAAAATGTCCCGCTTGCAAGAACCAGGTGGACGCGGATAACGAAGTCTGCCCGGTGTGCGGTTGCAACCCGATCGTGTGGCGTGTGCGCGTGGCGGTGGTCTGGAGCCTGGCTGCCATCACCGTCGGCTGGTTCCTGCTGCACGCGCACGTTCACATGCCCCTGTTGCCGGGCCATCACTGATCAACGTTTTCCGGCAACTTGCGCCACGTACGCCAAATGGTCCCTGATGGGCTCTGGCGCGAGGCTTCCGGTCCAGACGAAGATGTCCCAGTCGTGTTCGACCAACCAGTCGATCTGTCGCTTCCACAGGTCCAGGGGCACGGGTTTGTCCGCGAGCTTCGCGTGGTCTTTGTCGATCAGGTTTTTTGGCCAATAGATCTGCCAGGCGGGGCAGACGAATGCAACCTTGTTGCGCGCGTACGCGGGGCATTCGCGCGCGATCCGCGCGTCCTCGGCGGCGGCGAGGTCGAACCAGTATTCGCCGTTGGTTTCAGCCATCGGGTCGTAGTCGTACAGGCTGGCGCTGGCGAACGAGGCCTTGGCGTAGAACGCCTTGCGCAGATCAGCCAGGTCGTCCTCGAATTTGTCGCCCGAGAGCGGCGGTCCCATGTAGACGGCGACCGGGCAGCCGCTCTCGGCTTTCGCCCAGGTCATCGCGTCGATCTCGGCTTTGAGCGCCGCCCGCCGCGCCGCCAGGGACGGATCGTTGGAGTTGATCACTTTCGACCCCTCGATGTCGAAGATGATGGGGCGAAGGGGGGTCGCGGGGTCGCCGAACCACGAGGGGTCGCGCGCGACTTTGGCGACGGCGCGGACCGCGCGCTCGCTGGGCGGGTCAATGTTGTTCTGTTCCGCGCCGGACCAGGCCTTGATCCGCGACTTGGGCTGGCGCGGAAGCTGGTCCCACATCGTCGCCCGGTTGAGCGTGCCGTCGTAGACCATCACGCACGGGCGGAAGCCGAGCGAGATCATGAGATTCTGGCACGGGCCTGGGCCGCCAATGGGCGTGACGTTGGTGTCGCAGTAAATGCGGGGCCTGCGGGACTGCTGAGGTTGCGGCATCGCGGCGGCGGCTGGCGCTTGCTGTGGGCGTTCCTGGACCGCGGGAACGGCGGGCTTGGGGAATCGGGCGGCGATCTGTTCGGGCAGCGCGTCGAGGCGGGCCATCACGTCGGCGAGGGTCGGCTGGGGCGTTGGTGACGCCGTCGTCGGATCGGTCGGTGCCGCGGAGGCGGAGTTCGATCGGGTCGGATGCGCTGACGTGAGCGGGGAAGGCGCCGCGGGCGGGCTCGCTCGATCATCGCCACATCCACCGAGCAGGACCAGGGCCGCCACGAGCAGCAGACGAGGGCACTTCATGCCCGGATTCTACGCGGGATGGTGTCGGGGTGCTCGCCCAAGTCAATGTTTGCTGTCGTCGTTGGCGTTATACTCGAGAACGTGCCAAGGGTAATTCATCGCGAGACGGTCATCGCCCACCATCTGGTGATCGGGGGATACGGGCACTGGCTGCCCAATGACCTCCGCGGGAGCGGGTCCTCTGAAATTCGCCGCGTTAAGTTCGAGGACCTCGGATCGATTCATTTTGGGCGGAAAGTGCAACAGCCTTCCAAAGTGCAATTGCGCGAGTTTCACGCTCGCTCGGCGGGTCGGCTCGATCATCCCGTGCTCTGGTTCGGCGATCGCGACCGCCAGGTAATCGGCGGCGCGCTGGCGGAAATGATTGGGAAGCGGCGCTACACCGTTTGGGCGTGCGCGGTCCTTCGCGATCATGTACACCTCTGCGTGCGCATCCATCGGGACGATTACAAGTCGATGTGGAGTGTGATCACCGAGGCCACGCGCGAAGCGCTGCACCGGGACCGGAGCGATCTAGGCGATCATCCGATCTGGGCGGAGCGTCCGTATTCGGTGTACCTGACGACCCCGGCGGACGTGTGGCGCGTGATTCGCTACATTGAGGGCAATCCAAAGAAACACAAGTTGTCGGCGCAGGTCTGGGGCTTCGTGCGGGGATACGACAACTGGCCCCTTCACAATAGGGGGCGCGGCTCGCGTTGACGATCAGAAGTCGCTTGCGTCGTCGCGCCGCGAGCGAGGGATGCGCGACGACGCAAGCGATCGCCGTACGTGTTTGCGAGCGATGCCTCAGACCGCTTCCGCGATCGCCTTGTACCCCAAACCCAGGTAATCCAGCACGTCCTGCGGTTCCCGTCCGGATTTGGGAATGCGGGTGACGTACATCGCCTTGAGCGTGATGTCGTCGCCGCGGGCGGCGATCGCGGTGGCGATCGCGGCGTCCAGGCCGCCCGAGTAGTTGTCCTCAACCGTGATGATCCGCCCGCCCGAGCGCGCCGCCAGGTCGAGGATGCCGTCGGTGCTGAGGGGAAGCGAGTAGGCGTCGATCACGCTGGCCTTGCGGCCGGACTTGGCGAGCTCGTCGGCGGCCTTGAGGCACTCGTGCACCATGTAACCGGCTGAGACGAACGTGACGGCGTTCCCCTCGCGCAGGACCTTGTAGCCGCCGACCTCGAACGTGTCGTCGGGCTTGTAGAGCAGCGGGACGTCGGCGCGCAGCGTCCGCTGGTAGCAGCAGCCCTGGAGGTTCGCCATCAGCTCGGTGATGCGGTAGCAGCTCACGGCGTCGGCGGGGAAGAAGTAGCGCACGGCGAGGTTGCCGTCGTAGTCCTTCACATGGGTGAACGCGCGGAAGAAGGCGACGTCGGGGAGCGACATCTGGCTCGGGCCGTCGGCGGCGAGCGTCACGCCGGCGTGGCTGCCCGTCAACTTGAAGTTCGCCCCGCTGATGATCGCCATCTCGATCTGGTCGTAGGCGCGCTCGAAGAACTTGGCGAAGGTGGAGCAGAAGGGGATCTTGCCGGCAGCGGCGGTGCCGGCGGCGACGCTCACCATGTTCTGCTCGGCGATCTTGCACTCGAGGTACTGGGCCGGGAACTTTTTCGCGAACCATTCGGCGTGGGTGGAGTTCTTGACATCGGCGTCGAGCGCGATGATCCGCTTGTCGGCCGCGCCCAATGCCACCAGCGCCGCGCCGTAAGCCTTTCGTGGCGCGATGGGCTTCTTGGCGCCGAGTTCCTTTTCCAGGCCGACCATTGCCAGGCCTTCGGCGAAGGGCGCAGGTTTGATTGTTTTGCGGTCCCCCACGGATGAATCCGTGGGCTTGGCAGCGGGGGGAGTGATTTTAAGTTCGCCATCGATCTTGAAGGCGGAGACACCTAGCGCCTGTGCCGCCTGGTCCAGTTCACCCAGGACCTGCTGCAGCTTGTCCTTTTTCACCGGCGTGCCGTGGTGGCCCATGCCCTGTTCGCTGGGCGATCCCCAGCCCTTGATCGTGCGCGCGACGATCGCCATCGGGCGGTGACCGTTCTTGACCACGTTCAGCTCATTGAAGGCCTCTCCGATCTCGATTGGGTCGTGGCCGTCGATGACGCGGACGATGAAGCCGTACGCGCGGGCCTTTTCGGCGATGCCCTGATAGCTCTGTTGCGGGCTGACCCAGTCGGATTGAGCCAGCTCATTGCAGTTGAAGATCGGGACGCAGTTGACCAGCGAATGGTCGGCGCAGAAGTCCATGGCTTCCCAGATCTGCCCCTCGCGGGCCTCGCCGTCGCCGATCAGGCAGTAGATCCGCCGCTCAGGCATGCCGTCCATTTTCGCGGCGGCGGCGATGCCCGCCGCGACGGAAAGCCCCTGCCCAAGGCTCCCGGTGGCGGCGTCAAAGAAATGCACGCCCAGCCCAGGGTTGGGGTGCCCGTCGATCGGCGAATCGATCGCGCGGAGCCTGGTCGCGTCGTCGCGCGTCATCGGATGCGATCCGCCCTTCTTCTTGCCGATGGCGACGCCCAGGTCGGCCATTGCCGCGTAAATGATGGGCACGGCGTGCCCCTCGGACAGGACCAGGCGGTCGCTCGCCGGGTTCCACGGGTCTTTGGGGTCGTACCGCATCTGGTGGTACATCAGCACGGTCACCAGGTGCGCCAGGGACAGCGCGGTCGAGGGGTGCCCCGACCCGGCGGCGGTGGACATCTCGACCGACAGTTTGCCCAGCTCGACGGCTTTCTTATTAACGGCGGCGGCGAAATTCATGCGTGCTCCGGGGTGAAGGTGTCGCACCGCATGGACTAGCATGCGCGAACCGCCCGCGCCAAGAGAAAAAAGAAGAACCGGTCGCGGCCTCGGCTATCGCGACGTTTCGATGACCGCTTTCCAGCGGCGTGGCACGCCTTCGTATGCGCCCAGATACGTCGATTCCAGCGGGACGTTCACGTAGTGTCCGGGATCGAGGAACAGCGGCATGTCGATCAGCGGCGTGCCGACGGCGGTGGGCTCGACGAAACAGGTGATCGGTCCGGCGGCGCGATAGGACGCGAGAGTCAGCGACTTGCCCGGCGGCGGGTTGTACGCACCGCGGAGCCGCTCCCAGAGCGCACCATGGATGCCACGCGGGTCGAACGGGCCCGGGGGGAAGAGGTCGATGAGCATCAGATGATACCGGGCATCGAGAGTGCCGACCGCCTTGTCGATGAAGACGTCCAATTCGCTGCGGCGCTCCTTATTACCGGGGGAGACGATCTCCAGGATCGCGACGATCCGGTCGCCGGTCGTGTGCCGGATCACGAGCTGCCGGCGGCGGGCGGCCAGGAGCATGGATTCGGTGATCGTATCGGTCATCGCGACACGCGGCGGGGCCTCCGCCAAGGCGATGCCGCCACCTCCACTGTTCAACTCATCACTTTTTCGCAGGCTCGCGCCGGTGCCGCCGGAGCCACCTCCCAGATCCTGAAGGGTGAGAACGTCGGGAACGATCTCACCCGCGACTTGCTCCGCCAGCGCATAGTACTCCTGCGGTAGCAAGCCTCCATTGAGCGACCGCTGAATCTCGGCGATCCAGGACGTGTGAAAGGCGTGAAAGGTCCCCGCCGAGACAAGTGTCCAATTGTGGATCGGCATACGGGAATTCTACTGCAAATTCCGTCCAATGCGGGCTCCGCATTGCCGAACCGCCGCGGAAATAGACAATGCGGGGTTTCTGCCGCCTCGAACCCGGCGCGCAGAACCGACCGCGCGACTCAAACGTCGAGACCCCCATGACCGACCCAACCAACATCATCAAAACCACCATCGACACCATCCGCACCCTCTCCATGGACGCCGTCCAGGCCGCCAACAGCGGACACCCCGGCACGCCCATGGCCCTGGCGCCGGTCACCTACCAGCTCTGGCAGCACCACCTGCGCTTCGACCCCAACGACCCGATCTGGCCCAACCGCGACCGCTTCGTCCTCTCGGCCGGTCACGCGTCGATGCTCCTCTACTCGATGCTCCACCTGACGCAGGTGAAGGCCGTCAACCGCAAGTACGAGACCGTCGGCGAACTGGCCGTTCCCCTCGACGAGATCAAGAAGTTCCGCCAGCTCGATTCCAAGTGCCCCGGGCACCCGGAATACCGCTGGACCAGCGGCGTCGAGACGACCACCGGCCCGCTCGGCCAGGGTTACGCCAACAGCGTCGGGATGGCCATCGCCGGTAAGTGGCTCGGCGCCACCTACAACCGCCCCGGTTTCGAGATGTTCGATTACAACGTCTACGCCATCGGCGGCGACGGGTGCATGATGGAGGGCGCCGCCAGCGAGGCCGCCAGCCTCGCCGGACATCTCAAGCTCGATAACCTCTGCTGGATCTACGACAACAATCGCATCACGATCGAAGGAAAAACCAGCCTCGCCTTCTCCGACGACGTCGCCACCCGCTTCATCGCCTACGGCTGGAACGTCACCCGCGTCGGCGACGCCAATGACCTTGCCATGCTCGAACGCGCCTTTAACGTCTTCCACCAGACCGAAGGCCGCCCGACCCTGATCATCGTGGACAGCCACATCGGCTGGGGCGCGCCGACCAAGCAGGACAGCCACAGCGCTCACGGCGAGCCCCTGGGCGACAAGGAGATCGAGGGCGCCAAGAAAAACTACGGCTTCCCCACCGACAAGAAGTTCTACATCCCCGACGGCGTCATCGAGCACTTCAAGAACGGCATCGGGCGGCGCGGCGGTGACCTGCGCAACTCCTGGATGGCCAAGTTCAACGAGTACAAGGCCAAGTTCCCCAAGGAGGCCGACCAGCTCTACAAGATGCAGCACCGCGAATTGCCCGACGGCTGGGACTCGGGAATCCCGACCTTCCCCGCCGACGCCAAGGGCCTGGCAGGGCGCGACGCGTCCGGCAAGGTTCTCAACGCGATCGCGAAGAACGTCCCCTGGCTGATCGGCGGCGCCGCGGACCTGGCGCCCTCCACCAAGACGCGCCTGACCTTCGAGGGCGCCGGCGACTTCGGCCCCCCCGCCCTGACCCCCCAGACCGGCGGCACCGACAGTCACGGCCAGGCACACGCGACCGAGGTCTTCTCGTGGGCCGGGCGAAACTTCCACTTCGGCGTCCGCGAGCTGGCGATGGGCGCCATCGTCAGCGGCATGTCGCTCTCCAAGGTGCGGGCGTACGGAAGCGGCTTCTTCGTCTTCAGCGACTTCGGCCGACCCGCGATCCGCCTCTCCGCCATTATGGAGATCCCCGCCATCCACATCTTCACCCACGACTCGATCGGCGTCGGCGAGGACGGCCCCACCCACCAGCCCATCGAGCACCTGCCGAGCCTGCGCGCGATTCCCGGCCTGATCGTCATCCGACCCGGCGACGCCAACGAGGTGGCCGAGTGCTGGCGGGTCATCATGCAGCTCAAGCATCAACCCGTCTGCCTGGTCACCACGCGCCAGGCGATGCCGACGTTCGACCGCACGAAATATGCGCCGGCGGCGGGCGCGCAGCGCGGCGCCTACGTCCTGGCCGATTCGGGCGGCAGGCCCGACGTGCTGCTGCTGGCGACCGGCTCCGAGGTCAGCCTCTGCATCGACGCCTTCGAGCGCCTCAAGGCCGACGGCATTAAGGCCCGCGTCGTCTCCATGCCCTCGTGGGAGATCTTCGAGGAACAGGATCAGGCCTACCGCGACAGCGTCCTCCCGCCCGACGTGATTGCCCGCGTCTCGGTCGAATTGGCGAGCACGTTCGGCTGGCACAAGTACGTCGGCATGAACGGCGCCATGATCGGCATGAAGTCGTTCGGCGCCAGCGCGCCGCTCAAGGACGTGATCAGGAAGTTCGGCTTCACCCCCGAGGCGGTGGTGTCGGCGGCGAAGGAGCAGGTGGCGAGGGCGAAGGGGAAGTAACGTCCGCAGCCTCACCTGGCTTCAGCACGACCACCTGCGGCGAGGATTCAGCCGGCGCCCGTCCCGCCGCTACCGCCGCCGGCAGCACGTGGAAACCCTTGCGCACCAGGAGCCCGGCGTCGCGCACGACGGGCACCGCCCGCAACATGTACAGCAGGATCAGGCACGGCATCGAAAAATACATCACCGTCGGGCAGGCCAGCCCCGCCGAAGCTCCCGCCCGGGCGAATGCGGCGAAGTACACGCACGTCGCCAGCAACGCTACCATCAGCAGGACCGTCACGATCAGGCTCATGACCCACGCCCAATACCTTCGACGGCTCAGCCCGACGGCCGCCACCAGGTAGAGCAACCCGGGCGCGGCAACCAGCCCCGCGACCGGCGGGGCGCGCCTGGCCATCGCCCCGCGCTTCTCCACCATCACCCCCGCGACGATCACCCCCACCACCACCAGCACGATCCCCACGAACCGGATCGCGTCGATCACCTCGCGGAAGATCCGCAATTGGCGCGGCGTCGGTTCGAACCTCTGCGCCTCGGGTTCGACGCCGATCGGGACCTCGATCCATCCTCCGTCGGACATGTCCGCACATCATACCACGATTGACGCCGCGCCCGACCCGGTCCAGAATCGCCACTACGATGAGCGAACCCGACGTGTCCGACCTCCTCACCGTCCAACAGGCCATCGAGATCCTCGACTCGGTCCCAGTCTCCCCGCGCGTCGAGCGGGTCGCGCTTTCGCAAGCCCATGGCCGTTACCTCGCCGACGAGATCCGATCCGACCGCGACTACCCGCCGTTCGATAAAAGCCTGATGGACGGCTACACGGTCCGCGCCGCCGACGTCGCCACCGCCCCGCCCGTCGAGCTACGCGTCGTCGGCGAAGTCGCCGCCGGCCAGCAATCCGCCCGCGCCCTCCAGGCCGGCGAAGCGATCGCCATCATGACCGGCGCGCCGATCCCCGACGGCGCCGACGGTGTCGTGCCGATCGAGGACACCGCCCGCGACGCTGATCGCGTCCGCATCACCCGCCCCGCAGGCGACCCCCGCCGGTTCGTCGCCCGCCGAGGTGCTGACGGCGCCGCCGGTCAGGCCATCCTCCACCCCGGCGATCGATTGGACCCCGCCCGCATCGCCGCCGCCGCCATGGTCGGCGCGCACGAGTTGGCCGTCTTCGCGCGCCCGCGGGTCGCCGTCCTCTCCACCGGCGACGAGCTCGTGCCGATCGACCAGATGCCCACCGGCTCGCAGATCCGCAACTCCAACGGCCCCATGCTCGTCGCCCTCCTCGGCCGCCTCGGCTGCGACGCCGCGACCGACCTGGGCATTGTCCCCGACCGCCCCGACCAGATCCGCGCCGCGATGCAGCAAGCCCTGGCGCAACACGACGTGCTGTTCGTCTCCGGCGGCATGAGCATGGGGGCCTACGACTACGTCCCGCGCCTGCTCGTCGAGATCGGATTCGACCTCAAGATCACCAAGCTCCGCATCAAGCCCGGCAAACCCTTCGTCTTCGGCACCCGCCAATCCACAACGCCAAAATATGTCTTCGGCCTCCCCGGCAACCCGGTCAGTGGCTTCGCCTGCACCGTGCGCCTCGCGTCCCGACTGCTCGCGCGCCTCGCCGGTGGCCGACCGCTCGAACGCTGGATCCACGGACGACTCACCGCCCCGCTGCCCGCGAACGGTCCGCGCGAGTTCTACCAACCCGCCCGGCTCGCCTGGTCGCCCGACGGGCCACCCGCGGTCACCCCCCTGTCCTGGAAGGGCTCCGCCGACCTCTTCACCCTCGCCCAGGCCGACGCGCTGCTCGTCCGCCCGGAGAACGACCCGGCGCTGCAAAGCGGCGCCCCCGTGCGCACGTTGGAAATCTGACGCCAGTTCGGGTGGCATGGGCAAACTCGTTTGCCCGTGATCTTCGTGTGCCCAACGGCGCGCCATTCAAACTAAGCGCGTCTATTCTAAATGATCAACGTGAGCTTCTACGCACTCGCGGCGTTTCGTGCTCGCAATGCCCTTGCCGCCTCAGTTACTTTCGCTGCGTGGGGCCCTTGGGCAATCGCTGCCAAAAACTCCTCCGGGGATAGTTGAGCTGTCCGCGTCCACCGTTCTGCATCATCAAAGATCGGCGAATTCTGTAACCTTCCCAATGCGGCGGCTGACGCAGCGGCGAGTGCGAAGCCGAGCGGAGAATGGCCCACGGGAAGTTCTACACTGAAACCTCGCGACCCATCCTTTAGCCCGAAGCTGATCAGTGAAAACGACGCATGCACGCCCGACAAGCCCAACAACCATTCCTCATCAACATCCCCAATGATTCTGGGAGGCGGCTTCCTGCTAGGCACACCTGGGCTCGACTCTTGCACAACGTCCTTTGGATCAATGTGCATACCCAGAAGTCGATCA
>DATBFY010000561.1:0-4327 GCA_036558265.1 Tepidisphaeraceae bacterium | reverse complement strand
GTGCCGGAATACACCGGGGGTGGCGACGCGCTGCTGCGCGATGCCGCCGGTGGAGGAGGAGATGACGGTGATGCGGTCCGCAGCGCCCGCAAACCTTGAGCGCGCCGACGAGCGCGTGCTGATCCTCGCGCCGCGCGGCCGCAACGCCGAGCTGATCGACGGCGCGCTGGCGCGCGCGGGCTTTACACGCCGACTCTGCCGCGACGTGGACGAGCTCTGCCGCGCCATGACCGCGGCCGAGCCCGCCGGCGCCGTCGTCCTCTGCGAGGAGGCCCTCAACCGCCCGGGACTGGGCTGCCTGGTCGCCACGCTCGGCGGGCAGCCCCCCTGGTCGGAGATCCCGCTGCTGGTGCTGACCGGTGGCGGCCGAACCACCCGCGGAAGCATCGAGGTCGCCCGCGTGCTGGGCCCCCGCGGCAACGTCACCCTGATGGAGCGGCCCGTGCGCATCCTCACGCTGCTCAGCGCGGTGCGCACCGCCCTGCGGGCGCGGCGGCGGCAGTATGAGGTGCGAGACCTGCTGTCGCGCGAGCACGCCGCCCGCGCCGCCGCCGAGGCCGCCAACAAGGCCAAGGACCATTTCCTCGCCACCCTCTCGCACGAGCTGCGCACCCCGCTCAACCCCGTCCTGATGACGATCTGCGCCATGCAGACCGACCCGGCGCTCCCGTCGCAGTTCCACGACGACGTGGACCTCATCCGCCGCAGCGTCGAGCTGGAGTCCAAGCTGATCGACGACCTGTTGGACCTGACGCGGATCGCCCGCGGCAAGCTGGAGCTGCACCTGGAGGCGGTGGACGTCCACGCCCTGGTCGATCACGCGGTGCGCACCTGCTGCGAGAGCGAGAGCCGGCGCAAGCGCCTGCGCATCGCCGCGGACCTTGCCGCGACGCGCCCGTTCGTCTGGGCGGACGCGGCACGCCTGACGCAGGTCTTCTGGAACCTGGTCAAGAACGCCGTCAAGTTCACCCCGGAGGGCGGCGCCGTGACCGTGCGCACGTCGAACGCCTCGGACGGCACGATCGCCATCGACGTGGCGGATACGGGCATCGGGATCGAGCCCCACGCCGCCGGCCGCATCTTCGACGCCTTCGAGCAGGAGAACCGGTCGATCACCCGCCGCTACGGCGGCCTTGGCCTGGGCCTGGCGATCTGCAAGGCACTGGTCGAGCTCCACGGCGGGACGATCGCCGTCCGGAGCGAGGGCAAGGGGAAGGGCGCGACGTTTACCGTGCGCCTCAGCAGCGTGCGCGAACCGGCCGCGCCGGGGCCCGCATCGCGCGGCATCGGCGACACTCTTCAGCCCGGCGGCGAAGCTGATCCCGCCGACCGCCAGCCCCTCAGCGTCCTGTTGGTCGAGGACCACGAGATGACCGCGCGCGTCATGTCCCGCCTGCTCCGCCAGGCCGGTTATCTCGTGACGGTGGCGCCCGACGTCGAGACCGCCAAGCGCCTGACCGACCAGGGCCCGTTCGACGTGGTCATCAGCGACCTGGGACTTCCCGATGGCACCGGACTGGACGTGATGAAGCACCTGCGCGCCCGCCACGGCATCCCCGCGATCGCCGTCAGCGGCTACGGCATGGAGGAGGACGTCCGCCAGACCCGCGAGGCCGGCTTTGGCGAACACCTGGTCAAGCCCATCGACCTGCCCAAGCTGCAGGCCGCCATCGGCCGGGTCATGGCCGGCGTCAGGGGTGACGTCTCGCACGACCGCGCACCAATTTGAGCGAGCCTCGACAGCGGGTTATCGCTTTCCGCCGCGCACGCGTTCGTCGCCCGCGGTCCGGAACTCCGAGCCTGGCTTCCATGCCGGGACGCCTGCCGCGTTGGCCACCGCGTACCCCACTTGGAACAACAGTTGCACGTCCTGGGCAGCGCCCGACAGATCCCAGTCCGGCTTGATCGTGTCGGTCACCTGGTGATAGTCGTGTTCGATGTACGCCTGGCGCTTTGCCATGCCCCAGCCCTGCGGTTTGCCGATCACGTCCACGCCGCGATCGAGATAGAGGGCGGGGACGCCGACCTTGGCGAACTCGAAGTGATCCGAGCGGAAGTAGAAGCCCTTGTCCGGCTGGGACTCGCCGACGACCGTGCGGCCCTGGGCTTGCGCGAACGGCGCCAGCACGTCTTCGAGCGTGGATTGGCCTTGTCCGACGATGCCGATGTCGCGCGTCCGCCCCCAGACGTTCACGCCGTCGATGTTGATGTTCGCCACCGTCGCCGCGAGCGGATAGAGCGGGTGGGTGACGTAGTACTTCGCGCCCAGCAACCCTTTCTCTTCGGCGGTCACGCTCAGGAACAGGACGCTGCGCCGCGGTTTGACGCGGGTAAAGGCCCGGGCGAGTTCGAGCAGCGCCGCCGTGCCCGAAGCGTTGTCCAGTGCGCCATGGTAGATGGGGTCGCCCGTGCGCTTGGGATCGCGGCCGAGGTGGTCCCAGTGCGCGGTGTAGATCACGTATTGATCCTTGAGCGCCGGGTCGGAGCCCTCGACTTTGGCGATCACGTTGCGCGAGGCGATCCGCCGCAGCGTGTTGGTCACCGCCAGGTTCGCCTTGAGCGTGAGCGGAACCGGGCGGAAGTCGCGCCGTACCGCCGACTTCTTCATCGCGTCGAAGTCCTGGCCCGCAGCCGCGAACAGCCGTCGCGCCGCATCGACCGTGACCCACCCTTCCACATCCGCGTGTCCTGATGACCGGTCCGTCACGTCCAGGTCGAAGTTCTCCCGCCCGCTGCTGATCATGATTACCCCCCACGGGTATCCCGCGGGCCCGGTCTGGTGCACGATGATCGCCGCCGCCGCGCCGCGCCGGGCGGCCTCCTCGTACTTGTAGGTCCAGCGACCGTAGTAGGTCATTGCGCGGCCCTTGAAGACCTTGTCATCGAGTTTCTCGGGATCGCTCGGATCGAGCGGGACCGGCGGGTCGTTGATGAGGATGACGACGGTCTTCCCGCGGACGTCCACGCCCTTGTAGTCATCCCACCCGTACTCCGGCGCCACCACCCCGTAGCCGACGAAGACGACGTCGTCATTCTCGACCGTCACCCGCGGCCGGGCGCGGCGCGACCAGATCACCGCATCGGTGGGAAAGCGAAGATCGATCGCGCCGCCGGCAGCGGCGAACGACGTTGACGGCTGCGCGGTAAAGCCCACGAGCGGGACGTCCTGCACGTAGGATCCGTCCAGCGGGTTCCCCGGCGCCAGGCCCATCGACTTGAACCGCTCGATCAGGTACGCAACCGTCCGCGCTTCCCCATCCGTCCCCGGAGCGCGACCTTCGAATTCATCGGACGAGAGTGTGCGGATCGGCTCGAGCATGCCCTCGGCGGTGATCGATCGTCCCGCGTCGAGAGCCTCGGGCGCGTCGGCCGCTTGCCCGGCGGCGTCGTGCGGCGACCCGGTATGCTTCGCCCCGCACGCCCCGATCACCGCAGCCGCGAAGCCCACGAACAGGAGACGCATCATCGATCGCGCATTCATGCCCCCAAGTCTAACGTCTCGCCCGATCCTGTTGCGCGCCGGTGACGCGCGCCGCGCCACCCCCTCCCGTGGAAAAGTGAAGAATTGTTCACCCCGAAACCCCGGCAAAACCGCATCTTCCACCATCCTGATGGCGCCCCGCGCGTCACCGGCGCGCACAAGCTCGCCCTCTTATGGAGGCACGCCATGGGCGCAGAATCCATCCTCGCTCAACCGGCCACGACCCCGGGGCATGCTCCCGATGTCCCGAAATGTCCCGAAATGTCCCACTTTTCAAAATGCCCGGTCGCACACGCGCGTGCGCGGCGGCGCAAAACGAACCCAGACGCTCCGGTTATCATTCCGACCATGAAACCGCGCTTCCTGCTCTTTCTCGTCATTCTTGCCAGCCCGGCCCTGGCACAGGCCCCAAAATCCCTCGACCTTTTCGTGCAGGGGCAGGGTGGCTATCGCGCCTACCGCATCCCCGCGCTGGTCGTCACGCCCAAAGGCGCCGTCCTGGCGTTTTGCGAGGGGCGCAAGAATGGCCGCGGCGACAGCGGGGACATCGATCTGATCGTCCGCCGGTCGGACGACGGCGGTAAATCCCTTGGCGACCCGCAGGTGGTCTGGGACGATGGCGGCAATACCTGCGGCAACCCCTGCCCCGTGGTCGATCGTCAGACGGGTACGATCTGGCTTTTGATGACTCACAATCCGGGGTCGGCGAAGGAGCCCGAGCTGTCGGCGGGCAGGGCTGGTGGTCCGGCGCGCACGGTTTGGGTCACCCATAGCGAGGATGATGGCCGGACCTGGGCCAGGCCGACCGACATCACGGCGAGCGCCAAGAAGCCGGAGTGGACGTGG
>DATBFY010000560.1:0-5501 GCA_036558265.1 Tepidisphaeraceae bacterium | reverse complement strand
CGTCCCCGAACCGGCGACCGGTGGATTAATCGCGCTGGGGACCATCGCACTGCTCGGAAAACGCCGCAGGCGCCCAATGCCCCCGGGATCTCGCGGATCGGCTTAGGAGTCGCTTGCGGTTTCGCCGCCCGGGACGGGCATCCACCCCTATTATGCGAACACTTTCCGCCGTGCCGCAGCGCATGGTAAACTCTCCCCATGCTCCCCGACGCGGTGAACCACGAACTTGCCCGCGATCCGTTTGTGCCCCTGCGCATTTTCGTCGCTGACGGGCACAGCTACGTCGTTCGCAATCCCAATCTCTGCCTGATCACGCGCGGCGCGCTCTATATCGCGCGCACCGATCGCCTGCATTCCCGCCTCGCCGATGACATGGACGTGATCGACGTTCGACACATCACCCGCATCGAGCAATTCGTCGAAGATCAACGCGCCACCGCTTGAGCTCGCGCGCGTGCAGCGATCCAAAGAATTATCTGAGATTCAATCAACCGGCGGTTTCCGCCCCGTCTCCTTCAGGTACTGCTGCCGCCCCTGCGCGTAACGCTCCGAATCGAGCTCCCCCGCAGTCGCGTCACGCTCGTCGGAATGATACTCCCCCGCTTCGTCCTCCCCGACCTTCCGCCACCACGGCTCCTCCACGTTGCACTCCTGCTTGTGGATCTTCCGCAGCATCGGCCGGCACCACCCGCAACCCGTGCCGGCGGACAGGCATTGGCTGATCTGCGACGCGAACCGCGGCTGCTCGATCCGGCAGTAGTTGCGGATCTTCCGCAGCGTCACGTGAAAGCAGAAGCAGATCTCGTCGTCGTCTTGCAGGGGCACGCCTCGATTCTACGTGAAAACCGGCCGCTTTGGACGTTCCGCCCTTCAGGCCGCTGGTGAGACAATCAAGACGTCCAACCTAGACTAGCGGGCGAGATCGCCGCCGGCGTCCTCGCCACCGCCCGCGAAAGGATGCCGCCATGAACAGCACCGCGCGAATCGTCCTGATCGTGATCCTCGTGATCCTGGTCCTCGGACTGCTCCCGACCTGGCCTTACAGTGCCCAGTGGGGCTATTACCCCAGCGGCGGACTCGGCCTGATCCTGATCATCATCCTGATCCTCCTGCTGGCCGGAAAGCTCTAAGCTCGCCACGTACGCAATGGGTTGTTCAACCCACCTCGTCCCATGGGTGGGTTCCCGGCTCGATCACTGGAGCCTGCGCGAACACCGGGGGCAGCGACGGCACTGCGACCGGTGACGGTGGCAGCACGGTGGGCGTGACCACGGGTCGCGCGGGCCGC
This sequence comes from Tepidisphaeraceae bacterium, assembly GCA_036558265.1. Lineage (GTDB taxonomy): Bacteria > Planctomycetota > Phycisphaerae > Tepidisphaerales > Tepidisphaeraceae > RYN-433. The sequence continues at coordinate 4,213 of DATBFY010000560.1, read as the reverse complement.
TTCGTCACCGGTGCCACCGGCGCAACTTCCACCGGTACCGGCGGGGGGGCTTCCGGAAGCGGGGGCCGCGGCGCCACCGCCGCGGGCGGGGCCGCAGGCGGGGCCAGAGGATCCGGATCCCACGGATCGGGCACCAGCACGTTTTCCGGCGTCCAGCCGAGTCGATCCGGGTAGTCGGTATCGCCGTTGCGCTGGTTCTCCAGGATCTCGACCGAGAACAGGTCATGTCCGGCGATCGCGTACGCCCGGTCGAACCCCGGCCCACCGATCTGCACGTCATCGCCACTCGACGCGCAGTTCAACTCGTCGTCGCCCGCCTCGCCCTTGAGCGTGATCGGGATGTCCACGTCGTAGACCGTGTCGTCCCCCTGGTAGTCATCCATCGTGTACTGGCCTTTGAAATCGCCCCAGACGCGGATGAAGTCGTCGCCGTCCCCGCCCAGCACCACGATCCCCTTTACCTGCGAACAACTGAACCCCGCCTGCAACCGCGCGCCGTCCCACGAGCCGTAGGCCTCGACGTCCAGGTATTCGCGCCCGGGGGCGCGGTGCAGCGTGATGTGATCGCCAAAGGCCGACCCGACCACCGTCAGGATGCCGCTGGCATCCAGCGTGGCGCTGTAAAGAAACCTGCGCGCCTCGAGCGCCTCGAGCCATGGATGATCGAGGGGGCAACCCGCCCGCCCGCGCTCACGCCGATTCAGCTCTGACCCCGACCGGAACACATTGCAGGGCCTGGTACTCATCCGCCGCCTCCTTAAAGGACTTCACATTTGGACATCGAATATGGGGCGGTGGGGGTCAAGCCATAAATTGCTGAAACGGCGGCGGTTGCGCTCAAAAGTGCAGCAAAAATCGGAAATAACGCGGAATTTGGCCAGTATTTCTACCCAGGTCCAATAGATAATTGTTGATTTATCGGACCATGAGACGTATCCCGACCCATGAATGACCGGTCTCGTCAATAAACGGTCGTCATTTCCATACATTTTGGGAAGGGAGCACGCTCATGGGGTCGCTTGGCAAGTCTTTGCGGAGTTCATCGCGCGCATGTGAATTCGAAGTGCTGGAAAGCCGGAGGCTGCTGAGCTCCTCCTTCGATGGGGGGACGGGCAACGCCTTCGCCATCGCCTCTGACGGCACGCTTTATCTCGCTTATTACAAATATGTCGATGCCACCCACGGCGACCTGCGCTACGCCATCCGAAACACCGACGGCACCTGGCGCGACACCAGCGCCGACGGCGGCATCATCGACAACTCGTCCAGCCAGATCGGCCTCTACGTCTCCATGGCCCTCGACAGCACGGGCAAGCCCGGCGTCGCCTACTTCGACGGCGTTAATTCCAAGCTCCGCTACGCCCACTTCAACGGCACCTCCTGGGACGAAAGGCTGGTCACCAACAACGCCGGCAAGCGCGGCAACTATCCCTCGCTCGCGTTCCAAGCCGACAAGCCGACCATCAGTCACTTTGTGAAGACGAACGGGGGCGGATTCCTCGAGATCGATCAGGCGCCAAATCCGTCGCCCAGCGCCGGCGACTGGTCCGCAACCGCGATCGATGCCTCCGGCAACGCCGGTCGATACAGCTCGCTGGCGTACAACGCAAATACCAGCAAATGGGGCATCTCCTACGACGATAGCGGGACGAGCATCGGCGCCCGTTACGTGCAATCGTCGAGTTCCTCGGTGACCACCGGCTGGGGCACCGCAGAGGTGATTCCGCAGTTGAGCTCCGGCACCAGCCGGTGCAACGCGGTATGGACCTCACTGGTCTACGACGCGCAGAACCGTCCCGCCTTCGCGTTCTATGACAATGCCACCGCGGCGGTGATCTTCTCCCATCGAAACGGGTCGATTTCCGCGCCGTGGAACAGCATCTTCGTGGACACCCATAACACCACGGGGAAGTACCCGACGCTGATGTTCACGGGCGGTCAGTTCCGCCTCAGCTACTACGATGAGAGCAACGACCGCGTCGAAGTGCAGCAGGGCGGCGACACCAGCGGCGGGTGGACGTTCGACGACAACCTGATCAGCGGCGGAGGGAGCGAGCTGAAGGTCGTCCTGCGCAACGGCGTCAACACCTTCGCCTGGTCCGACGACGGCGCCCTCTATCTCACCGACGACCAGGAGGGATCCGACTGGACCCAGTTGACGCCCGCCAATTCCTATTACAACTACGGCGGGCGACGCCAGCACACGAGCCTGGTCTTCGACCCGCAGTATTCCACCGACCCGGGCGCCAAGATGTGGATCATCGGGGGCTTTGGCGACGGCGTGACCGGCGCGTCGAACATCGTCGATTACTCCGACGACGGCACCGTCTGGCACCGCGCCCGGCAGAACGGCGACCCCAACGGCTTTACGCCCCGCATCGCCTTGGGGAGCACCGTCTTCGACGGCAAGGCCTGGGTGGTCGGCGGGCAGGGGTTGACCGCGACCATGACCGACGCCTGGTATTCCTCGGACATGATCAACTGGACCCAGGCGACCGACGGCAGCGGCGCGGCCGTCAACCTGGGCCCGCGCCGCGGCACCGCCGCCGTTACCTTCAACGGAAAGCTCTTCGTCATCGGCGGCACGGACGGCAGCGCCACGAACTACCCCGCCAACACCGTCATGTACAGCGCCGACGGCGTCAACTGGTCGGGTGTCAACCCGCTGGGACTGCAGCGGCGCGACGCGATCACACTGGTCTTCAACGGCGCCATTTACGTGATCGGCGGCACGCCCGGGGGTGGTGGCAGTTCGCACACCTTTAAGACCCACGATGCCACCGGAACGACCTGGGACGACCTGGGAGCACCCGGCGTGACCTTCGGCAACGCCCACGGCACCGTTTACGACGGCCGCATGTGGATCGCGGACGGCAGCAACCTTTACTGGTCCACCGACGGCATCACCTGGACGATGGCGCCCCACCCGGCCACCAGCGAGCCGCTCAGCGGGCGCACCGAGTTCACGATGATCACGATGAGCCTCGACGGCTCGGACAAGATGATCATCCTGGGCGGGTGGAACCCGAGCGGGAGCCTGTGGAAGGACGACGCGTGGGCGACGGGGTGAGGCGGTTAATCGGGGGCCAGGATGGCGGTTCGGCGCACTTGCCGGAGGACCTGTTCCTCCTCCTGGGCGTCCAGGGGCGAGGGGGCGGCGGGGGCGTGGATGTGGCCCTGGGTTAGCTGGATGCCGGCGTCGATGGCGAAGCGCAGTTGGTCCTCGTCTTCGACTCCCTTGGCGATCGGTGTGACCCCGGTTCGACCCGCTTCACGCGCGATCTCGCGCAGGAGGGCGGCGGCGTCGGCGTCGTGGACCGCGCGGCGGCAGAGGTCGGCGTCCAGTTTGACGTAGTCGGGGCCGAGGTCGTCCAGCGGCAGCAGTGTCGCCCCTTTCGCGCCGACGTCGTCGAGCGACACCGCGAAGCCGGCCTCGCGGCAGGCGCAGATGAGCGCTGTCAGACGTTTGCGATCGCGGGCGAAGCAGGTTTCGGCATCGACGAATTCGAAGGCGATCTGCTCGGGCAGGAGGCCGCCCATTTCGGCCACGCCCAGGGCGCTGCGCAGGTGGGTGTCGATGTCGCCATCGATCGCGTCGGCCATCACGTTGACGAAATAATGGATGCTGCCGAACCCGACGCGGGCTGCGCCGTAGACGGCGGCGCGGCAGGCCAGGCGGTCCAGCAGGTACTGCGTCCCCAGGCGGCGCGCGGCCTGGAACATGCGCAGCGGGTCGATCAGCTTCCCGCCGCCTTCCTCGGCCGCGCCGCGCACCAGGCACTCGTAGCCGTGGAGCCGGCCGGGCGGGTACTGGATGATGGGCTGGTAATGGACGCCCAGGGCATCGCGACGCTGCATGAGCCGGCCGAGCCAGGCGTCGCCGTAGCGCTGGAGGATCTCCGAGAGCGGGCGGGCCAGGGCGAGGGCTTTGCGCAGGGCGAGGGCATCGGCGCCGCGGGCGACCAGCGCGACGCGGGTGTCGCGGCGCTCGGCCTCGGAGAGGCCGGTGCCCAGCGCCTCCAGGAGTGCCCGCCAGTCCAGCTCGCCCAGGGCGACGCGGGGGCCGCGCTTCCATTCCTCAACCGGGAGCCCGGCGGCGGCCAGGTGCGCGCGCAGGCGCTGGTCGGTCAGGAGGTTGGGTGGACAGAACAGGACGTGATCGACCTGGTCCGGTTCAAATTTCTCGTGGCCCGTCGAGGCGCCGTCCGGGGCC
>DATBFY010000559.1:0-4749 GCA_036558265.1 Tepidisphaeraceae bacterium | reverse complement strand
GCCGGCCAGGGCGCATCGGGAAAGACCACCCTGGTCGACGCGTTGCTCCTCGCGTCGGGCACGGTGAACCGCAAGGCGTCGGTGACCGACGGTTCGTCGTTCAGCGACTTCGAGAAGGAGGAGAAGGAGCACGGGCACTCGATCTACAGCTCGGTGCTGCACGCCGACTACCAGGGCAAACGGATCAACTTCGTCGACACGCCGGGCGCGCCGGACCTGTTCGGGCAGGCGGTCGCGGTGACGCCGGCGGTCGAGACGGTCGCGGTCGTCGTCAACGCGCAGAACGGGATCGAGGTGGTCACCCGCCGCATCATGGAGATCGCCAAGGAGCGCAACCTCTGCCGCGCGATCATCGTCAACAAGATCGACATGCCCGAGGTCGATCTCGAAGGCCTGGTGGAGCAGATCCGCGAGACCTTCGGCAGCGAGTGCCTGCCGATCAACCTGCCCACCAGCAGCGGCAAGGGCGTGGTCGAGTGCCTCCTGAACACCGAGGGCTCGGCCGACTTCGACACCGTCAAGCGCTGCCACGCCGCCATCCTCGACCAGATCGTCGAGATGGACGAGAACCTGATGGAAAAATACCTCGGAGGCGAGGAGCCCGATTACTCGGCCCTGCACGACCCGTTCGAGCGCGCCATGGACGAGGGCCACGTGGTGCCGATCCTCTTCACCGATGCGAAGAACGGCGTGGGCGTCAAGGAACTGCTCGACGCGATCGTCATGCACTTCCCCTCGCCCATCGAGGGGAACATGCCGACATTCCTGACCGGCGAGGCCGCGGACGAGCGGCCGTTCGAGGTGCGCGAGGAGGGCGGGCGGCCGCTCCTGGCGCACGTGTTCAAGGTCACGACGGACCCGTTCGTCGGCAAGCTGGCGATCTTCCGCGTGCACCAGGGGCGGGTGACCGGTCAATCGCAGGTCTTCATCGGGCATAACAAGAAGCCGATCAAGCTCGGGCACGTCTTCCACGTCCAGGGCAAGGAACACAAGGAGGCCAGCGAGATCATCACCGGCGACATCGGCGCCGTCGCCAAGATCGAGGACATCCACACCAATGACGTCCTGCACGACGATCATGCGCTCGACAGCGTGCACCTGAAACCGTTGCGCTTCCCCACGCCGATGTACGGCCTGGCGATCAGCCCCAAGGCCCGCGGCGACGAGCAGAAGATCAGCGGCGCGGTTCACAAGATCGTGGAGGAAGACCCGACGTTTCGTGTCAACGTCGATCGACAAACCCACGAAATGGTCATTTATGGCCTGGGCGAGCTGCACCTGCGGCTAGTGCTGGAGCGGTTGAAGAACCGCGGCCTGGACGTGGACACCAAGCCGCCGAAGATCGCCTACAAGGAGACGATCACGGTCAAGGCCGAAGGCCACCACCGCCACAAGAAACAGACCGGCGGCGCAGGACAGTTCGGCGAGGTTTACCTGCGCATCGAGCCGCTCGAGCGCGGCAAGGGATACGAGTTCGCCGACGAGATCTTCGGCGGCACGATCCCGGGCCAGTTCGTCCCCGCCGTCGAGAAGGGCGTGAAGGACCTCTTGGACCAGGGCGTGCTCGCCGGCTACCCCCTCCAGGACGTGAAGGTCATCGTCTACGACGGCAAGCACCACCCGGTGGACAGCAAGGAGGTGGCGTTCCGCACCGCGGGCAAGTACGCGTTCAAGGACGCGGTCATGAAGGCCAAACCGGTGCTGCTCGAGCCGATCGTCAACATGGAGGTGACCGTCCCAGAAGGGAACGTGGGCACGATCACGGGCGACCTCTCCGGCAAGCGCGGGCGGATCCAGGGGCAGGACTTTTTGCCGGGCGGGATGGCCGTGGTCAAGGCCCAGGCACCGCTGTCCGAGGTGATGCAGTACCAGTCCCAGCTCAAAAGCGTCACGGGAGGACAGGGCAGCTTCGTGATGGAGTTCAGCCACTACGAGCCCGTCCCGCCGCAGGTGCAGCAGCAGATCGTGTCGCAGTATAAACCCAAGGAAGAGAAGGAAGAATAATTGGGGATCAAGTTGTCTGAAGTGAACGCACGTGGCACGGCGAAGGACGATCATCGGCGTGGCATGGTTTCGTCCCGAGGACTGGAACCGTCTGCTCGAGATCTCCGTTGACCGCGACAGGCTCGAACGGTCGCACGCCGAATGGGTTCGCAGTGCGAACCGGGTGATGCGAAGACTTGAGCGCCAGGGACTGAGGCCGCGCCGCGTGATCGTGGATCTCGACGAGTTGATCGCCTGGTGCGGGCAACGGGGATTGCCGATCGATGGCGGCGCGCGGGCGGATTTCGCGTCGGAAAAGCTCGCGCGGGAAGAAGAAACGTCAAAGTCGGATTGACCGCGACCGTGGGGTATCGGTACGTCGTTCGCGCGCAGAGTGCCCGGGTCACTTCATCGCCATCCGCCGCGCGATCAGCTCGCGAACCTTGGCGATCTTCGCCTTGCCCAGCATCGACGCCCCGGCCGCGCGGTCGGCGCTGACGACGCCTTCGACGGCGTACCAGTACATCAACGGCAGGTTCTGGTCCTGCGCGTCCTCGGCGTGGGCGAGCAGCGCTTCGAGCACGGGGCGGCGCTGGTCGAGCGGCGTCCGCTGCATGGCGCTGGCGAGGTAGAGCCGCACGACCGGCGACGGGTCCGCCTTGGCCATCGCGGCGAAGCGCGACAGGGCCTGGGTGGACGGGTGTTTGTCCTCGGCGAGCAACTGGATCGACCAGGCGCGGACGTACTCGTCGGTGTCGTCCAGGCCCCGCAGCAGGCGCTTCTCGTCCATGGCGCCGCCGCACATGTGAAGGGTCCACATCGCGCGCAGGCGATGAACCGGATCCGGGTCGCCGTCGAACATCCGCACGAGCTTCAGCGCGATTTCCTCCTTGAGCGGGCCGCGGTCGCGCAGGACGACGCGGGCCTGGCGGACGAGCCACTCGTTGTTCGACGTCTGCGCGTCGACGAGCTGGAAATCGCTCAGCTTCGTCACGTCCACGTCCGTCCACTTCGTGTCCTTGTACGCGATGCGGTAGATGCGGCCGTGGGCGCGGTCGGTGACGTCATAGTCGTGGCATTCGCCGGTGTCGCTCCAGTCGATGAGGTAGATCTCGCCGGCCGGTCCGCAGTGGATGCTGACGCCCTTGAACCACGGGTCGTTGGAGAGCATGAAGTCGGGGTGATGGTGGGCGACGAAGCCGGAGCCCTTGCGCTCGAGCTGGTCATTGTTGATCCGGTGTCCGTGCGTGTTGCACATGAAGACGGTGCCGCGGTATTCGGGCGGGAAGGATTCGCCGTAATAGAGCATGCAGCCGGCGTGGGAATGTCCGCCGCCGGCGACGCTGTTGGCCTGGCCGGATCGCGAGCTCTGCCAGGTGCCGCCGCCCCAGTGCAGGTGGTCGGCGATCGTCTTCATCAGGTCGAACGTGTAGGGGTTGAAGTCGTTTCCGAACATCCGCTCGTAGTGCGCGCCCTGGATGACGTGCCAGAGGTGCGCCAGGACGTTGTTGGTCATGAAGAGCTGGCCGTGCGGGTCGTAATCGAGTCCCCAGGGGTTGGTGGTGCCCTCGGCGAAGCGTTCGAAGACTTTTTTGGTCGGGTGGTAGCGCCAGATGCCGCAGTTGATCCGCACGCGCTGGTCCGGGGGCGTTCCGGGCACGCCAACGAGCGAGTTGACCGTGATCCCATTGCAGCCGTAAAGCCAGCCGTCGGGGCCCCAGGTCAGGGAGTTGGGGACGTTGTGGACGCCCTTCCAGTTCCAGCCGTCCAGGACGACGACCGGCTCGCCGACGGGCTTGTCCTGGTCCTCATTGACGGGGAAGAAGAGGAGGTTGGGGCAGTCCATGACCCACACGCCCCCCAGCCCGATTTGCACCCCGGTGATGTAATGGAAGCCGTCGGCGAAGACGGTGCGCTTGTCGAAATGGCCGTCGTGATCGGTATCTTCGAAGATGACAATGCGATCCTTGCCGTGCTCCTGCCACTTGGGGTAGGAGTCGTTCTCCGCCACCCAGAGCCGGCCGCGGTGGTCGATGCAGAAGCCGATGGGTTGGTGGATGTCGGGTTCGCCGGCGTAGAGGGTGGCTTTGAACCCGTCGGGGAGGGTCATCGCCTGTGCGGACTTGTCGAGGGGGAGTGGGGCACCCTTCTCGACCCGGGAGCGCTGGTTGGGGTCGATGTGATCCCCCGGTCCGCCGTCCTCCGCGGCAAGGACGATGCCGCAAAGACCTGCGACGGCCGCGAGCACCCACGTGAATGTCCATCTCCGCATGTGCAAAACTCCTCGCCAAAGTGAGAGCGAACCGCACATTCTGACGCCAGGGCGGTAATTCTCAACGAATGCGCTACCTCAGCTCTTTGGTTTTGTTCGCGAGCGTTCTTCATCCGGCGATGGCCCATGCGGAATCGGTCCGCCTACCCGCCACGGCTGACATCTGGCTTTCGGATGCCAATGCCAGCGAGCGCAACACCTCGATGGGCGCCGCCCCGCGGCTCAAGCTCAAGGCCCATCAGGAGTTGTCGGCCATCCGCTTCGACGCGGGGTCGATCAAAGGGCGCGAGGTGAAATCGGGGCGGCTTTGGATACGGAAGGCGGGTGAGGACAAGCTGCGCTACCTTCGCGTCTCCACGATCAACCAGGACTGGAACGAGGGCAGGAGCGAGCGCTCCTACGGCCCTGCCGACGGCGCCACCTGGCTCTACGCCGACAGCAACAATAAGAAATCCTGGGGATGGCCGGGCAGCGGCTTCTGCGACGTGATCATG
>DATBFY010000558.1:0-33841 GCA_036558265.1 Tepidisphaeraceae bacterium | reverse complement strand
GGTCAGTTGCCCGCCGTATTCGAAATCCGCCAGGCAGCGCTTGCCCGACTTGGCGGCTTGGATCCATTCCGCGTGATGTTCGGCGGGCGAGCGCGAGAGCGTCGGCTCGGGCGGGGTGAAACCGGCGAATTCCTTCTCGGGCAGGAGGACGTGCTTGGAATAATCGGCCAGCAGCATGCCCTTGTCGCCGATGAACAGGACCCCGTCGTTCCACTTGGGGATCGCTCCCTCCTTCCAGATTTCGGGCTTGCTCTCGCCCTGGTGCCAGGTGACCTTGACGGCGGGCATCGGTTCGCGCGGGCCGTACTCGTAGGTCGCGCTCATCGACGCGGGGGCGATCTCCGGATGGGGATCCGGTCCGGCCGCCTGAATCGTCAGCGGCGCGTTCAGCTTGAGCGCCCAGAAGGCGAAATCGTTCCAGTGGCTTCCCAGGTCGCTCATGGTGCCGCTTCCGAAGTCCCACCAGCGGTACCACTTGGGGCCGGGGAAGTAGACATCGTTGAAGGGGCGGTGGGCCCTGGGGCCGAGCCACAGGTCCCAGTCGAGGTAGGGCGGGACGGGCTGGGCTTCGGTGGGGCGCTGGGTGACGTAGACGATGTCCTTGTTGCGCTTGGCGGCCTCCTCGCTTTGAAGTCCCCAGGCGCGGGAGACCCAGACGTGGGCCTCGCGGACGGGCCCGATCGCGCCGGCGTGGACGAGCTCGACGACCTGCCGCATGTTCTGGGTGGCGTGCATCTGGATACCCATCTGGGTGGCGACCTTGGCCTGGGCGGCCGCCTGTCGGATCTGGCGCGCCTCCCAGATGTTGTGCGTGAGGGGCTTTTCGCAGTAGACGTGCTTGCCGTGCCTGAGGGCGAGCATGGTCGCGAACGCGTGGGTGTGCTCGCAGGTGCTGACGACGACGGCGTCGAAGGCCTGTGGCCGGTCGAAGAGCTTGCGGAAGTCCCTGAACGTCGCCGCAGCGGGGAACCTGGCGGATGCCGAGTCGAGGGCGCGGCGGTCGACGTCGCAGAGCGCGACGATGTTTTCGGAGGCGACGCTCTTGAGATTGGCGCCCCCGCGTCCGCCGCAGGCGATCATCGCGATATTGAGCTTGCTGTTGAGATTCTGCCCGCGCAGGAACGCGGGCGCGGCGACGATCGAGGCGCCGCCCGCCAAAAGCGCTCGATTGAACGACCGACGACTGACGGGTTGCGCGGTCATATTATTGTCCTTGGCAAGGGGTTCCTGAGCGTTCGGTGCGCGCAGCAATGGTAACCGGAGCCGGGCGCCCCCGCGGGCGCGTGCGATGCGTTGACATATTACCATGCAACGTGGGTAATTCCGTAGTTTTTCGGAGTCGGGTACCCGTAATTCTCCGCTCACGTTTCGAATCCCCTTTGCACTACTGTCAGATTGGTTTGCCGCGCGCCGGCGGGGCGACGTTGAGTCGTCCGGGCGGCGGTCACAACGGACATGAGGTCCGATCACTCGTGCGGGAGGTTTCCTGTGTGCGCTGCGATGCGGGGGCGTCGGCTCGCGATGGTGATGATCGCGGGCGTAGTGCTCCTTGCCGGATGCGCGAAGAGTGGCCGGCAGCAGGAAGAGCCGTTTGTCGCGCCGGTGCTTTCGGCGGGTACGACGTATTTCGCGGGGACGCCGCTGTCGGGCCCGACAACGCGACCGACGGGTGCCGTCTCACCGACGGACGCGTCGGCGGTGGACGTGACGTTCCTGGCGCTGGAGCGGATGCCGGCCGGGCTTGGCGAGCCGCTGGGGCCGTCGGCCCGGTTGATCGTGGCCAGTCGCCTGGGCGCGCCGGTGTTGCCGTCGGCCAGCCTGACGGGGCGGGTGCGGCTGCTGACCGCGGGTTCGGCGGAAGAACTTCGGACGGCGCTGGCGTCTGCGCCGACGGGGCGCGCGGCGGGGCTTTATGATGCGGTGGCCGCGGTGCCGTCGGGGGTGACCGTGTCGTTCGAGCTTGCGGACCCCGCGCCGGAGCGGGACGGGGTGCTTGGCGTGGCGCCGCGACGTCGGATGCGGGTGTACGTGTTCCGGCCCTCTACGCCGGCGGGGGCTGCACCGCAGGTCGCCGTGTCGCTGTCGGAATTCGTCGCGCCCAAACCGCCGGCGGACAAGATTGAAGACGCGATGACGGCCGCAACGACGCATCCGACGGGTCAACCGGCGCCGCCCCCGCCACCCCTGGGGCCGCCGGAACTGACGAGTGAACTGGCCCTGGTGGACGTCGCGTCGCCGAGCGGCGCGGGGAACGTCGCGGTGGTCGTACCGGCGAAGTTCTCGGGCTCGAAGACGCAGGCGATCGCGGCGCTGATTCGCATCGCCCCGGGCAGCGTGGATGATCCGGTCCACGCGCAAGCACTGGCGTTTTGCACCGAGCAGTTAAAGAGGTCGGCGGCGGAGGCGGCGGGAGGGCCGCGGCTGCTGCTGGTCGGCCCATCAGCGGCCTCGTCGTATGCGGGCGCGGTGGTCGCGGTAATCGAGCAACCCGAGCGTCGCCGCGCATCGCTGCTTTACCTGTCGGGGAGGCTGAACGCGCGGCTCTGCGAGGACGTGGCGCTGGTCGGGGACGATGCGGCGCTGGCGGAGGTTGCCAAGCGGCTGGCGAAGACGCTTGCGGGCAGCGCGGCCCTTCCCGGCGATGCCGAGCTGGGATGGTCGTTGGACCGCTGCGCCTTCGAGGTCCTGGCGCAACTGTCGGCGACGGCGGATTCGAACCCGATGGCGCCGGAACTGGCGTCGGTCATCAGCGCGCACTTCGGTCAGGCAGGGCGCAACGCATCGTCGCTGGAGGAACTGTCGCGGGCGTCGCGGGCGCGGCAGGAATTCGAGAATCGCCTGCTGGCGGAGAACCTGATCTTCCTGGAGGACCCGTCTCCGGCGGCGCGGGTGCGGGCATACGACTGGCTTGCCGCGCGCGGCAAGGCGCCGGCCGGGTTCGACCCGCTGGGGCCCTCGCGTCAGCGCCGGGCCGCGCTGGAGAAGGCGCTGGAAAACCTGTCGGCAGCGAGTACATCACCCAGCCAAGGGACGGCGGGCGGAGGTCAGCCATGAGTACGACCCAGGAGCCGTCGCCGCCGATCGACACGACGAAGCCGCCTTCGCAGCCGCCACCGCCGTCATCGGCCGCCAGCGAGGTCAAGTCGGACGCTGCCGGGAAGGACAAGCCCAACAAGCCCCGCCGCTGGCGTCGCCGGCTGGTGATTACATTGCTCGTCCTGGTCGCCGTGGCGCTGGCGCTGCGCATCACGGTGCTGTTGGCGCTCCCGAGCGTGCTGAGGAAGGTCGCGGGATACTACGACCTGAAGTGCACGTACGAGCGGCTGGAGCTGAGCATCGTCGACGGCAATTTCGGCATCTGGCAGCTCGAGCTGTGGCCGAAGGAAGGCGGGGCCAGGATCGCCGGGGCCGAGTACTGCCGGGGTCGCGTGTCCACGTGGGCGCTGCTGCGGGGCCGGCTCGACGTCTGGCGCCTGGAGGCGGACGGCGTGACGGTGGACGTCGATCGCGAGCCCGATGGCAGGCTCCCGCTGCTGGAGCGCCTCCGACGGGGCTCGGCCCGCGCCGCCACCGCGGACACCGTCGGCACGGCCGGCACCGCGAAGACGGCGGGTACGGCGGGTGCGGCGGGCAAGCAACAGGATAAGAATCCAAAGACTCAGCACATCGACCTGGCCTCGCCCCTCAAGGTGGAGGCGTTCCGGCTGCAGCCGATGACGGTCCGTTTTCGCGACCGGAGCCTGGTGCCGCAACTGGACACCACGCTGGTGCTCAACGTGCGCGCGTCGAACATCGGCTCGCTCGTGCGGCCGGCCACCTTCGACATCGAGCTGTCGTCGGAGGAATTCCTCGACTCGCTCCGGGTACAAGCCGAGCGGATCGGCGACGGCGACACGATCGACGCGAACCTGGTGGTCACGGTGAAGCGGCTGAACTTGCGGCCGGCGGCGCCGTACCTGGCGCCGGTGGGAATCCGCCCGGTGGCCGGCGATATCACGCTCCAGCTCAAGGGGCACCTCAAGGCCACGACGCGACCTGCCGCGCCCGATACACTGACGGGACGGCTGGACTTCCACGACGTGCGCGCGACCGCCGACGGGCGGGAAACGGTCAGCCTCGGTCGTCTGCTCGTCGACGTCGACGCGCTCAACTCGAGGTCGCTGCACGTCGGATCGATCGACATCGATCACGTCCGCGGCGCGGCCCACCGGACGACGGCCGGTTACGTCGGCGTCGCCGGCATCGAGCTGCTCCCGCTGCCAGTCAACGCGCCCGCCAAGCCGCCAGCAACGCGCCCGTCGCGACCGTCACAGGTGACGGCGGTCGCGGTCGCCGCCAAGCCTTCACCCACCGTGAGCCGCGCCCCCGCGCCGCCGGCGTTTGACGTATCCCTTTCCAAGCTTCGCATCGGGGATGTGAAGCTCGCCTTTGACGACCAGGGCGTGCGGCCGGCCGTGGCACTTGCCGTCGATATGGACGAACTGACCGTGCGCGCTGCTGGCGGGTCGAGCACGCGGCCGGCTGCCGCGGTCGCCTCCAGCGCGACCCCTCTACAGGTGTCGGCATCGTTTCACGTGCCGGGCGTGGCCCGGTCGGTCAAGATCGCCGGCACGTGCGCGCCGTTCGACGCGCAACGGACGGCTGATCTGTCGATCGCGGCGGACGGCTTGTGCCCGCAGGCGGTCAAGCCCTACCTCGACCAGCTCGGGCTGGAATCGCTCTGGAACGACGCGACGTTCAACTGCCGGCTGGTCGCGCGCACGGCATCGGACGCGTCGGGTGTGCTTTCGACGGACGCCAGACTGAGCGAGCTGTCGCTGAAGGACGGGCAGTCACTCTTTGACCTGGCCGACGTGAATGTGAAGGGCGCTTCATTTGATCCCGACCGTCGCCTGCTTGTGTTGAAGGACGTGCAGATCGTCGGGCCGAGCGCGGTCGCACGGATTGAGCCGTCGGGCAGGCTTCAAGTGCTCGGCTTTCGACCGAGGGAGCACGCCGCTGCGTCGGTGGTGGCCAGGACAACTCCCGCGCCGGCTACGAACACCACCGCCGTCGCCGCGAACCGCGCGGCGGTGTCGTCACGCACCGCCGCCCCGGCCGTCCGACCGCCGACGATTCAGATCGATCGGCTCACATGGAAAGGGTTGCGGCTGGCGCTGCAGGATCAGACGGTCAACCCACCGACCGAGCTAAGCCTGTCGGACGCGGGACTCGAACTGTCGGACATACTTCTGGACCCGGATCCGAAAGCCGAATCGAACAAGACCGGACAGGTCAAGGCGTGGATCGCGGCCCCGGGCGTCGTCGGCCGCGCCGCGGTCGAGGGGACGATCGCGCCCAAGGCCGGTTCGATGGAGATGGACCTGCGCGTCATGGCGCATTCGCTTACGGCGGCGGCGCTCAAGCCCTACCTCAAGGCGGTGGGCATCGAGCCGGTGCTCCGCGACGGTAACCTGACCTGCCGGATCCGCGGCACGGTGAACGAGAAAGAACAGACCGTGTCGGCCAAGTTCGACCTGACGGATCTGAAGTATACCGATGGCGATGTTTCGCTCGCCTCGGTTGACGCGATCAAGGTGGAGGGCGTCACACTGAGGCCCGGGCAATGGAATCTGGGCGCCATTACGTTGAACCAACCCGCCGCCCGCGCGCTGCGCGACAAGGATGGCACGCTGGTCGTCGGGGGCGTCCGACTGCTCCCGCGAACAGCGACCTCTCGGCCGGCAAGCGTAGCCGCGACCCACGCCGCACCGCCCGAAGCCCGGGTCAGGGCCCCGGCAACCGCGGCGTCCCAGCCTAACCCGCCCACTCCCGCCACCGCCATCACGCTTCTCTCGTCGCTTCACATTGTGAACGCCACATTTGACTGGGAGGATCTGGCCGCGGGGCCAACGCCCATCCGCTCCCGTGCGATCGCGGACGTCGAGTTGGGCCCGGTGTCGATCGGAGGCAAGCCGACTCCGGCGGACCTTCATGTGGTGGCGCGGGCCGAGGGAATCGTGGACAAGCTTTCGGTTTCCGGGCAGATCACGCCGGACACTTTGTCTCCTGCCGCCAAGCTGGCGGT
The DNA here is from genome assembly GCA_036558265.1 of Tepidisphaeraceae bacterium. Classification (GTDB taxonomy): domain Bacteria; phylum Planctomycetota; class Phycisphaerae; order Tepidisphaerales; family Tepidisphaeraceae; genus RYN-433. Next base: position 27,774 of record DATBFY010000558.1, on the reverse strand, counting down.
CAATGCGAACGGTCTTAACGGCGCGGTGCTCGCCGCGTATCTGCCGCCCGACGTCAAGCCGGCCATTAAAGACGGACGGCTCACTGCCCAGGTGGACGCCGCGATGGCACCCAATCCTCGCGGCGGCCAATCGGTCCGACTGGCGGTCGATCAATTCGATTACCGCGACGCCGCGGCCGCCAAGGAGGCGCTGTTCAAATTCGACACCGCGCGCGTGGTTGTGCCTCGGCTTGACCCGCCAGGGGGAGTAATCGCGGTCCAGGAGATCACGCTCGCCGGCGTGCAGACGGACGTGCGCAAGCTGCCCGACGGATCGCTGGGTCTCCTGGGCGTGCGCGTGGGCGGCACGACGACGCACCAGGTGACCACCGCGAGCCCACAGCCGCCGCCGGCCACCGCCGCAAGTCCCCCGGTCCGTCAAGGTTCGACGACCACCGCCACGACCCAGGATGCCGCGACCATGGTCGCGCAGGCGCGCAAGGCCCTGCCTCTGGTCACCGCTGAAAAGATCGACCTCGCCATCGCACGTCTCACCTTCACCGACGGATCGCGCCCGCAGGCCACCCCCGTTACGATTTCGGATCTCCACCTGCGCAACGTCGAACCGATCAAGTGGCTTGGTCCCGACGCTGCCGGCAATCCGCCCTCGCACCTCGAGTTGACCGGTCGGATCGACCCACTGGTGGACCGGCTCGCCCTGAACGCCCAGATCGCCCCCTTTGCCCGCCAGCCGACGGCGAACCTTGACCTGGCGTTGACGGGGATCCGGGGCGACGGCTTTCCCGCGCTATTCCCGGAATTCAAACCAACCGTGGACGGCAGCAGCTTGACGAACGGCGTGTTTCGCACGCGCCTGGAGGCGACCGCCAGGCTCGACCGTCGCGGGGCGGCCGACTTCGACTTTTCCCGCGGGTTCGACCTCGACCTGCTGGTGAAGACGCTCGAATATCGCGCCACGCCCGACGGGCCGGTGCTCGCCGGGGTTGAAGAGCTTCGCTCGGATGGCGTGCGCGTCCTCCCGCGGACCGGAAGCGTGCGCGTCAAGTCGCTGGAGGTCACCAAGCCCGTCGCCGAGGTTTCCCGGGACGCCAGTGGACTGCACGCGCTGGGCTGGACGATCAAGCCCGCAAAGTCGGCGACGCAACCCACCACCGCCCCGACCGCGGCGCCATCCCCGCCGCCGCCGGCCAAATCCATCGCCATGGCGACAACCGCCCGGGCCCCCACTACCAAGCCGACCGCGGAGATCCGCATCGACCGCCTCATCATCAGCGGCCTGGACATCCGCTACGCGGACCAGGTGATGCAGCCGCCACTGGTCGTCCCGCTGACGGGCCTTGACGTCGAGGTGCGCGGCCTCTCGAACTGGTCACCCTACGAGGACAAGCCGATCCGTTTTGCGGCGCTGGTGAATTCGGGCAAGGTGAGTCTCCCGAAGAAACCGCACGGGCTTGGCATCCCGGGCGCGATCGGCGACGCCGCGGCCATGGTCGCCGGACAGAAGATCGAGGCCAAACAGGAGTTCGAAGAGCGCGAGCTGTTCAGCCAGGTTGCGGCCGTCGGCAAGGTGTCGCTTTACCCGAAAACGACCGGCTGGGTCCGCACCACCGTAAGCGGCGTCGAGCTTGCCGGCTTCGCCGGCGCGGCCAAGGAGGGCGGTGTAAACCTCTCCGGGGGCACGTTCGACGACACGGTCGACCTGCGGTTCCAACCCGACGGCGTGATTGAGGGTCGAACTAAGGCGGTCTTCACCGACCTGGAAATGTCCGAGCCAAAGAACGGCCCGATCGTTCGGCATCTCTCGCTCCCGGCGCCGCTCGACGCGGTCATCAAGCTCCTGCAGAGCGCCGACGGGTCGATCACGCTCAACGTGGGGGCGAACGTGAAGGACGGCAAGCTTGAGGGGCTGGGCCCCAGCGCGGTTGCGGCGGTCGGCGGGGTGATCGCCACGGCGGTCGCCAGCGCGCCGGTCAAGGCCGTGACCGGCGTGGCGGCCCTCTTCGGCATCAGCGGGGAGAAGAAACCGGGACAGGAACCGCCGGTCCCGCTCGCGTTCCAAGCCGGCGACGCGGCGCTGGATACCCCCGCGGCCAACACGCTCAACGCCCTGATCGAGCGCATGCGCAAGGACAAGACGCTCGAGCTGGCGCTCAAGCACGACCTGGGCGGCGGCGACCTGACGCTGGCCGAGGCCCGGGCCAACCCGAATCGCTCGGATTGCGAGGCGATGGCCTACCAGCTTCGCGCCCGGAAGCTCGAGCTGTCCGCCTTGCGCGCCGACATGGCGGGACTGACCCGCGCGCGCCTGGCATCCGGCGGTGCGGCTGACGCCGCGCCGTACGTGGACCGCCTGCGGGCGATCGACCGCGAGCTGGCGACGACCGAGGATGCGCTGGACCGCGTCTACGAGATGCTCCGCCCGGGCGCCGAACGCCAGGCTGCCCGGCGGACCCGCACCGCGGCGCTCGAACTGGCGCGCGCGCGCCTCGCCACCGTCCGCACCGCCGTGCTGGATTCCGGCATCCCGGACGCTCAAGGCCGGATCAAGCTGCTCAGCCCCCAGTTCAGCCCCGCCGAGGGCGACGCGGGCGGACAGGTGATCATCGCGTTGACGAAGAAGAAGTGATTCGCTTCACCCCGCTGTGCTCAGCCAGCGCGTGCGGTGGCGCCAAGGTCCCGGATCACCCGCATCGCCGCGTTGTGCCCCGCCGAGCCGATCACCGACCCCGCCGGGTGACATCCCGCGCTGCACGAGTACAAGCCTGCCACCGGCGTCGCGTACGGCATCCGCCGATCAAATCCGAACGTGTTGTCCACGTGGTGAATGTGGCCGAAGCGGATGCCGAAGTGCTCCTCGATCTTTTTGGGCGTCAGCGCGAAGACGTCCACGACGCTCTGGTGGAAACCCGGCGCGAACCGCTCGGCGATCCCCAGCAGGTGCTCGACGTAACGCCCCTCCTCGTCCTCCCATCGCCGCCCGCCTGAAAGCTCGTACGGCGCCCACTGCACGAAGAACGCGGCGTTGTGCCGGCCTTTCTCGTCCATGAGGCTCGGGTCGGCCTGGGTGTGAATGTACCACTCGATCGTCGGGAAATCCGCCAGCTCCCCGGCGGCCACACGCTCGAACCCGCGCCGCACCTGGGCGATCACATCGCCCTCCTGCGGCAACAGGTGGATCGTCGCGTTGTGCTGGCCACGGTTTTCGGGAAGGCAGGTGAACGTCGGCAGGCGATCGAGCGCGAGGTTCACCTTCATCGTCGTGCCCGCGCGGCGGAAGCCATCCAGCTTCGTGTTGAACTCGGCAGGGAAATGTTCTGCCCCCACGAGTGCTCGCGTGCGGAACGGGTCGGCGTTGCTGAGGACGACCCCCGACGCGATCTGGCGACCATCCTGAAGCACTACGCCCGTCACAGCCCTGCCCTGGATTTCGATTCGCTCGACAGCGGCATCGGTCAGGATCTGCGTCCCTGCCTCGGTCGCCAGCCGCGCCAGTTCCCTGGTCACGCTCCCCATTCCCCCCTTGACGATCATCCACGTGCCGTCCGCCCCCGGGAGCCGGCACATGTTGTGTACGAGGAAGTTCATCCCCGTGCCGGGCGTGCCGAAGCTGGCGCACAGTCCAGAGAACCCGTCCGTCACCGCGTACATCGCCACCAGCAGCTCGCTCTTGAAGGCGAACCGCGCCAGGTATTCCTCCACCGGACGCGCCACCAGGTTTAGAAACACGTTGCGCAATGCCGGACGGATGTAGCGCTCTGCGGTCGCTTCCACCGAAAACGGCTCGGCCAGCCAGGCCGGCGCCAGGTCGTCGCGGATCTGGCTGATCTCCTGGTTCATCGCCTGGTTGGCGTTCCAGTCGGCTTCGGAGAAGAACTCGACGAACTGCCGCCGCATCGCCGCGGTATCCGACCCGAAGAGCAGGTACCGCCGATCCAGGGTCGGCAGGAAATAATGCGGATCCCGCCGGATCAGCGTGAACCGCGCCCCCAGCTTGGCGATCAGCTCGGGCTGCATGACGCCCAGCAGGTACGCGCCGGTGGACGTGCCGAGTCCCGGCGCCCTGGCGAACGGGTACTCCGTCTTGGCCGCCCCGCCGACCGACGACTTCTCCTCCAGCACCACCACCCGCAGCCCATGCCGCGCCAGGAGGATCGCCGCCACCAACCCGTTATGCCCCGCGCCTACGATCGCAACATCGGAATCCATTCGTGACATGTGCGGCGCCAACCTTTCTCACTCCCGCTGCGCCTCGCCCAGCGCGGCGCGGACCCATTGAGCGAACCGGTGAGAATCGAACTCCTGCGGCACGTAAACACCGTGCGTGAACTCGCGCGAATGCATCCCCTCCTGCTGCCACTCGCAGTTGCGCGCGTCCTGCCGATTGGTCACGTCCCACAATGCGACGTAGTGTGCGAGGTCCGCCTCAGCCAGCGGCAGTTGCTGCGACTCGAACAGCCAGTCATAGACGATCCGCACGCTCTGTGGCCCCGTCGGGAACATCACGTGCGCGTTCACGTAATCCGGGTGCACGTTCAGGAACAGGTTGGGCGGGAGCATCTCCGCTATGTAGACGGTCCGGCGCTCCTCATCATTCAACCCGCGGAACGGCGGGAGCCGCGCGCTGCCGTCGAGCGTCAGCGTCACCGCGCCGGGCTTGTATTCCGGCTTGGTTTCCGGCCCACCCCGCAACCCCCACGCGCCGGCATCCCGGTAGGCGGTCACCACCCGGCACAATTCCGGATGCACCGGGGGACAGTGAAAGCACTCGGAGAAGTTCTCGACCAGCAGCTTCCAGTTCGCGCGCACGTCCGCGACGATGCGCTTGCCGATCCGCAGGTCGGCAAAGCCGTAGCGCTCGAAGCGATCCTCCAAGTCGCCCAACGCCTGCCGCAGCGGCGTCGCGGTGGCCCCACTCAGGTTGATGAAGATGAACCCGCCCCACGTGTCCACCGCCACCTCGAACAGCGGGAAATCCTCCGGTTGAAAGTCCGGCGTCTCCATGCGATTGGGCGTGGCGACCAGATCTCCACAGAGGTCGTACACCCAGGAGTGGTAGGGACAAACGATGCGGTCGCGCTCGAAGCAGCCCTGCTCCTGTGTGCAGAGCACGGAACCGCGGTGGCGGCAGATGTTGTGGAACGCGCGGATCCGGCCGCCGGAGTCTCTGAGCAGAATGATCGATTGCGTCCCGAGGCGGACAAGGCGCCAGTCGCCCGCTGCCGGCACCTCTTCCTCGCGCGCGGCGGCGACCCACCGCGCGGACCAGAACACCTCCAGCTCGCGCTGGTAGTGCGCCGGATCGTAATACCAGCCGGCGGGCAGCCCCTCCTCCAGCCGAGTCAAGGGCTCTCTGCGGTTCATGGGCCTCGCGCGTCGGACGAAATGCGTTTATAGTCGGTCCCGCGCAACGAACCAAGATGGGAGGCGCTCGCTGGTGTCCGGTCGCTTTACCCTCCTCATCGCCATAAACCCTTACTGAGACCACCGTTCCATTTCTGTCGTCCCGACGCTGCTCTTATCCGGGTTGGACCAGATCTTTTCCGCCCATAGAATTCGCGAAGCTTATGACACCGCCGGCTGGTCAGCTTCAATCTCCCTCTCGGCAACCCGCCGCTATCCCGGTGACTCCCTATGTGGGGGAGGTGGTGTACATTTATGCGTTTGACATTGCTTACGAGCTCCTCCGGCAACCCCTTCGCACCCTCCTGGGACAACAGGTGGCCCAGTTTGCCGTGGATGCGTCCAAGCGCAGTCCCCGCCAGGCGTTTTTCCACCGGGCCCAGATGGTTCGGCTGCCCCCGCTGGAGCGTTTCGGCCCGTTCGGCCCCACGCGGATCGAGCGGAGCGTCAAGGTGTTGCCGGTGGGGGCGATCAGCATCACGGTCCGGATCCCGGTCCGGGTCGAGCGGATCTCGGACCTGGTCTCTTTCCACGACTTGCGCTTCAGCAACGGCGTCTATCTTTACGACGACGTGCGGCAGTTGGCCGAAGAAGTCCGCCGTGAGTTAGCGCCGTACTGCATCCGCCCCAATCAGCAGCTCGGCGAGGAGGAGGCGTACACCGTCTTCTGCCTGCACGCTCCGATGCGCGGTTTGGACGGGCGGGAGATCTCGGCCGAGGAATGGCTGACCGCCAACCGCCGCGAGGTTGCCTCCCTCCTGACGGAGGAGCCGGACCCGACGCACCTTTCCGAGCAAGAATCCGACGAATCGACCACGAAGTATTACAGCTATTATGACCACGACATCGTCGTCATGGACTGGGACGCCGCCCTGATCATCGACGAGCCCCGGTTCCTCGACGAGACGCTTTACATCATGGAGCTGGCGAACCTGCAACTCGCGGAGCTCGAGGCTTACGACGGGATCCTGGACAATGCGGTCGAAAGGGCCTACCGCGACCTGGCGGCGCGGCGGTTCACCCGGTGGACCGGCGGACCCGTGCAGCGCGAGTTGCGTGAGATCCGGGTCGATCTGGCGCGGCTGTCCGACGAGCTGTCGAACATCACCAAGTTCTTCGGGGATTGGCACTTGGCCCGCATCTACCAGGGTCTCTCATCGCGCTTTCACCTGTCCGACTGGCACAAGACCATCGATGAGAAGCTCAAGACGCTGGACGACATCTACCACATCCTTCAGCAGGATCGGAACAACCGCTGGATGCTGGTGTTGGAGATGACGATCGTCCTGCTTTTCGTGGTGGACATCCTCTTCATCATCTTCGGGCGGGGGAAGTGACGGGAGGGCGCGCGAAAACAGGGCCGGCGATGCCCACCACCCCCGCGTGCTAGACGCACCCTCGCTGAAGATGGCGGGCAGGGCCGACCCTGCGCCAACGGCCTGCTCAGGTTGCACGACAAGGGAACGAAATCACTCAAGACGGGCGGGACCACGCTCGACTCCGCCCGGAATGGGATGATGCGGATTATAGCACGGGAGTCGGCCTTCCCCCCGCCGACAAATCCGCTCGCGACAACTTGCTCACTCGGACACCGGCCCGCTCGCCCCTTTCGGGTCGAGCAACGTGAAACTCTCGATCACCTGATCGAGCGTCGCACGAAGGGGTTCCCACAAGGGCGCGGGCGCCATGCCGGCGAGCGAGAACAGTCGCCCGGCGTCCTGGATCATCACGAGGCGCAGGCGCATCACGCCGCCTTCGGTTTGCTGTGTCGCCTCCGCCCCAACCCCCGTCGCACCCGAGCGGAGACTCGTCGGTTGGACCTGTCGGACGTCAAACCCTTGCGCCTTGGCAAGGAACGTCAGCGCCTGCTCCGCTTCCATTCCGTCGATCGCCGGCCGCGCCGCGACGGTGAAGTAGACCGAGGCGTATTCGGGCCCGAACAGACAAAGCGGCCGCATCGTCCGCGGGTCGGCGAGGTCCACCTCCACCGGGGGGAGTGGCGTCCGCCGCCAGTCGGCCGGAATCTCGCAAGAGAACGCGAGCGACGCATCGGTATCTAACACGGTCGTGCGGACGAACGGCACCGCGGTCGGCGGCAGCTCCTCCGGAGCATTCGCAGCAGACGGTTCCTCGGTCGCACGGAGTTTCACGGTCCAGACCGCCGGGCCGCCCTCGACCAGCAGCGTCTGCCCGTCCAGCCAGCGGAGGTTGCCCACGATCTGTCCATCGGCGGTGATCGGGGCGATCGCGTGTTCCATCGGGTCGAGCAGGACCAGCCGGTTCTCGCTCAGGGTGGGGTTGGCCTGAGTCGGATGGGCCCGGACGAACGCGATCAGGCGGCCGTCCGGATGCACGGCGGGCCGAATGACGGCATCGACGGTATCGGAAGTGTACAGGACGTCGCCCGAGCCTTCCTGGTCCGGGATCGCGATCATGGCCGTGTGGTGTTGCTCCGGATCGATCACGTAAAGCCCGCAGGCCTGCGAGTCGGCCGTCCAGAACGGCAGGATCCGGGCTACGGTGCCGGCCAGTTGCGTGACGGGCGCGACCTGCCATTGCCGGCCGTCGTGGTATGCCAGATCGACGTGGGTTGCGTCCTCGGAAGCGCGGCGGGTGACGAGCGCGAACCGCCGCTGGTCCGGACTGACCGAGATCACCGGGGGGAGGTTCGGATCGCCTTCGTCCGTGATCTGGGCAACACGATGCTCGACCGCCAGTTCGAGGTCTTTGAGCAAGACGCGCGAGGAGGCCGGATCGGCCGCCAGCAGCGTCGCGCCCTTGCCGGCCCAGGCGAACGTGGCTCCGGCGATCTGAGTGTACGACCGATCAATCAACCGGAGCACACCGATTTGAGCCCGCCCGTCGTCAATGAGCCGCAGCGCGAGGTATTGCCCATCGCCCGACCAGGCGAGTTCGGTCAGATCGCCGGTTTCGCAGGTCCAAATGCGTTCGGCGGCCTCGCCGAGCTGGTCGGCCCATTCGGCCTCTCCCACGTAAAGCCCCCGTTGCTCGCCCTCGGGCACCCAGAACGCCAGTTTCGACAGATCGGGCGAGAGCCGGCAGATTGATGGGAAGATCTGCCCGCTCGGCCCCTTCAACTTCGGTGCCAGCGTCTCGGGAACCATGGTCCGTCGATTGAACCCGCATCCGTGCGCCCTGACAACCGCGCGATTGCTCAATTCCTGCCCTCGACGCAATGGGTCCGGGTTCGTATCTTCCCGCGGTCGCGAAAGCGGAATGAAGCTCAACCCCCAACAGGAAGACGTCGCCAATCACGTGCATGGGCGGATCCTCACGCTCGCAGGGCCCGGGTCGGGGAAGACGCGCACGCTGACGGAACGAACGGGCCGGTTGATCCGCGGGGGGTACAACCCCGCCTCGATCCTGTGCCTGACCTTTACCAACAAGGCCCGCGACGAGATGCGGGACCGGATCGCGGCGGCGTTCGGGCCGGCGGCGAAGAAGGTGTTCATCTCCAACTTTCACGGGCTTTGCGGGATGGTGCTGCGCCGTCTTGGCGGGCCGCTGGGATACAACGACCGATTGACCGTGATCGATTCCAACGACCAGGTCGATCTGCTTTTGCAGATCGCCCGCAAGCGCGGCATGGAGCCGAGCAAGCCGCTGGCGAAGGTGATGGCGTGGATCGCCAACGACTGGCGCGAGAGCCTGGGCGGGCCGGAGGATCTTCTGCACATCGCCAAGGGCAGGTTGCGCGAGGCGGAGCTTCGCGTGATTGAGAGGTATGTCTCGACGTTGCGCGAGCGTAACCAAGCCGACTTTTCAGGGCTGCTTTCTGAAACCGCACGACTGTTGAGCGAGCAGGCCGAGGTGCGGGAACGGCTTCAGAAGAAGTTCCGGTTCATCCAGGTGGACGAGTACCAGGATACGAACCGGGCGCAGAACGAGATCGTGGAGCTGTTGGCTGGGGTTGATGACAATGTATTAGCTGTGGGCGATGCCGACCAGAGTATCTATGAATGGCGCGGGGCGAGTCCGGAGGCGATCCCCAAATTCATCGAGAACGGCAAGCGGAAGACCGGGCGGTGTACGATCGTGAAGCTGGGGACGAATTACCGCTCAACGCCGCAGGTGATCCGGGTGGCGGACACGCTGATCAGGCATTGTGCCAATCGCATCCCGGTGGAATTCTCGACGGTGCATGCGGACGGCGAGCCGGTGAAGTGCGCCAGGCTGCCGACGCCCGAGCACGAGGCGGACGCGGTGTCGCTGAACATCGAGACGATGATGAAGTCGGGGACGCAGCCGCGCGACATGGCGGTCTTTTACCGCACGAACGACATGTCGCGCCTGGTGGAGCAGGCGCTGGCGAAGCGCAAGATCCCCTACCAGGTGATCGGGAGCGGGAGCTATTACGACCGGATGGAAGTGAAGGACGTCCTGTCGATGCTGCGGTTCCTGTGCAATTCGCGAGACGGCATCTCGTTCGCGCGAATCGCCAACAAGCCGGCGCGGGGGATGGGGGATGCGCTGATCGGACGGCTGGAGGCGTATGCCGAGCGGAGTCACATCGATCTGCTGACGGCGATGAGCGACGGCCATCTGCCGCTGATTCGGGATGAGCACGACAAGCCGCTGACGGACGCGGCGATCCGGGCGTGCCAGGAGGCGCGGCGGGTCTTGGGCTTCGACCTGCACGGCAGGAGCGTCGCCGAGATCGCCAACGAGGTGCTCGACCGGACGAAGTATGACGAGTGGCTCAAGGACAAGTACGAGGAGAAGAACGAGTACGACGCGCGGCGTCAGAACGTGAACGAGCTGGTGAACAGCATCGCCGAGTTCTGCCGGGGCGAACCGCGGGCGTCGATCGCGGATTACCTGCAATCGATCTCGCTCTATACCGACGGCGACGAGACGCGAACTGAGAACGCGGTGCGGCTGATGTCGCTTCACGCGTCGAAGGGGCTGGAGTTCGACGTGGTGTACATGATCGGGGTGGAGGCGGGGATCCTGCCGCACGAGCGGGCGCTGGCGGATCGGGGCGACCGGGGCCTGGATGAGGAGCGGCGGCTTTGTTACGTGGGGTTCACGCGGGCGAAGAGATTGTTGCGCGTCACGTGGTGCGAGAAGCGGCAGGACAGTTTCACGCGGAACAAGACGGCGCGATTCAAGCCGTCCATGCCGAGCCGATTTTTGATGGAGGCGGGGTTGGTGTCGGAGGAGGAATACAAGGCGGCGTTGAACGCAGGGGAGACAGGGCGGAAACCGAACTCTGTGGCACGGGTGACTCGCCCGTGAAAATGGAAACACGGGCGGGACGCCCGTGCCACCTGAGCTTACTTGAAGAGCAACGGGGCGAGTTCCCACAGGCTTTCTTTCCAGACTTTCCACTCGTGGGTGCCGGATTTGAGTTCCCAGCGATGGTGGATGCCCCGGGTGTCCAGGGCGGCGTTGAACTTCTTCATCGCCTCGATGCCGCGATCCTTGTCGCCGGTGGAGTAATAGAAGAGCTTGAGCCTGGCATTCGTCCCTGCGGCGTCGTCCAGCACCTTTGCGATCGCGTCGGGCCAGGGTTCGCGGAGCATGGAGGACATGACGCCCATCCAGGCGAACTTGTCGAGGTTCGCCAGGCCGATGCGGAGGGTCTGGCCGCCGCCCATCGACAGGCCGGCGACGGCGCGGTGGTCGCGGTCGGCGAGGACGGGGTATTTCGACTCGACAAAGGGGATCAGGTCCTTGACGAGATCGTCGTCGAAGGCGCGCGAGATTTTGCCCCGTTCCTGCGGGTCGGTCGGCATCGGCGCGTCTTTCTTCTTCGCAAAGCCGTAGGGCATGACGACGATCATCGGGGTCATCTTCGCGGACGAATCGGCGTAGAGGTTGTCGAGGATGTGGGCGGCTGCGCCCTTGGTCAGCCAACCCGTCTCGTCGTCGCCGGAGCCGTGGAGAAGGTAGAGGACCGGGTACTTTCTGGCGGCGTCGTAGCCGGGGGGCAGGTAGATCTCGGCGGGACGGTCAAAGCCGAGCGTCCTGGACGCGTACGTGACGTGCTCGACCTTGCCGTGGGGGACGTCCTTCGGCGCGTCAAAACCCTGTGGAGGCGTGGCGGCGAACCCGAACGCCGGCGCCAGGGCGACCAGTAGCGCGATCAATGGGAATCGGGTCTGCATCTGTCCTCCTCTTCAATGCTTTCCGTTCACCGACATCAGGTGCGAGGCCGTGCGGATGACCAGCCGATCGCCGACGATGGCGGGGGTGGCGAAGCAGCGGTCATTCAGCGGGCTATGCCCCAGGTCCTGGAAGTGATCGGCGGCGGCCAGGCAGATGACCTCGCCGTCCTTGGTGATGTTGTAAAGCTTGTCGCCGGCGATGATGGGGGAGGAGAAGAACTCGGCGCGGCCGCGGTCGCCCTTGACCTTCTCCTGCCAGACGGGCTTATCATCCGCCAGGCGCACGCAGTTGACCGTGCCGATGTCGGACCAGGTGAAGAGCAGATCGCCCTTGACGACGGGGGAGGGAACATAGGGGGCGTCGCGGCCGGTGGGCAGCTTGTAAAGCACCTTGGGCGTGGCGGGGCTGGAGGCGTCGATGACCGCCCCGCCGCGGTTGGCGGCTCCTTCGCCGCAGGTGCCGACGACGAGGTTGCCGGCGACGATGGGCGAGCCGACGGGCCTGAACTTGAGCACGTCCGTGACCGCCCAGGCGGTCTTGCCGGTGCGCGGGTCGAGCGCGCTGAAGCCCTCCTCGCGCGAGGTGAGGATGACCAGCGGGTCGGTCGCGGTGTTGGACGGATAGAGGCACGGCGTTGACGCCGCGGCGCCGTTGTTGCCGATGCGGCGCGGAATCTGCCAGAGCCGTTTGCCGGTGCGCTTGTCGAGCCCGACGACCGTGGCCGTGGGTCCGTCCTGGTCGTTGGGGACGATCACGACGTCGCCGGCGACAATCGGAGAGCATCCGCAACCGTGCTGCGAGACCCAGTGCCCCATGTCGTAGGTCCAGAGTTCGTTGCCGGTCTTCTGGTCGGCGCAGTAGACGCGGTAGCCCTCCTGGCCGACGAAGGTGTAATAGACGCGCTCATCATCCGCGGCGGGCGAGCCGGAGGCGCCGGAATTGTTGGGGTTCAAGCGGATGGGCTGGAGCGAATAGTCGCGCCGCCAGAGCGGCTTGCCGTCGGCGAGGTTGATGCAGATGAGGTGGCGGCCGGGGCCGTTGGTCTCGGCACAGGTGACGAAGATGCGGTCGCCGACGACCACGGGGGAAGAGTGGCCGATCCCGGGCAGGTCGATCTTCCAGTCGAGGTCCTTGTCGGTGAACCTGGCGGGCGTCTTGGCGTCGGGCGCATTGCCCGAGCCGTTGGGGCCGCGGAAACGGGGCCAATCATTGGGGGAGAGGCCGTAGGTGAGCGGCGCGACGAGCGCGGTCAGAAAGCAGGTCAGCAGCAGTTTTCGCATCGGTGCGGTCTCCGGGGACGTGTGTACGCCACTGAATACTCGCCAATGGACGGTGCGTTAGCAAGTTTGATCGGGGCGCCTTTTGACATCGGCAGAGCCATCGGACACACTCTGCCCCAATCACACACCAACCTTCGGAGGAATCGCCAATGTCCCAGCAGATGAACCGTCGCGACGTGCTCTCGATCGCCGCCCTGGCGGGCGCGGGCCTGGCGCTGGGGCCGATCGCGCGCCGCGCGCTGGCCCAGCAGGAACAGGGTCGCAAGAAGATCCTGTTCTTCACCAAGTCGTCGGGCTTCCCGCACCCGGTCGTCACGCGCAAGGCCGGTGAGCAGTACGCCCACGCCGAGCGCACGCTGATGGAGTTCGGCGGCAAGGCCGGCTACGACGTGACCTGCACGAAGGACGGCTCGATCTTCACACCCGACAAACTCAAGGAGTTCGACGCGATCGCGTTCTACACGACCGAGGACCTGACGACCAATGCGCAGCGCAATCCGAAGGACGACCAGGGGCCGCCGATGCCCAAGGAGGGCCCGCAGGCGCTGTTTGATTTCGTGGCGTCGGGGAAGGGGTTCATCGGGTTCCACTGCGCGTCCGACACGTTCCACAGCCCGAATTACCGCGGCGACAAGAAGATCGCCCAGCAGATGACCATGCTGCGCGACGCGGCGGCCAAGCTCGATGACGTGCGCACGCCCTACATCAAGATGCTGGGCGGCGAGTTCGTCACCCACCAATCGCAGCAGAAGGCGACGATGCACGTGGTGGACAACAAGTTCCCCGGGCTGGAGGATCTCAAGGACGCCAATTTCACCGAGGAGTGGTATTCGCTGGCGAACTTCTCAGACGACCTGCACGTGCTGCTGGTGCAGGACACGGAATCGATGAAGGCCAAGGGCGAAGCCGCGTACAAGCGCCCGCCTTATCCGGCCACGTGGGCGAAGCCGTATGAGAAGGGGCGCGTGTTCTACACGTCGATGGGGCATCGCGAGGACGTGTGGACGAGCGAGTTCTTCCAGAAGGTGGTGCTGGCGGGGTTGGCGTGGATCACCGGGCGGACGCAGGCGGACATCGCGCCGAACATGAAGACCGCGACGCCGGAGGTGGTGACGTTCGCGGCGGCGAAGTAGGTTTGGCACAATCGTCATCCTGATTATGAGGGAGTTTCAGACGACCGAAGGATCTGGCCGCGAAGGGGTGATTGCGTCCCATTGAGGCCAGATCCTTCGTCGGTAGAACCTTCTCATACTCAGGACGACGGCTCCTGTTATGCCCAGCGCGGGACGCGCCCCCGGTTCCGCGCCTGATCCAGCAGCACCGCGCCCAGGATCACCGCTCCCAGCACGACCTTCTGACGATAAGACCCCACCCCCGTCAGGTTCATTCCGTTCTCGATCACCGCGATGATCAGCGCGCCGACCAGCGTGCCCAGGACGGTTCCCTTGCCGCCCGCCAGGCTCGTGCCGCCCACGACTACTGCCGCGATCACGGACAATTCGGCCATCAGGCCATACGTCGGCGAGCCCGATTTGAGGCGCGAGGCCTCGACGATCCCGCCGACACCCGCCAATGCGGCGCTGACGATGTAGGTGGTCACGATGACACGGCGCACCGGCACGCCGGCGAAGAACGCCGATTCGCGATTTCCGCCGATCGCGTAGATCCAGCGCCCCAGCAGTGTGCGTGACATGACGACCGCCGCCACCGCATAAAGCGCGCCCATGAGCCAGACGGTGTTCGGAATCCCCAGCGCACCCCGTCCGCGGCCCAGGGTAACGAACGACTCCGGCAACGCGTTGATCGACTCGCCGTGAGACAGTTCGTACGCCAGCCCGCTGGCGATCAGCATGACGGCGAGGGTCACGATGAACGGGGGGACCCGCAGCGCCGTGCTCATCACGCCCGACATGAGACCCGCCGCGGCGCAGGCGCCGATCGCCCCCGCGCAGCAAGCCGCCATGCCCCAGGCCCCGGCGCGCCCGGCTCCGGCATAATCGACGATCAGCCGCGCCGCCACGACCGCCGAGAGCGCGATCAGGCTGCCGACCGACAGGTCAATGCCGCCGGTGAGGATGACCATGGTCATGCCGATGCCGATGATCGCGATAACGGCGATGCGGTCGGCGATGGCGGAGAGGTTGCGGCGGGTGAGGAAATCCGCACCCCGATAGGGTTGCGGCGAGATTACCGTGACGCCTGCCAGGTTCTGTACCAGGCGCCACTGGGCGACCTCGCGCGTGGCGACGATCACTGACGGGCGCGTGCCGCGCGAGGTCAGCTCGTCCAGTTTCTCGCGGAGCGCAATCGGTTCGCCGCGGACGACGCCCAAGACCGGCGTGCCGCGCGCCGCAAGGCCGCGTGTCACGGCGTTGACGAACTGTTCGCTGTCGCCCCCCTGCTGTGCGGCGACGAGGACGCCTCGACTCGCGTCGGGGGGAAGCGCCATGAGGACCTCGGCCGCGGCCGCCTCACCTTCGCGATACTGCGTTCCCCACGTCGCCCAGGTGTAGTAGGCGCAGAGCAATACAAGGACACCGACCATCCCCAGGTCGTCCACGATCCGTCGCCGCCAGGAACGCCGCCCGGTCTTGCCATGCGCCATGCCGGCTTCTCGCTGCTTACTTCAGGCTGGGGTCCTTCGCCGCATCCTCTTTGAAGTACAACTGCGTCGGGATGAGCACCTGCGGGGGCACGCGCTCGCCGCTGGTGTATTTCACGATCGCCGACACCGTCTCGCGCCCGATCTGGTCGGGAAATTGGATCGGATCGGCATAGACCCGTCCATCGCGGATGGCCTGCTTGCCCTCAAGCTGTCCGTCGAAGCCGACGATCAGCACCTTCCCCGCCAGGCCGTTCTTCTCGATCGCCGCGTATGCGCCCAGGGCGGAAGGGTCGTTGATCGCGAAGATGCCCGCCAGGTCCTTGTTGGCGGTCAGGATGTCCTGCGTGACCTTGAAGCTCTCGTCCTTCGACCCCTTGCCCGGATAAGCGCCGACGACCTGGATCGGGCTTTTCGCCGCCGCCAGCTCGTCGCGAAAACCCTTGGTGCGCATCATGACGCTCTCGACGACGGGGTGGTCGATGATCGCGACCTTTCCCTTGTTCGACAGCCCCTTCATCATCGCCTTGGCCGCCTCGCGGCCACCGCTGTAATTGTCGGTCGCAACGTGGCAGACCACCTTCGCGTCCGGATCCACGCAGGCGATGTCGGCGGTGAAGACGGGGATTCCGGCGGCGTTCGCCTCCTTGATCGCCGCGCCGACGGCCTTGGAATCGCAGGGCGTCAACACGATCGCCGAAACCTTCTTGACCAGGAATTCCTTCACCTGCCCATACTGGCGGCTGGGGTCGAACTCGCCGCTGACCACGATGACGTCCATCCCGTTCTTCTTCGCCTCCGACGTGATCGTCTCGGCGATCTCCTTGAAGAACGGGTTGGTCATCGTGAGCACGGAGACGCCGATCGTGCCGCCAGTGCTCGACTTCGACTGCGACGACGGTTGTGGTTTGTTCGACTGCCCGGAATCGCGATCACACCCGCCGGCGCCGGTGAGGAGACTCAACAGGACAGTTATCGCGACAATGCGCGCCAGCTTCATGGTTCGGCTCCTTAATTTACCGCCAGGCGGATCGCAACTCTCTGACCTTCATCGAGACCACCCCGATGCCACCGCCCTGGGTCGTCATCTGCAACGGTTCGGGCCCGCGCTCCGGGACGAAGCAATGCGAGACGGTGACGAGCCCCCGGTTGCCGAAGACTTCGACCGACGTTCGATCGACGATCATGCGCAGGTCGACCGTTCCTTGCACCGGCCTCAAGTCCACCGCCTCCTTGCCCACCGTCAGCGTCCCGTCGGCCCAGCTCACGGGCAGGCCGCGGAAGTTTAAGGCCAGGCCCCCCTGCTGGCCGGGATCGAATTCCATTTCGATGTCGAGTAATTCGGCCGGTTGTGTGGTCAATTGACGCGTGCCCTCTATCTTGCCGGGCGGTACGTCCTGCTCGCTGGTGACCAAGTCGGCGATCTCGCGCGCCGGCCACTTGAACATCTGCACGCCCTGTGGTGTTTTGCGCAGGGTCAGCTCTGTGGGGATACCCATCTGCTGGTTGAATGGCATGTCGGGATAGCGCCCGCCGCGCATCCACCCGATCAGGATTCGCCGACCGTCGGACTTCGGCACGTCGCTGTAAGTCTGAGCCGCGTAAAAGTTGGGGCCAAAGTCACCCCGGAACTTGCCAGTCTCCTTCGTAAAGATCTGGCCGTCAAACGTGCCGAGGACGTAATTTCCATCCGCGCCGAAAATCACCCATTTCGTGTTTGTCGCATCGCCGTCCACGGCAAGCTCGAAGAGGTCCGGACATTCGAAGAAGCCGGTTATCTGGCTCAGGTAGGTCCAAGCCTTCAAGTTTGGCGAGCCGAAGAACTGGATGGTGTTCACGGACCTGCCGTCCTCGTTCACCTCCACCCACAACGCCATGACCCATTTCTTCGTCGGCGCATGCCAGAAAATCTTCGGATCACGATTTCCGGCGGAAATGTTCTTGAGGATCGGATTACCGGCGAACTTGGTCATCGTCCGTCCGCCGTCGGTGCTGTAGGCCAGGCACTGGGTGAACGGTTTGCCCTTGCTCTCCGGGTTCTCGCCGCCCGCAGCCGTGTAGATCGCCACCATCGCATCCTTCCCGAAGCCGGCGGTGTTGTCGTGGTCGATGACGGCCGAGCCGGAAAAGACGGTTCCCAGCCCGTCGGGCTCGATGGCGTTGGGCCACTGCTCCCAGTGGAACAGGTCGGTTGAGACGGCGTGCCCCCAGGTCATGTTGCCCCACTTGGTGCCCTTGGGATTGTGCTGGAAGAACAGGTGCCAGTGGCCGTCGAGGAACACCAGTCCGTTCGGATCGTTCAGCCAGCCCGTCTTCGACGTGAAGTGGAACTGCGGACGATACGCCTCAGCGTGCTGCTTGTCTGGACCCTTGGGAGAATCGCCGACGTCCGCGGCCGGCGCTTGCAATGCCACGACAAGACTCGCGAGCGACACCCAGCGCGCAACTGATCCGAACCTGGCCATCTGTCCTCCCGATGACGGCACAGGGTACCCGAAGAGACGGGCGGCGTCTCTCGCGCGCGGCCGGGTCTGACATTCTCCTTAGGGCTTTTTCCATCATTCGCCCGCCCGGCATCCCGGTTGCACGCGAGCGGCGGCGCATAGGTCCCGGGAAGGGAAAGGAGGTGCGACTGAACCGTTCCGAAAACGTCAGGCAGCACGAGTCACCCTCTCATTCCCGTGTCACCCCAAGTCGACACGGCAGAGTCACTATGACGAAAGGAAGCGCAACCATGACCCGATGTCTTACCGCGACGCTCGCGATCGCAACATTCATGATCCTCTCGCCGTTGGCCCGCGCCGACGTCAACGATAAGGTCAAGGCGATGCAGAGTCCCGCGGACTCCAAACAGTTCGCGATGAAGGCGGCCGAGGGCGGGATGCTCGAGGTGAAGCTCGCACAACTCGCCCAGCAGAAATCCCAGGACGAGCAGGTCAAGGACCTCGCCAAACAACTCGAGCAGGACCACCAGCAGGCCAACCAGCAACTCATGCAGATCGCCAAGCAGAAGAACATCGACTTGCCCAACGACCTCAAGGGCGAATGCCAGGAGACCTACCAGGCGTTCCAACAACTCCAAGGCAAGGATTTCGACAACGCGTTCGTCCTGCACAACGTCAAGGACCACCTCATGGACATCATGATGTTCCAGAAGGAGGCCCAGAACGGCACCGACCCGGAGATCAAGCAGTGGGCCAGCCAGACGCTGCCCAAGCTCCAGGAGCATGCGCGGCAGATCGCCACGGTGGCGCAGGCGTGCGGCCTGCCGATCGAGGCGCTCGCCGCAGGTGGTGCGGGTGAGAATGCCCGGACGGCCGGCAGCCGCATCCGGGGCCAGCAAGGCACGAGCGGCCAAGGCACCAGTGGAACCAGCGGCACGTCCGGTGAGAGGCCGCGCACCGGCGAGAACAAATAACCGGCGCCCCTCAGGAACGTTCAACGCGACCCCGGCGAGCCTTGTCGCCGGGGTCGTGCTCTATCGCACCTCAGGAATATCGGAGGCGGTCGTCGCCAGTTTCCCGGCTTTCACGCGCTCGTATTCCTCTTTCACCCAGGGGATCTTGTCCTCATTGCGCTCCATCCAGAGCGGGATCGGGGTGCGCAGGCCCTGCTTGTCGAGGTCAGCGAACTCGACGACCACATCCTCGCGGCTGTAACTGGAGAGGTCGTGCAGCTTGCCCATGTGAATGCAGTCGGTCGGGCAAGGCTCGGTGCAGAGGGCGCAGAAGAGGCATTTGGAGTAGTCGATGGCGAAGCGCAGCAGCTTGCCCGTTTTGGGATCCGTCTCGTTTACGATTCCGGTCGCCTTGTCGATCTTGCGCGGACCGGATTTGTCGATGTAAATGCAATCCACCGGGCAGGCCTTGGCGCACAAGTCACAGGCAATGCACTTGTTGGCCTCGAATTCATGGATCCCCCGATAGCGCGGGGCGAAGGTCAGCTTCTGCTCGGGGTACTGCACCGTGGCCGTCTTCTGGAAGCAGTACTTGAGCGTGATCTTCATCCCGATCGCGATCGACCGGAGGTTGTCGAAAATGTTCTGAAAATACGTCCGCGCGCTACCCATGGCTGCGGACGATTATCGCCGTGCGCAAACAAAAAGTCCCGGCCTCACCCACGCAAAGGCCGGGACCTCGAAAAGTCCACGTGATCAGGACTAGTCTCGCACTCTTCAATCAGATTCAGCGGGTGTACAGCAAAGAAGTGAACAGTGCCCTACTGAGTTGTCAGAGGTGAGTATGGGGAAACCGGGAACTGCGTTCAAGTCCCAAATCAGCAAATTATTTGTGAAATTTGGCTGTTAGTTGTGACAAACCCGTATGCCGACAGGAAAAACGGCAGGATGTGAGAAGATAGAGAAACCTGATCGACCTTCGAGGATATTGCTCAGCTTGTAGTAATTTTTTCCGGATTTCTCCAAGTCTTGCCGATTTAAACAGGTATGACCGACCGCCTGATCTTTCGCTGCCTCTGGCTCCTCATCATGGCGTTGATCGCCGGGGCGGGCATGGGAAGCTTGATCCTGATCTATTCGGGATTGTTCAAGCTGCTGGGTCGGCAGTTCGAAGCGGGCGGGACGGTGGTGGGAGCGGGGGTGATTCTCGGCGTGGGGGCCTGGGTCCTTTGCAAACACAGCGATGACCTGATCGACCGTCGTGCCTGATCTGCCCGCGGCCATTGCGGCACGCCATTTGATTGCTCACCGGCATCGACCATTAGCCGGAGAGCATGGATGACGACAGCGAACACGATGGACACGACTGCGGAGGCCGGCGTTCAACGCAACGCCCCGGACGCGCGGACGCGCAGGAACATCAGCCAGCAGGAGCGCTGGATCTCCGCGGGCGCGGGCGCGCTCCTGGCGTTGTATGGCCTGCGGGACGTTACGCTGCGAAAGATCGCCGTCACGGGCCTGGGCGCGATGCTGCTCAAGCGGGCGTTGACGGGACGTTGCAACCTGTACGGCGCGCTGGGGATCAGCACGGCCGAGCGGGGGGACGGGGCCGCGCCGGAGGAATACTTCGAGCGGGGCATTCACGTGACGGAATCGTTCACGATCCAGAAGTCGCCAGAGGAGCTTTACCAGTTCTGGCATAACTTCGAAAACCTCCCGCGATTCATGCGCCATCTCAAGTCTGTGCGGACGATCGACGCGAAACGATCTCACTGGGTCGTGGACGCGCCGATGGGCGCGTGCGCCGAGTGGGACGCCGAGATCATCAATGACGAGCCGAACCGGTTGATCGCCTGGCGCAGCCTCGCGGGGGCGGACGTGGACAACGCGGGGTCGGTCAACTTCCGGCCGGCGCCCGGTGAGCGGGGGACGCACGTGTCGGTGGCAATCGAGTACATCCCCCCGGCCGGCAAGGCCGGGTCGATGATCGCCAAGCTGTTCGGACGCGACGCGGACCAGATGATCCGGGCGGACCTGAGGCGGTTCAAGGATCTGATGGAACGCTCATCGACGTGACCCACGCGCACACGCGGCATGCGGGGCGTTGAAGCGGGGGTATGGTACGATTGACTGGACCATGAAGAAGGTCAGCCGTCGGGACGTCTTGTCGCAATCGTTGGTCGCGTCGGGGACGGCGGTGCTGGGATTGCCCCTGGCGGGTTTGGCGGCGGATGGCGAGGCGGCCAAGCTCAAGGTCGTTGTGGCCGGCGGGCATCCGGACGATCCGGAATCGGGCGCGGGCGGGACGATGGCGCGGGTCGCGGACCTGGGGCACGAGGTGGTGGCGCTTTACCTGACGCGCGGGGAGGCGGGGATCAAGGGAAAGTCGGCCGGGCAGGCGGCGGCGATCCGGTCGGCGGAGTGCGAGGCGGCGTGCCGGGTCCTCAAGGCACGGGCGGTGTTCGCGGGGCAGGTCGACGGCGCGACGGAGATCAACGCGGCGAGGTACGAGGCGTTCGCGAAGGTGCTGATGGCGGAGAAACCGGACCTGGTTTTGACGCACTGGCCGGTGGATACGCATCGCGATCATCGGGCGGCATCATTCCTGGTGTACGACGCGTGGCTGAAGGCCGGGCGAAGGTTCGCGCTTTACTATTTCGAGGTCATGACGGGAACGCAATCGCAACTGTTTCGGCCCACGCACTACGTGGACATCACGTCAACCGAGGAGCGCAAACGGGCGGCATGCTTCGCGCATGAGAGCCAGGATCCGAAGGGGTTTTACGAGATCCACGACCTGATGAACCGGTTCCGCGGGCGGGAGCATGGGTGCAAGTTTGCGGAGGGGTTCGTGCGGCATGATCAGAGTCGTGGCATCGCGCTGCCCTAAAACTTCTGCAAGGTACTCCCAACGAACGCCGTGTCATGGATCGAATCGTCGAGGTCGGCGACGCGCGCCATGCCGGACGTGCAAGACGCGGACGACCTGCTGGTCATCGAGCACACGAAAGTAAACGATGTAAGGGCGAACCGCGATTGACCGCACGGGATGGCGCAGCTTGGCGCTTTGGCGGGCGACCACGGTGCGATGCGGGAATTGCTTGAGCGGCTCGAGCGCGTCGAGAATCCGCGTCACCATCGCCGCGGCGTTCTGTTCGGAGTCCGCGACGATGTGGTCATGATGTTCTTGATGTCTGCCCCGGCGCTGGGCGTGATGATGACGCGATATTCCCCCATTTACGCGCTCTTGAATCGCTTGGTGAAGTCCGCGCGGAAGGTTTCCAAGTCAACGCCCTCACCGCGATCGGCCTCTTCTTCGGCCCGATTGATCGCGGCGATCGCGGCGTCGTCTAACTCGGTTTCATTGGCGTCGCGCATGTCTGCGATGGCGGCCTCGACTAACGCCTCGGGACTCGGATACCGCCCCGTCCTGACCTGCTCGTCGATGAAGCGCTGGATATCGGGATGCAGGGAAAGGTTCATAAGCCGCATTCTACTCGACATCCAGGCATTGGTGTAAGGCCTTGGGGGCGCGCCGGTCAGCGTTGCAACTCGCCGTTTTCGTCGGCGCCGCCTTCGTCGAGGAGTTGGATGCAGGACGCGGGGCCCAGGTCGGGGTTGGTCCACTCGCGCAAAGCCCAGACGACCTTCTTTTCCGGCGTGACCTCGATCAGTTGGACGATCGTCGGCCAGTCGGACTTCTTCACGCCGGCGGTCCAGTTACAGATGACGGTGTTGCCGTTGGCGAGGCGCTGGCACTGGTGGACGCCGTTGACCCTGATGCCGGGCAGGTCGCCGTTTTTCACTTCCCAGACGATCTCGCCCTTTGGGTTGACCTCGCGAACGAAGGCGTGCTGGTTGCCGCTAATCATCGTGTTGCCGTTCTTGAGGCGCACGGTGGCCCAGACGCTGGGGGCGTCGCAGGACCAGATCTCGTGCCAGTCCTTGTCGTACTCGATGACCTTGCCGAGGTTCATGTGGGCGATCAGGTAGGTGCCGGCGGGGGTCATGCGGACGTTGCGGAACTGGCCGTGGACGCTCTTCTGATTGACCGGTTCTTTCGTGCGAACGACGTGCTCCATCTCGGCCTTGCGGGTCTTGAGGTTGAACAGGATCAGCTTCGCGGGCGTGCCGTTCTGCATGAACAGCACCTTGTCGTCGCCGATCGGCTGGGCGGAGTGGCACTCGGTCCAACCTTCCTGGGTCTTGGGACACTGGTAGTCGTAGATGGTCTGCTTGTCCTGGCTGATCTTCCGCCAGCCGGTCTTGCAGGCGAAGAGGATGTCGCCGTTGGAGAGCCTGTGCATGTCGGAGTATTCCGACAGATTGCCGTTGGCGTCCTTGATGGGAATCTCGTACGTCCAGACAACCTTGCCGCCCTTGACCATGAACATCGTCTGGACGGGTTTGCGGGTGTCCCATTCGCCGGTGAAGAGGAAGTCGTGCTGGGCGAGACCGTTGCCGGGGAGGGGCGAGGGCGGCGCAGAGGGATTGTCGGCTGCGCGTGCGATGACACTGGAGGCGAAAACGATTGCTGCGACGGCGCAGAAAGGAGGTGAAGCCGACATGGGTACGCTGCTCCTGTTGTTTGGCTGATCCCCCATGTGCGCGCGGACAGGATATCGTGGCGCGGGATGGGTTGCCAGAATTTCGCAGTCTTTTGCGAGGTCGGCGGTCCCTCCAGCTCGGAAGGTTGTTTTCGGGCAGACAAGAATGTCTGCCCCACCGGCTGGAGGTTTGGCTTTACTTTTCGGTGAGGACGAGATAGCCGGCGAAGTCGGCGCCGGGCGGATTGGCGAGGCATTCCTGGCCATGCCGGCGGTAGAGCGCGGCGAGCTTGCCCGGGCCGAACTGCTGATCCATCTGATCGGCCACCTTGATGCAGCGCTGGAAGTCGCGGGCAAGATAAGCGGCCAGCATCTCGGCGCTGGCGGCGCAGAGCAGGCGATCCTCGGGCGTGGCGTCGTCGAGCAAGGCGAGCGGCTCGTAGGCCATCACGCCTTCGGACTTGCCGACGACCTGAAGGCGGCCGACGGGGCGCAGGAGGAACTTATCGCCCAGCAGTTCGCTGGTGCGCTGGGAGATCAGGACATTGGTGCCGGTGGACTTGTTGGCGCCCTCGAGGCGTGAGGCGAAGTTCACGCAGTCGCCCAGCACGGTGTAGTCCTGGTAGTCCGCGGGGCCGGAGTCGCCGACGACCATGTTGCCGCTGGAGACGCCGCAGCGCATGGAGAGGCCGGGCAGGCCCTGCCTGGCCATGGTGACCGCGAAGGTTTTTGCAGCCTGCTGCATCTCCAGGGCGGCTTGGACGGCGTGGACGGCGTGTTCGGGATCGTCGGAGGGGGCGTTGAAGAAGCACATGATCCCGTCGCCCATGAACTTGTTCAAAAAGCCATCGTGCCTGCGGATGATCGGGACCATCAGGCCCAGGTACTCCGAGAGAATGCCGACGCTGCGCTCGCGGAGCTGTTCGGACAACGACGTGAAACCGGCGAGGTCGGTGAAGATGACGGACATCTCGCGGACCTGGCCGTCGAGCTCGACGTCGGGGTGTTCGATGACGTAATCGACGAGTTTCTGATCGACGTAGGAGGAGAACCGGCGGGTGATGCGCGCCCGCTCGGTGGATTCGATGAGAAAGGCGGCCAGCGCGCCGGTGGACCAGACCGAGCCGAGTGCGACGATGGGTCCGGCGACGGCGACGCAGATATTGGCGTAATCGAAGAGGAGCAGACCGTTGACCAGGAGGTAGATCACGCCAAGGGCGATGGCGACCAGGAGCGACCACGAGGGGCGGAGGAAGCCGTTGGCCGCGGTGACCGCCAGGCCCAGGAGGATCGTGATCAGGATCACGACCCACTTGGGCGCGTGGCGCCACAGTTCGCCGGTCATGATCGCGTTGAACGTCAGCCCGTGGATCACGACACCGGGACAGGAGGGATGGATGGCGGTGGGATACGCGTCGATTCCGCCAGTGGCGGCGTAGCCGATGAGTGCGGCGCGGCCGCTAATCTTCTCCTTCAATTCCGCGCGGCGCCGGGCGAGCTGGTCTTCGAGAGACTTGTTCTGGTCGAGGAGCGTGCTGAGAGCGCGATTCGCGACGATCAATTCGTCGCGCTGCACGATCTGCTCGGGATGATCCTTGAGCGCGTCGTCGGACTGCTTCGTCAGGTCGAGGATACCGCTTTCCTCAAGTTCGTGACGCGTCCACTCGACGATCTTCAGCCGGGCGTCGGTGTCCTCGGAAGCGGGGCGATGAGCGGCGTAGGCCTTGCCCTTCGCGGGGTCGAGGCGCAGTTTGACCTCGTTATCGTCGTCGAGGATGAACGAGATCGCCTTGTCGATGCTGACGTTGTTCTTCGCAATTCGCTGGCGGACCGTGTGGACGTCCCACACGGCGCCGATGGAGATGTGGAGCGCCGGGTTGCGATGGTTCGCGTCGTAGATCGTCTCCCAATCTCGCTGGCCACGGTCGGGCACATCCATGAACATCCCGGCCTTACGGCCCACCTGAGGCGAGTAGACGTTGCGGACCGGGATGACGATGTCGCGACCGCCACGAGCCTTGGGGATCACGACGCGATCGGAGTAGAGCCGCACCGACCGCATGTCCGCGCCTAGCACGGCGCAGGCCAGCACCAGATCGGTCTGGGGAAAGAGCTGACCGTGGTATTCGGCGAAAAGCGGCAGGGCGCGGATCGTGCCGCTTTCGCCCGTCTGAAGGTAGTTCACGTACCCGCTCAGCGCCGCCGCCTGCGCGAACGGGAGGATCGGCACCTGCTCGCGGTCGAACTGAACCAATGGGCCCAGGCCGCTGGGGATCGGGAGCATCAGCCGCCGGAGCTGCGCGATCGCGAGCGCGCGGCGATGTTCCTCGCCTAACAGGCGGAGCAGAGGCGAGTCGGTGATGTCGGGGTCGGTCCTCGGAAGCAGGCGCTTGCGCAATGCGTCCGAGGGGACGTCTGCTTGCTCCAATTCCTTGCGGATGCGCATGCTCATCGCTTCGCGTCGGGCGGCGATGAAGGTATCGATCGGAAATCGCGAGCCGACCGGCAGGAGGTGCTCGGGATCATCCGCCAGGCGTTTGGCGCAAGCGGTTTCGTCGAGCTCCAGGTTGGCAAGAAGGTAATCGCGCAGCTTACGGTAGAGCGGCGCGGGCGTCTCGTAGACGCTGAACGCGACGGGCACGAGGCACTTGCCCGAACGCCGCAGGGCGTCGGCGAAGCGGGCGTCGTCTTCTACCTCGTCAAACTTGCCCGAGGCGAGCTTGACGTAGCGGGGCTCCGATGGCTTGTCGAAGATGATGTCCGTCGCGATCGCCTTGGCGCCGGCGCGGTCGATCTCGTCGATCATCTCCGCGATCCATGCGCGAGGCCAGGGCCACTTGCCGACCGCATCCAGGCTCGCGTCGTCGATATCGACGTGAACCAGCTTGTCGGTCGGCGAAGGCGTGAAGAACTGGCAAAGCCGCGCGCGGCGGTCGTAAAACCAATCGTCCAGCGGCTGGAGCACCCGGCTGGTGCTGTCGAGCAGCGCGACGAAGAGCGTCAGCATGATGCCGATCACGCTGGTGTCGATCAGGAGTCGTCGCTGGATCCGGGTCACGGCTTTGGGTGGGTCGATTGTAGAGCTAGCCGCTAAAGCCGCTAGCCCGGATTGGGAATTCGAGCGCGCTAACGTCTGAGGCGCGCCGAGGAAACCGCAGGTGGTGTTGGAGACCGTGCGGCGCGCTGGGTCGCCCGCCTGGTCGATCTCTGCTGGGTCGAATTGGGATCAGGGATGACCGCCAGCGTCGAGACCACGTCGCGCCCGGTGTTCAGGTTCGTCTGGGTCTGATAGGTCGTGCCGAAAGTCGGGTTGGCGTTCTGGTCGCGGACGGCGTCGGGGTTGGTGATGACCGTGTCGAGCTTCTTGCCGTCGAGGTAGACCTCGAGCTTGACGTCGGAGATCGCGCTGTATGCCGGATCGACGCTCCGGAAGTCGTTGTGGATCGCGCCCAGGCCGTAGGTGCCGCCCTTGTAGTTCTTGTTGGGCCAGTAGGCGACCTCGAAGTCGCCCTTCTGCGTGCTGACCTTGTCGAAATCGATCCGCGCTCCGCTGGGCAGGCGCTGCTGGACCTCGCCGGGGAACAGGCTGCTGACGGACGGGTTGCCCAGGATCCGCTGGTTCGCCGTGCCGGGGTTGACGATCACGAAGAGGTCGATATCGGCAAAGCCGGTCCACGTCGCGACGAAATTGAGCTTGCCCGGCAACAGTCCCGCGGCCGCCAGATCCGACGGCGGCGGGCGGAATCCGCCAACGATCAACCGCCCGAAACGGATGCCTCCCTGCACGACTTCAAACGCGAGTTGCTCGGTCTCTTCCTGGGTCAACTCGACCGCGGATTTCGGATCGATGACGTGCTCGACCAGCGCGACCTTGGCGGCAGTCTCGGCGGCGGAGGGCGTGTCCGATGATACGCTGGTCGTCCCCTGTCCCTTGCCGCCGAACGCGATCTGCCGCTTGGCCGTCGCGTAGACCGCGCGCCCGGTCAGGCTGACCGCACGCGGCGTGAACGGCGGCTGATCGTACAGGCTCACCCGCGTGCCGCGCAGCGCCAGCGAACCATTGGGCGAGCGGATCGTCGATTCGTGCTCGATCCCGGCCTGCTCGATGTCGTAGCGCGTGCGGCCGTACTTCATCGCCACGTCGGTCCTGACCTTGCCTCCCTGCTCGATCGCCGTCAGCACCTTCATCACGCCCAGGCGATCGATCGTGAACGTCTGATCCGGCGGGATCTGACACCGCACGGCGCTGCGCGGGCCGGTGCGGAATTCGGCCCCCGCGCCCACGGTCATGCCGACGGCCGCCTTGCGCCAGGGTTGACCGTCGCCGTCGCGCACCTGCACGTTGCCTTCGACACCGGTGACGCTGATCTGAAGGTTTGTAACGTCGCTCACCGGCTGGGTCGGTTGCGCACGGGC
>DATBFY010000557.1:0-6464 GCA_036558265.1 Tepidisphaeraceae bacterium | reverse complement strand
CCGACCACCTCGCCGAGCAACTCCGCAGGGCCGGCCTCACCGCGACCCTCCGCCGCCAGAAAGGCGAACCCACGGTGGCCGACGTCGACACCGCCGTCGAACACGCCCGCTCCGAGGGCGTCGACGTCCTCCTCGGCCTCGGCGGCGGCAGCGCCATCGACGCCGCCAAGGCCGTCGCCGGTCTCCTGAACAACGGCGGCTCGGCCGTCGATTACATGGAAGTCATCGGCAAGGGGCTCAAGATCACCAGGCCCGCCGCCCCTTGGATCGCCATTCCCACCACCGCCGGCACCGGCGCCGAGGCCACCCGCAACGCCGTCATCGGCCTCCCCGAACGGCAGTTCAAAGCGAGCATCCGCAGCGAATTGCTGCTCCCGCGCGTGGCGCTGATCGATCCGGAACTGGGCATCGATGTCCCGCCAGACGTCACCGCCCGGTCCGGCATGGACGCCCTCTGTCAGTTGATCGAGTCCTACACATCCACCGGCGCTCAGCTCGTGACCGATGCGCTGGCACTCCAAGGGGTCACGCTGGCATCGAGGTCGCTCGCACGTGCGTACCACGATGGGCGTGACCTCGACGCGCGCCAGGACATGGCCCTGGCCGCCCATCTCAGCGGCGTCACGCTGACCAACGCGGGCCTTGGAGCGGTACATGGCTTCGCCGCCCCGCTAGGCGCGAACTTCCGCGCCCCGCACGGCACGATCTGCGCCGCACTGCTCCCGCACGTGATCGCCGCGAACTTTGAGGCGATGAAGCGGAGCCCAGACGGCGCGCCCGGCATCACCCGCTACGCCGACATCGGCCGCCGGCTCGGCGCGCGCGCCGACGCCTCGGACGAGGATGCCGCGTCCGAATGCGTCCGCTTCACCGCGTACCTCGCGCGCGAGCTGAACATCCCGCCGCTCGCCCGCTTCGGCCTGACCGAAGCGCGCGTGCCCGAGATGGTCGCCCTGGCCCGCAAGGCCAGCAGCATGCGCTACAACCCCGTCATCCTCTCGGACGAAGCGCTGGCCGCGGCGCTAGTCGCCGCCATCCGCGGCTGACGCTTTCACCCCCTCGCCCGGTACTCCGGGAGAGGGCTGGGGTGAGGGCTATTCCTCCATTCACCCAACACGCGTCACGAGAACCGCTCCGCGAACTCGTCCACCCGGTGCGACAGCTCGCGCAGCACCTGGCGATAGGCGGCGCACTCCTCCTCGCCGGTCAGCTCGGCCTCGCTCTTGATCGAACCGACCAGGATCGATTCCAGCACCTCCGCGAGATTGGGGATGCTGAAGATCTCGTCGTCGGGCACCTTGTCGTCCCACGAGATCGTCGCGCGGAAGTGCGCGCCGCCCGTGCGGTGCTCGTTCCAGCCCATCAGCCGCTCGCGGCGGTTGGGGCGCATCATCCGAAGTACCGCGCGCACGTCTTCTTCGAACATCTGCTCGTCCACCCAGCGGTCCATCGCCGCCGCCGTGTTCCGTTTGGACCGGGTCGACGATTCAAGCCCGTCCGAGTCGCTCGCCCAGTCGCGCTCGTCCCGCCCGCCCCAGCCGCCGAAGCCTTCGCCTGTTCCGAACATGGCATTTCTCCTTTGTGGATAATTCGTCCGCGCCTCGCAGCGGCGGGTTCCACCCGCCCGGCCACGATCGCGGCAGGAGGAATCGGCACCCCGGCGGGCGATTCTTCACGCCGACAAACGGACGTTTCCGGGGCGTCACGATGTCGCTTATGGATGAGCGGGGTGAACTTCCGCCGCGGTGGGACGATGGGAGATTGCAAGGGGAAAAATGCGCGCCGCAGCATCACGCGCGGGCGACACGATTTCGTACCGCGCCAAGGCGCGCGCCCACGAAACTCGCGATGTGAACGACGTGTGGACCGGCGGTCGATCGCCGGTGCATGAACTGTGCCGCGCCCGCGCGCGTGCGTCACTTGCGGCGCTTCACCTTCGCGTCCGCCGCGCGCGGAGTGGCGCCGGCGAGCTTGATCGCCACGCGCTGCATGCCGCCCGAGCGCACCGCGGCGCCGGCGCGGCCTCGACCGGCGCCGGTCTTGGCCGCGACGACGCGATAACGCCCGGCCTTCACCGCGCGCATCGAGAAGGCGCCGGCGGCGCTCGTGTAGGTCGTGTGCCGAGCGCGGGCGTTGCGGATCGTATGACCCCCGGGACGTTTCAGAACGACCTTGGCGCCCGCGACGGCGCCGCCCTTGGAACCGTGCACCACGCCCGTGATCGTCCCCGGACGGTGCGCGTGAGTGGCGACGTGCCGGCGCGGCGAACGACCGGGCGGCCGGGCGTGGACCGCGACCGACGGCTTGCGCGCGACGTGAACCGTCTTCGACGCCGGCTTGGCCGGCGCCCGTTGAACCGTGTGCAGGTGCGGATTGGTCGGCTTGTTCCGCGAGACCACGCTGCGCGCGGCGACCGGGTGAGGCGGCGCAGCTTTGGCGACGGGCGCAGCGCGCGATGCTTGTGGCCTGATACACATTGCTGCGGCCAGCGCGAGCACCGCCACGCAGGCGGAAGATCGAACCAGACGACGCCCGCGGGCGTGCATCCATCCGGTCAGTTTCGAAATCGCGTCGATCATCGATTCATCCCTCATTTGAGATTCGCGTTCGCACGGGCGGCAATCGCGGCGTCGATCGCCCCGGGCATCTGCGGGTTGGCAAGCAGCTCCGCCAGCTCGTTCTCCAGCCAGTGGGCCAGCACCTGCATCGGCGCCACGTCGCCCACGATCCGCTTGGCGCCTTCTTCCAATGTCGGCATTCGCCTGGCGAACTCGTCATCCTTCAGCGCCTTGGCAGCCTTGAACCAGGCGAGCACCTGGTTGGTCACCTGCTTGACCTTGACCGCGTCCAGCCCGCCGACCAGGCGGCCTACGTCGTCGGCGGTGTCCTGCATCTCGCCGTCGGGGTCGTCGGCGTCGGGGTCGCGGATCTCCGCCAGCGCGTCCATCATCTGCTCCACCGGGTCGCCCACCTCGTCGGCGTGCTCGGAGAGATACGCCGCGATCTGGCTGGCCTTGAGGCGCTTGAGCACGTCGGGGGCCTTGACCTTGGCGGTGTCGGTGGCGTGGATGGCGTCGTCGATGTCCACGTTGTCGTCGTCCTGCAATTCGTCGATCTGGTCGCGCAGCTCGGCGATCTTCTCGCCGTCCTGCTTCAGCAGCGCCTCGTGCAGGTCCTTCAGGGCGGTGGTCAACTTAGGCGTTCCCTTGGCGGCGGTGCGCTGCCGCGTATCCGCCGCGCCGTTGGTCGCGCCGCGCATCGCCCGGAGCTGCTCGGGCGAGAGGTCGAACTCATAAATCGCCTGGAGCGCCGCGACGCGCAGGCTCAGGTCATTCAGATTCGCCGGCGCGGGCGCCGGACCCGCGCCGTGCGCAAGGCCCGCGAGCCCGCTCCAACCCAGCAACAGCATCAGCGGGACGACGATCGACCGGGAGAATCCCCGATAGGCCAGCCTCATCGGTGTCGCTCCTTTCAACGATGACGGATGTGGAAGCGTTGGTATCATTCCGCAAAACTCAGCAAATCCAATCGGGGAAGCCCCGGTCTCGAAGTTCGGAGTTCACGCTTTTAGCGTGCCTTTTTGTTTGTTGAAAATCGGCAAAATCGCTTGTGTGTTCGGTTGTAGTTCGGGTACACTGCGTCACACAAGCGTGGAGGATCGGTATGGATGCGGAGTCCTCTGAGCAGTTTTCAATCTCGACACCCGGTGGGCGGGTCGCCCAGCCGCGGGATGTCGATACCGTGCCGTATGTTGAGCTGACCGATGGGCGGTTGCAGGGGGTGGTTTCAAGTGGGTCGGATGTCGAGCGGGTTTACTGTGCATTCATCGAGGCGGGAACGCTGGTTTATTACAGCAGCACCAACAACGACCGACCGGATGCGGGGACGGCCAAGCGGCTGGGCTGGCTGCTCGAGGCGGCGATCGCCCAATACGGCGTGGATCGGGTGCTGCGGTATCTTCAGATCGCGTTGGACCCGGCGAAGTTGAAGCGGCCGGCGGCGGACGTGCTGGCGGAGGTGAGTCGCCGCGGGTCGTTGCGGAAGGAGAACGCGGGGCTGGTCTTCTCGCGATTCCTCAAATACCTGAAGTACGTCGAGTTACGGCCGCCATCGGGGCCGATGCCGGAGATGACCTGGTTTGTCGGGTGATGGCAGTTTCAGTGCGGAAGGAGTCGCGCCATGCCAGGTGTGGTGGACGCAAGCAAGGGCCAGGTTGAGACCGGCAAAAGCGATGGACTAGGCCGTTTGTTGCACGTGCCCGAGGCCGTTCAACGCTCGGCGGGGCTGATCGCCGGTCTGGATCGCTGCTTGCTTGTTGGGTTTGGCAGGCTCGCCGTCGAGCAGAACCAGGCACTGGATGCACTCAATCGGGTCATGGCGGGCACGCCGCTGGGGGATGAGCTGTCCAAGGCTTTGGCGGCGCTGCGCGCGAACGAATTTCAACCGCGGCATTTCGCGGTGTTGGCGGCGGCACGCGCGGCGATCCAGGGGGCGCGATACGACGCCTTGTTGGCACAAGCAAGGGAGGCGCTGGGGAGGACGGTTGACGACGAGGCGCCAGTGCCCAAGACGGACGGCAATGGAGACGACCAGGCGACGGTGCTCTGCGAGAGCGCGCGGCATTGGCTGATGGAGCTGGCGATCACCGGGTTCAAGCAGCTCGACGCCGCGTCGCTGGCACCGTTTTCGGCGACGCTGGAAAATTTGCAGGAACGCGTCGAGCTCGGGCGGCTGGCGAGTCTGCTGACCGGATTTCAGGAGGAACTGCTGGCTGCGCTGCCAATCGGGCATGGATCGGCCATTCCCGTTTATCGCTGGGCAGACCTGTGGTCGGCGGGAATGGTGTCGAGCCTGCAAGCCGAGCGCGGGACGTACACGCCCAAGGTGATCGGGAAGGTGAGCGGCACGTTCAGCGTGCTGGGCGTGGACCTGCGGCAGCATGGCAGTTTCGTCAGCGCTGTGGTTTATGGGCTTTTTGCGACCGAACGCGAGCCCGCGCGGATCGTGCGGGTGACGCTCTCATCCTACAAGGTGGACGCGTTGCAGGGCCGCGAGCTGTGGCGGTGCTTCGCAGGTGGGAAGTCGAACCTGCCGCTCCTGCGCGCGATCGGCGGGCACGTGCCGCTGAAGCTCACGGACATGACACTGCTGGCCAGCGGAGATCTGTTGTGGGACGGCTCGGCCAGCGAGGCGGGGACCAGGCCGGTGGACGTGTTCGTGCTCGCCGGCCGGTGCCTGGCGGCGGGCGGGCAGATGCGCTTTCCCACGGTGCCGCCGGCGGAGCGGCATCCGGTGCAGTTGGCTGAACTGATCGTGCTTGCCGACAAGACGCCGCTTCCGATCGCGGTCGATCGACTCGGCGGTACCACCGAATTAACGCCCGAGGACGTAAAGGCGGCGGATGCCGTCATCGGCTTGCTGCGGTTCGACGGCGGGCGTTGGATGGTTCAACCGTTGGCGGTAATGCCTGGGGCCACCAGGGAGAAGAAGGCGTTTGCCTCGGCTTACGTCGGCAGCGACGCTTACGAGGTCGCCACGAAGAAGCCCAAGAAGGGCGAGCCCAACACACTGGCGGTGCTGCGGGAGCGCGCGGGGCGGCTGCTCAGGAAGAAGGCGTGACATGGCCAAGGTTAAACAACCCGTCGCGGTCGATCGGCCGATCTCCGACGAGGAACTGCGGAACCGGCGGCAGGTCGTTCACTGGCGGACCCTGGCGGCCGTATTCGGCCTGAGCGACCAGGCGCCCAACGTCGAATCGATGACCGGCGAGCTGGTGGACGAGATGGGATTGCCCCGGGCCATCCTGGACCCGCAGATGGGGATCGACACCCTGTTGCAGCGATATCCGGAGCTGAAGGGGGATTTTGAGGCGATGGAGGCGGTGTGCCGACGTGATGAGGCTCAGGCAGCTATTCCAGCGGAACAGCCGTTGACTCCCGAGTCGTTGAAGCGGTCCCTCGCATATTCGAAGCTGCTCTTGAACGTCTTCGGGCCGACCACGCGGACAGCGGCGGTGACCGCCCAGCAGTACAACCAGTGGTGCAGCGACGTGGCCCGGTTCGAGGCCTGCTTCGGCTACGGCCCCGGGCAGTTGCGCGGCAAGCGCGGCGGGGCTGGACAGGGTCAACCAGGCACCGGCAAGGGCCAGGCCGGCAGCGGCGGTGGCCAGGGGGCCTCAACCACAGGAACGGGCGGCGGGCATCACGTCTCCGAAGAAGCCCTCCGGCAGGGTTTGGCGGGGATGGAAGGGGACCTGATCAAGCGGATGGCGTTGCGCGAGGTGCTCAAAAACGACCAGATGGCCGCGTCGCTGACGCCATCGATGCCGCTGCTGGAGCAACTTCTGCGGGATAAGGTGAATCTTTCCGGAAATGCGCTGAAAAATGCCAAAGCGCTGATCCGGCAGTATGTGGATCAACTGGCGGAGGTGCTGCGGATCCAGGTGATGCGGGCGGTGCGGGGGC
>DATBFY010000556.1:0-7385 GCA_036558265.1 Tepidisphaeraceae bacterium | reverse complement strand
GGACGGCGGCTTCACCTGATCGACTGCCAGAACCTCTTTTGCGAGGTGGACAAATACGCTCGCGTGAGGCACCCGGATGTCGCCGGGCTTTCGGGCCGGACCCGTATCAAGCAGAAGTACGTTGCTGCCGAGGCCGTGCTTCCAACTCCGTGGTACCCCCCAAAGTGGAAGATCAATCACCTGATCGGGGATACTTGCCGGCTTGGCGCGGCCGCGACAGCAGCGCCGCTTAGCCTATTTTGAACATGAGAAATGCGACGCGACCTCAGCTCAGGTCATAAAAGCCACGCGAAGCGATCTTCGTAGCCGCCTTCGGCGGCGTGGTTGGGTCGGTTTCCTGTGTTGTTGGTGTTCGAGTGGGGGTGAGTTGTCGGGCCGACGGGTGATGAGTGAGGCATCGCCTGTCGGCGTGCGGCCCCGACCTCGGGCGGTTTGGCGAGCACCCAGCGTGAGCGCCGGCGCGCAGCCCGTGAGCCGTTAGGAAACCGACCGAGGTCGGGGGCGCTGGCCCACGACAACTCACCCCCACAACCCGTGTGGTTCAGCGGCCGTTCGCCGCCAGGCCGTAACACGGCCCTTCCGCTACGTGCGGAAGGGGGTGCGGAAGCCCAGCGATTCCTGATCGCAAGGTAAAGGACATGTCAGGGGAGCGGTTTGTCATTTAAGGGACAGCACAACGCGAATAGCCCTCATGTAGAGGGCTTGGTCTTGGCGTTGCGCGTCCGGTCGATTACGCACGGTTGCCGTACGATCAATTGCGTTGTTGAGTTGGTTCCAGGCCGTCGTCAGAGATGATCGCCGGGTTGACGAATTGGAGTGCGCGGAGTCCCATGGCCCAGAACAGCATCATTCGCAATGCGGCGATTCGGGAAGTCGGCGAACCCTCGTGGGATTCGACGGCCTTGCGGTAAGAGTCCGCCAACTGCTCCAGGAAGGGGAGGTCGCGCTCCGCGTCCAGGTGCCGTTCGAACGCGTCCATCCGCTGGTCGAACGAGAACCGGTCCACGTCGGCCAAGGCCTCGTGGATGACCCGAAGCTTCTCCCGCTGCTGCGCGGTCAGCTTGACGCGCCGCGGATCGCCTATGGGTTGTGCCTCGAATGCCTTTGTTGGCATGAAATCAATCGAATTAATATTAATGTAATCAAACTAGCACGACCTTCTGAAATCGACAAGGTGGCAGGGAATCGGCTCAAGCGGACTTGCGGGCCTGCCGCAGCGCTTCCTGCAGCGCCGCGATGACGCGGTCGGTGCTCAGGCGGTGGTTCTCGCTCTGGACGATGACCGTCGCCTGTTGTTTCGTGTGGTAAACACGCTTGGGTTTCGGGTCGGCGTCTGCCTTGCCCTTCTTCGAGCTGGCGGCGGTCGCCTCGTCCACGACCCCTCCCCTCCCCTTCAGCGCATCGATCCGTTGACGGATCTGCCGGTTCGTGGCACCGTCCACCAGCGCCGCGATCAAGTCGGCCTGGTGCTTGGCGTCGTCCAGCCGCGCAATGCGGATCATCGTGTCGTAGGAGATCGCCAGTTGGGACGTCCCAACTTTGCGCTGCAACTCGGCGGGCAGACTGAGGATGCGGAGCATGCCGCTGACCCAGGTTTTATCTTTGCCGATCATCCGCGCCAGGTCGTCCTGGCTCTTGATCTGTTCGTCCTCGTCCAACAGCGCCTGGAGTGCCTCGGACAGCTCGACCGGGCCGACGTCCTCGCGCTGCACGTTGCTGACGATCGATTTCTGACGGCGGGTGAGCTCGTCGGTCGGGTCGCGGACGATCACCTCGACTTGCGCCAGTCCGGCGGCCTTGGCAGCGCGGAAGCGGCGATGGCCGGTGACGATCTGGTATTTGCCCGCGGTGCTGCCCGACGCCTTGGTGTCGGATTCGAGCGGGGTGACCGTGATCGGTTCGATCAGTCCGACGGACTTGATCGACGCGATCAGCCCGTCCATGTTGCGGAAGGTCTTGCGCTCGTTGCGCGGGTCTTCCACCAGGCGGTCAATCCCGACGACCAGCCGGCCGCGCTTTTCGATCCCGCCAATGGCCGCATGCCCCTTTTTGATCAGGCTGAGCCTGCTCTCCCCTTGAGGTAAGTTCATATTGTTTGTTCTTGTTCGTTATTCGTATGTAAATCGACCCGCGGCGAAGCCGTCGGTTGACCGTCGGCTTCTGCCGCGGAGATCGTGTCCGGCGCCGCTGCTGAGCTGACCGCCGCACTTGGTGCGACGGCGAGCACCGGCTGTGCCATCCCAAGCGTCTCCATCACTTCCTGGACAAGCTCGTTCATGTCTTCGGCGCCGCGCGAGGCGGGCCGATAGGCAAAGATCGAGCCGCCGTGCTCGTCTACCTGGGCCAGGAACGGGCAGGTTCGGATCTCCGTGCGTGCCAGCGCCAGCCCTTCGCGCTCCATCAGCGCGGCCATGTAGCGCTTGAGCTGCACGTATCGCACGTTGTTGAGCA
The DNA here is from genome assembly GCA_036558265.1 of Tepidisphaeraceae bacterium. GTDB lineage: Bacteria > Planctomycetota > Phycisphaerae > Tepidisphaerales > Tepidisphaeraceae > RYN-433. The sequence goes on along the minus strand of DATBFY010000556.1, from coordinate 4,934 downwards.
CGTGCAGCATGCGGGGGCCGCCACCGCCCTCTTCCCCGTTGTCATCGGGGCGGAGCTTGAGCAGTAGTTTGTAAAAATTGGCGTAACTGCGGATCGCCTTGGCGCTTTCGAACGGCACGACGAACAGGTCCGCCGGCAGGATCGCGTTCTCCATGACCGGGCTGATCTGGTTCGGGCTGTCGATCACGACGAAATCGAAAGCGGGAACGCCGGCGGTCACTCCCCCGCTCTGGGCGAGCAGGCCGGACAAAATCCCGGCGTACCCCTCGTACTCGGTGATCTGACGGCCCAGTTCCTCGAGCTGCTCGGTGCTGGCGACGAACGATAAGTGCTTGAACACGGTGGGCCGGATGACCTCGGCGAACCGTTGGAGGCCGGTCATGGCGGCGACCAGCGTCGCCTCGATCGACAGGCCGTCGCCGGCGGCCAGCCACTGCGTGAGCTGGGCCTGGGGATCCATGTCGAGGAGCAGGGTCTGGTACCCTCGGCCGGCCAGGCCCGCGGCGAGGTTCATCGCGATTGTGCTCTTGCCGCAACCTCCCTTGGCGTTGATGACGGTGATGATGTTCATGATGGTTGATGTGGATTAGCTTGGCTAAGTCGCTCGCGCGCAGCGGCTAAGGCGTCGGTGTAACTGGCGCCGCTGGGCCGATCGGGATCTAAGTTGGGACGTCCCAACTTCCCCTTCCCCGCGGGAGCGGGGCTACCGGCGGGTGCCGGCCAGTCCTCACGGATGGCGGCCCGCAGCATCCCCAGTCGGTTGCTGGTGATCGTGCGGCGATCCAGCCAGGCGATCTGCCGCTCCACCCGCTCCAGCGGGTAGCGCGACGCGATCGCCTGCGCCGCCCTGGCATCGAATCCAGTGGCTTTGAGCTTTTCAAAAGCGACAGCAGCAGCAGCGTCGTCGCCGGGCTGTTGTTTAAGAGTTTTATTTCCCTGTTTTATTTCAATATCGGTCGGGTTTTCATACCGATCGGCCGGTCGGGTTTTTATACCGATCCCGGTCGGGTTTTCGAACCGATTTTGCAGCTTGGTTTCCGCCGGTCGGGTTTTCATACCGATCGACTGATCTGCGGCCGGGTTGAGCCACCTGAGGGCGTAGACCGCCGCCTTGCTCAACTTGCCGCCGTCGGGGTCGAAGAATCCTTCCTCAACCCGTTCGATATAGTTGTGCTGGATCGCGTGGTCGATCGCCTGGCTGAGCGTCGTGCGGTCGGCCAGCAGGGCGTAGTTGCGGATGTGCCGGTATGACAGGGCTACGTTGCGTCGTCGGTGGCCCCACTTGGTCTGGAAGCCGATCGAGAAGCGGATGACCGAGCCGACCACCTTGAGCACCGCCAGGGACTCGTTCGGCACCAGCTCGTCGAAGAACTGGTTGGGGATGTAGGTGCGGTGGCCCTCGCCCGCGAAGAAGCCGCGGAAAAGAGTGGGGTCTTTGACGTACTCGCCCCGCTCGTCCCACCGCAGTTCATACAGGCCGGAGACGGCAGCTCGTCCAGTGCCCTTAGCCTGCGGCGGGCGGACACAGCGGATGAAGTGGCCATTTAGCGCCTCTGTGATCGCCCGGTGGATCATGCCGCGGCTGATACCGGCGTGTTCCAGGTCGGCGTACGAGACAACGTGCTGCTCCGTTTGCGGACGGCCGTGTTCATCGCACCAACCCAGGGTTTTGCGGATCATGTACGCTACGAGGCGCACCATGCCGCGCGACGAGTACGGCAGGCACACGTCGAAGAACTGGTTCGGCGTATAGGTGGTGTTGCTGGTCGGCAGGGCGAAGCCTGCGAAGGTCGCCGCCGCGGGCGAAGCGGTCCGTGGTGTGCTCTGGTTTTCGGTTGGGCGTGGGTCGCTGGGCGACATGAAGGCCGACGAGTGGATTAAATGCGGATAACGGCCCCCCTCGACAGGGGAGGCACGAGCCCGCGTTCGCGGGCGACGCGGGCGTGCTCGGCCACGATCGTGTTGAGCAGCCAGCTTCGGTTCAGGCCGGTCTGCGCGGCCAGTTGGTCGAGGTAGCTGACGACCTCGGGTTCGAGGCTCACCCCGGTCTTGTAATTCTGTTTGCGATTGGGATTGCTTGACATGAATGATGTGCGTCGCGGCCCGTTAGCGGCGCCGCGGATGAGCCCAGTGTAACACGGGATGACACAAACCCGCCTGTGGATAACTCAAGGGCGAAGTTGGGACGTCCCAACTGCGATCCTCTCGCACTGGAGTTCGTCAAGTAAAATCCGGCTGATGGGAACCCCGCCCAATCTCGCCGCGCGGATCCGCGCGGGCTGATGGAAACGCGCCGGCCCCATCGATACAGCCTGTCACCACACGGGGGGTCCGAAAACACCCGTATACTCGCTCGCCATGAGCGGATCAGGCATTGAACCCGAGCCGACGGAGCGCGCTTGCCGGCGACACGCCGCAGGTCAGGCACCAGTCGCAGAACTCCGCCACGTCCACGCGGCGGTTGCCGGTCTCGCAGTTGTAGACCCAGGATTGCGGGCGGCGCAGCTTGGCGCCGAGCTGACGCTGAGTCAGGTCGGCCTCCTGCCTTATTCGCCGCAGGAAGTTCGGGACGGGTGCGTAGCGGGCGTGATGTTGGGCTTTGGTGGGCACCGGCGGATGCCGATGGTCGCGGCCAACCAGCTTGACACTAGTTCCGTGTCAAGGGAGAATGAGCGCGTGATGCGTCTCGCGATCCGATATGCATGTTGTCGTCGGCGGGGACGCCACCATTTCATTCATGCAAGGAGCGCCCAACAGCAGACAATTCGGGCTCGTGATCGCCTACGTCGTACCGGGCTTCATCGCCCTGGCAGGGCTGGCGCCGCTCTTCCCCGCGGTCGCACACTGGCTGCGACCCGTTGCCGCGACCGGCGACGGATTCGGATTGGGCCCGCCGCTTTACGCCGTCCTTGGCGCGATGGCGCTCGGCTCGGTCTTGAGCTGCTTCCGCTGGGTGCTGATCGACCACGTCCACCACTGGACGGGCATCGAGCGTCCGGCCTGGGACGACCGCCAGCTCGAACAGGTGCTGGGCGGGTTCGACTACCTCGTCCAGGCCCACTTTCGTTACTACGAATTCTGCGGCAATACGCTGCTGGCCTTGAGCTTCGCCTACGGCGTGAACCGCTATTTCGGCACGCTCCCCTTCCTGGGCCCGGGCACCGACCTGACCGTGCTGGTCGTCATCATCGTGTTATTCGCCGCGTCGCGTGACGCGCTGGCGAAGTATTACACGCGGACCGGCCTATTGGTCGGCCGCCTGGCCGATCGAGAATTTGGAGATCACCTGATGCAGACGTACGAGTACAACGGCAACGACCACGGCGGATCGTCGGACAAGCCGAAAGCCAAACCCAAGCCGCAGCAGCGACCGAAGGTCCCGAGCGAAACCAAGCCTGCAGAAGGCAAGAGCCCTCATGACCGCAGGTGAGGGGAGAGCTCGGTAGCGCCTCCAACGCAATGGCATGACCCTCCCCCGCGGCGGAGAGCTCGCCGGGTGAACGATCGTTCCACACGTTTCGGTGGCTTAACCACGGGGCCGGGAAGGTTTCCGTGGAACGCTTTTGAGGCGGTTATCCACAGTCTGACCCTTCCTAACCTGTTGCGCGGGGGAGGGGTGATCGTGTATCATAAAGGACATTGAACTAAACCGCTTCGCGGTGGGCAAAACGGCTCAAATCCCTCCTCCACGTCATCTGATCCTCCGATCATTTCGAAGCCTCCCCAGCGCGTGATAATCCGGTTTATCACTCGGATGACCTCCGCACCAAACGACAACTCAAAAGACGGAAGAATCGTGCAATCCCTGGCGGCGAACGCCGGGGCAGGGAAGACCCTGTCCCTGCAAATTCTGCAATCCGTGCCTGAGGAGGAGGTCTGGCTGGCCGGGCAATTGTCGGCGCACACGCGCCGGGCTTACAAGCGGGACGTGGCGCACTTCATCCGCACGATGGGCGTCCGCTCCGCCGCGGAACTGCGGCAGGTGAACCGCGCGGCCGTCGTCGCCTGGCAGAACCTGATGAAGGAACGTGGCGCCAAGCCGCGCACGATCCGGCGCCGACTCTCGGCCCTCTCGTCGCTGTTCGCCCACCTGGTCGCCCACCGCGCCGCCGACGCCAACCCTGTCCGCGACATCAAGCGCCCCCGAGTCAACCGACGCCAGGGCACTACCCGCGCCTTCTCCGCCAAGGAGGCGAGAAAGATCCTCGATGCGCCCGACGCATCCACGCTCCTGGGCCTGCGCGACCGCGCGATCCTCTCCGTCGGCCTGCAGGCGGGCCCGCGCCGCTCGGAGATCGCCGGGCTGCTCGTGAAGGATTACCACACGAACGCCGGGTACAAGTCGCTGCACTTCATCCGCAAGGGCGGGGAGGACCTGTCGCTGGCGGTCAATCCGCAGACGGCGCAGCGGATCGAGGATTACCTGGCCGCGGCCGGCCACGGCGACGACGCGGACGGCCCGCTCTTTCGCCCGATCCGCAGGAATCAGCGCCGCCACGACTCGCGCCGTCACGTCCATCCCGAGACGATCGACCGCGTCCTGCGCAAATACGCCGCCTCACTCGGCTTGGGCGGGGGTTACAGCGCGCACTCGATGCGGGCAACGTTCATCACCACGGCCCTCAACAACGGCGCCAGCCTGGAAGACGTGCAGCGGGACGTCGGCCACGCCGACCCGTCCACGACCAAGCTGTACGACCGTCGCGGGCACAACCCCGAGAAGTCCGCCTCGTTCTTCGCGACCTATTGAAGCGCCCGATCGATCGGGGCGCGCGGCTTCAGACTTCCCGTTGACCGTCCGCACCGGGTGTGGCGCATGGTGGTGCGTGCCCAAGCACACGCACCACCATGCTCCAAAAGTATTACCGGGTCCGGTTCCTGGACGGGCCGTGGCGGGTCTCGCGCATACTTCGACGATGATCGGCTCCGTTGCC
>DATBFY010000555.1:0-12433 GCA_036558265.1 Tepidisphaeraceae bacterium | reverse complement strand
CCGCGAGTGTGTTGCTGAAAGCAATCGAAGAAGCACTAAGGAGGTGATTGCGGTTGAACACAGCACTGCACGGACGGGGAGATGAGGGGATGAGGAGCGTTGGGTCAGGTTGCGTTGGGTGAGGTTGCCGATCGGGCGGGGGTGTAGGCGCAATCGGGTTCTTCAGCCAGGGGATGGCCGTGGACGGCGTGGGCGCGGGCGCGGCTGCCGCCGCAGATCTCGCGGTACTCGCAGGCGCCGCACTTGCCCTGCAATTGCGTGGCGTCGCGAAGCGAGACGAAGAGCGGGTGGCGCTGGTAGACGTCCACGATGGAATCCTCGGGGAAGCATCCGCAGCGGACCGGGAGAAAGCCCGAGGGGTAGATCTCGCCGGTGTGGGAGACGAACGCGACGCCCTTGCCGTCATTCGTGCCGATCTGGGCGAAGGGGGGGATTTGGGCCACGCCGCTGCGCGTGCGGCGGTGCTGCGTGTTCTGCTGGACGACGTAGCGTCGATAGTGCGGGGCCTCGGTGCTCTTGATTGGATACGGCTGCCGCCTGGCCTGGCGGTAGAGCGTCTCGAAGACGCGTTCGACCTCGTCGGCCGTCAATCGCTGATCGTCGGTCGCCCGCCCCGTCGGGACCAGGAAGAAGACCGACCAGAGGCAGATCTGGAGGCCCGCGAGGACGTCGGCGATGCGGTCGAGTTGGTCCAGGTTATGCCGGGTAACGGTGGTGTTGATCTGGGCGGGAAGACCGGCATCCGCCGCGTCGCGGAGGATGTCGAGCGTGCGCGCGAATGATCCGCGGACGCGACGGAAGGCATCGTGGGTGGCAGCGTCGGCGGCGTCGAGGCTGATCGCCAGGCGGTCCAAGCCGGCTTGTTTGAAGCGGAAGACGGCGTCGCGGGTCACCAGGGGGGTGGCCGAGGGGGTCATCGCGGTCAGCAGCCCCATCGCGCGGGAATGATCGAGCAACTCGAACACGTCCGGCCGCTTGAGCGGGTCGCCACCGGTAAAAACGACCAGCGGCGAACGTGGAAAGCGCGCCAGATCCGCGAGCAACGTCTTGGCGGAATCGGTCCGCAGCTCGAGCGGGTAAAACAGGTACTAGGCTTCGGCCCGGCAATGGATGCACTTGAGGTCACAGGCGCGGGTCAGTTCGTAGAAGACCAGCAGGGGGCTTTGGTCGAGATCGGAGCGGGCGTAGGCGATCGGTGGCATGGCGGCGCCGTTCAGGCGAACTGTCGTTCCTTTTCGGCGGCGCGGGGGAAGAGGACGTTGTTCTCCTTGTGCACGTGCTGGTGCATGTCGCGCTCCAGGTGGGCCAGCGCGTCCAGCAGGGCGCGATAGGTGTTGCAGGCGGTCGCGGGCGCGATGAAGTCGTCTGTCAGTTCCCGCATCTCCGCCAAGGCCCGGCCGGCGTCGTCGTGCTCGTGCTCCATGACGGCGATGGGGCTTCGCACGGAGCCGCAATGGGACGCCGGGGGTCGTTCGGTGGCGGTGTCGAGTCGCCGGATGAGGGGGAAGAGGATTCTTTCCTCTTTGAACATGTGGGACTCGAGTTCCTGGCGGAAGGCTTCGAAGATGTCGCGGAGGCGGACGAGGCGCGCGTCGCGTTGGCCGTGGGCGTTGGCGACCTTCTGGGTCAGGGCGGAGAGGCGGGGGAGATCGGTCTTCAGGTAGGCGTGGTGAGTGGCCTCAATGTGGTTCGCGAGGTCGGAGAGGGACAGGGCGTTGGCGTCGATCGGGGTGTCGGCGGGAGAGGCGCTCGCGTCATCGGCATCGAGGACGGCGGCGATGGTGGCGGGGTCGAGGTTCTTTGCGGCGCACGCTTGGGCGAGCGTCTTTTTTCCGCCGCAGCAGTAGTCGATGCCCAGGCGCTCGAAGAGGCGGGAACGGGCGGGTCGCTGGCGGACGAGTTCGCCAATGCTGATGTCGATCGGGACGGTGTGGATCATGCGGGGCTCCTTATCGGATAAGATTATCCTATTATCCTTGACTTTGCAATTCTAGTGCGGACAATCTGGATATCAAGACAAACTTATCCTGTTCATTGGCACATGAACGAAAATAATTACTACTGAGGAACTTATGGCTGGCACATGCGCATCCAAGCCAGAAGACGGCTTTGAGGGGACGATCCATCGGCGCTATTTTGCGGCGGGCATTTTGACCCTCCTGACGGCCGGTGCGACCTGGGGGATGTGGCTGCTCTGGCGGATCGGGTTTTCCGGGAAGTTCACGGGGGTTTCGCTCCACGAGGTGAATGCGCACGGGCATGCGCAGATCTTCGGGTGGGTGGGGCTCTTCGTGATGGGGTTCGGGTATCGCGTGTTTCCGCGATGGTGGCAGACGCGGTTGGCGTGGGCGCGGCTGGCGGGAGTGGCGTTTGGGTTGATGCTGGTGGGATTGGCGTTGGGGACGGTGGGGATGACGGCGGCGGGGCAGCCCCGGGCGCTGTCGATGGCAATGGCGGGGGGCGGGATGGAAGTCCTGGCGATCTGCTGCTTCGCGGTACAGGTGGTTGCGACATTTGCGCTGAGCCAGGCGCCACGGGACGCGCATGTCGGATTCGTGATGGCGGGAGTGGCGTTCTTCGTGATCCAGGCGGGCGTGTCGATATGGCACACGTGGCGGACCATGGCGGCGGGGACGCAGGAGGAACTGCTGTGGCAGGTGGCGACGTGGCAGGCGCCGCTGCGGGACGTGCAAATCCACGGTTTGGCGCTGTTGATGATCCTGGGGGTGAGCTTGCGGATGCTCCCGGCGTGGTATGACGTGCCGCGGATTTCGGAGCGGCGGGCGTGGGTGGCCCTTTGGACCCTGGTGGCGGCCGTGGTGTTGGAGGTGGGGATTTTCGTCGCCTATCGCGAGAGCGGGCGGCACTGGATCGCGGCGTTCCTGATGGCGCCCTGGGTGATGCTGGTCGTGGGCGTGTGGATGGTGATCGCGCGATGGAGGGTGCTATCGCATGGCCTGAGGGTGCGGCGGGGCGACCCGCGGGACCGCAGCGCCAAGTTCATCCGCGCGGCTTACGTCTGGCTTATGGTGTCGCTGACGATGCTGCTGCTGCTGCCGGCGTACCAGGCGGCGTCGCGGATCCCGTTCAGCCATGCGTATTACGGCGCGGTGCGCCACGCGATCACGGTGGGGTTCGTGTCGCTGATGATCATGGGGGTGGCGGCGAAGGTGGCACCGCGGTTGCAAGGGGTCGATCCGCGGGAGCTATCGCGGTTGTGGGGGCCCTTCGTTCTGATCAACATCGGGTGTGCGTGGCGCGTGGTGCTGCAAATCCTCACGGATTGGCTGCCGGGGGCATACACGTTCGTGGGCGTCAGCGGCGTGCTGGAGGTGACCGCGATGGCGTGGTGGGGGGTGGGATTGATGCGGGTGATGTGGCGGCGGGAACCAGAGATGGCGCGGGTCGGCGTTGCGTTGACCGTGTTGCAAAATGCGTGAGCCCGCATGAATCGCGCGAGTGCCCTGTGGCAATGGCATCTGACCGCTCGTTGCGCTTCGCAGTGGTGTTGCCGGAAAAGGCAATTTGAGGCAACATCGGCGCGTTCGATGAGCAACCAGCAATGGATCATTCTCGTCGTCGTTCTTGCGATCGCGGTAGTCGGCTATCGAGCATATAAACGACGGTCAGCGCCGCCTATTCCGACGGACCCGAACGAATTCATGCCCGAAATGGCGGATCGGGCGGTGCAGTATGCGTCGGCGCACGGAAAGGCGCTGGACTATTCGCCTGGATCAGTCGAAGCAGTGGAATCCCTTCTCGGCGAGCTGCACGAGCTTCGCAGCCGACAGCAACTGAGCGACCAGGACGTGAATGTACAGGCGTTGCATTTCGGCGCGTATATCGGGGAGGTTCTGCGCCGAGAATACGGCGGTTCGTGGGCGACTGATCATGCCGTTGCAGGCCCGAAGAGTTTTCCGATCCATTGGAAGGACAGCGAATCCTTTCCCATCGGATGGTGCGGTAAGCGAATCCTGAACGGCGATGAAGACAACGTTTGGTTTAAATTCCAGGTGGTGACTTCGGACGAGTACCGTCGTGGTGCCATGACGCGGCCGAGCGGCACCAAGAAACCGCAATAATGATGTTCCAACCGGTTGCTTTCTCGCAGCCGGGCGTTCACGCGGGTTCAAAATCCATGTCGCAGTTGAGGGAGTCGCAGAGAGATTGGAGTTTCGAGCGGACGGTCTGGATGGAGACGTTTCCGGGGACGGTCAGGCGCATTTCCATAAGGAAGAGGGGCTCGCCGGCGAAGGGGGCGGATTCCTGGCGGGCGCTGAGCTCCTCGATGTTGACGCCGAACTCGCGCAAAAGGTCACTGACGCGGTGGACGATGCCGGGCTGATCGAGGGAGTAGGTCTTTAGGCGGAAGGGGATGCCCTTGACGGTGCGGGCGGCTGGGGTGGTGGGGTCGGTGAGGGTGAGGCGAAGGGCCATCTGCTCGGCGAGGGCGGGGAGGGTCTGGCGGATCTTCGCCAGGGCGGGGTCGGAGGCGTCGATGAGGAGAATGATGGCGAACTGCCCGCGCAGGTTGACCATGCGGGAGTCGAGGACGTTGGCGCCGGCGTCGTGGAGGTGGCCGGTGAATTGTCCGACGATGCCGGGGTGGTCGGGGCCGATGGCGTTGACGATGAGTTGGGGCATGGGCGGGTTCAGAGTTCAGGGTTCAGGGTTCAGGAGATTGCGGACGCCTTGGCGTTCGAGATCGGCGATGACGGATTGCAGCACGGGCATGGGATCGCCGGCAGGGCCGGTTGCGTTGGCCCGGATGACCGGTAGATCGCCGCCCGCTTTTGCAACGACCGTCCGGAGGATGAGCTGGCCGTCCTCGATCGTGGCGAGGGCGGCGATGGGGGAGTGGCAGTCGCCTTCGAGGGCCTGGACGACGCCGCGCTCGAGGTTGACGCAGGCGGCGGTTTCGCCGTCATGAAGTGGCGCGAGGATCGCGCGTGTGGCCGGGTCGTCGCGGCGGCACTGGACTGCGAGCGCGCCCTGGCCGGCGGCGGGGAGGAGCTGGTCGGGGTCGATGGGGGTCATGTCCTGGCCGTCGAAGATGCCGCTGCGGCGCAGGCCGGCGAGGGCGAGGATGATCGCGTCATAGTCGCCGGCGCGGAGCTTTTTGACGCGGGTATCGATGTTGCCGCGGATCAGTTCGATCGAGAGGTCGGGGCGGATGGCCAGGAGCTGGGCGCGGCGGCGGAGGCTGCCGGTGCCGACCCTCGCGCCCTGGGTCAGGTCGGTGATGCCTTGGGCTCTGGGGCAGACCAGGACGTCGCGCGGGTCTTCGCGCTCGGGCGTGGCGGCGATGACCAGGGCCGCGCTATCGAGCAGCGGCATGGTGACGGGGACGTCCTTGTAGCTGTGGACGGCCAGGTCGATGCGGTTGTCGATCAGAGCCTCTTCGATCTCCTTGGTGAAGAGTCCCTTGCCGCCGGCGTCGTGCAAGGGGCGGTCGGCGATCTGGTCGCCGGTGGTCTTGATGAGGATCAATTCGACGGCAAGGCCTGGGTGGGATTTTTCGAGGGCGTCGGCGACGGTCTGGGACTGCATGCGGGAGAGGAGGCTGCCGCGGGCGCCCAGGCGCAGAGTGTTGACGGTGGATTGAGACATCGGTGTGGGCGGGTGCATTCTAGCGGGCGGGTCGGGGCGGGAACAATACGGCGCGTGAGGCGGATGACAATGAAGATGAAGGGTGTGTGAGACGCCGCACGTTGGGGTCTGGAAGGAATTTCGGAATCGGCGTATTTTGCGCGTGCCACGTGCCGCCGCGGGCATGGATGAGCGATCTGCAGGGCATGCCGGTTGCGGCGGCGGAGGGCCCTTGGCATGCGCGCGCACAGTGAATGGCGCGAGGGCAAGCCCGCAACAGTCAGGGAATGGTTTTCGCGCGGAGACGGCAGCATGGGCGAATGGCGTACGAACGCCCCGCCGGGGATGCGGGCGCGTGGATGGTTCGAGTTGCTGGAGGGACGGCTGATGTTGTCGGCGTCGTCGGCGACCGCGCCGGTGGCGGACGCGTTGACTAATAATGTCGCGCGGCCACTTACCATGGCGGCGACGAACAAAGCGATTAGTGGGGCGTTTGCGCCGCTGCGGGTCAATCGCGCGGCCGTCTTCGCCAGATCGCCGATCGCGCGGCGGACGAAGGCGCCCGCGGCGAAGGTAATTCCAACATTCACGAACTCGGCGCGCGCAAGTCAGCCGACGGTCACGTCGTCGAACCAGGTCTTCATCCCGCCGGTGGTCAAGCCGGTGCTCGCGGGGGACGCGAACGGCGACCGGCGCGTGGACGCGACGGACCTGGGGACGGTGTTCGCGAACATGGGGCAGCGCGGCGCCGGGCTGGAGGGCGGGGACCTGAACGGCGACGGGCAGGTGGACTTCGCGGATTACCAGATCATCGAGGCGAACTTCGGCAAGTCGCTGCCGGATTCGCACTACGCGACCGTGGGGATCAACCTGGACGGGATCGCGGATTACTCGACGCTCGGGGCTTTCGCGGACCTGACGCGCACGTTCCGCCCGTGGGGCCGGCCCGATACGCCGTATCAGCCGGACCCGACGATCTGGCGGACGACGGACAACTACCCGCTGGAGGATGCGGGGACGATGACGTACGCGCGGACGTATCCGGACGGCACTTATGAGGTTTCGTGGGACGGGCAGGCGGATCTGTCGTTCGCGGGGATGGGGGCGCGGTTCCAGGTCACGTCGCACGATGGTGATCACTGGACCGGGCAGCTTTACCTGAACCACGCGGAAGGGGACATCCTGAACCTGTACGTGAAGAACGTAAACCTGTCGGACCCGCTTCACGATCTGCACATCATCAGCCCGGACGTGGACTACAACGTGTCGGACACGTTCCGGCCGACGTTTTTGCAGAAGCTGGCGAACTTCAACGGGCCGCTGCGGGCCATGGACTGGATGCAGACCAACGACAGCCCGGTGGTCGACTGGCTGGACCGCGCGTCGCCCACGCGGTTCTCCAACGCCAGCGATACGGGGGTGGATTACGAGACGATCATCAAGCTGGCGAACACGGTGCATCGCGATCTGTGGATCAACGTGCCCTACAACGCCAGCGACGATTACGTGCGGCGGATGGCGGCGCTGTTCCGGGACGGGCTCGATCCGTCGCTCAAGCTGTACGTCGAGTTCTCCAACGAGGTGTGGAACACGGGGTTCTTCCAGCAGGCGCGGGACAACCTGACGATCGCGCGGCAGGATCCGGACCTGACGGCCACGGACGACTTCGGGCGCAGCGCCCAGGAGATGGGGAAGCAGACGGCGCGGGTGTCGGCGATCTTCCGGGAGCAGTTCGGAGACGCCGACTTCTACGGGCGGGTGCGGCCGGTACTGGGGGCGTTCATCGGCACGGCGTACTGGGCGCAGGCGGCGCTGGACTTCATCAGCCAGCACGACGGGCCGGTGACCAGTTACGTGTCGGCGATCGTGATCGCGCCTTACGTCGGGGTGAGCGGGGACATGGCGTCGATCGACGACGACTCGCTCACGCTCGACAAGCTCTTTGACTGGATGAACCGCTTCATCGACGAGCGGTTGGTGCCGTGGATCCGGCAGAACCGCGAGGCGGCGGACTGGTATGGCCTGCCGCTTTACGCGTACGAAGGGGGCCAGTCGCTGCAGGCGCTCAATGGCCAGAACGAGGCGCTCAAGCAGGCGGCGCAGGACGACCCGCGGATGGGGGACGTCTATCGCCACCTGATCCGGGCGTGGTACGACAACAGCGGCGGGGGGATCTTCGAGAACTTCGCGCTGGCGGCGCCGTACGCGGCGTCGGGGTATTGGGGATTGCTCCAGAGCATCGATCAGGCGGGGGGCGTCAAGTGGGATGCGCTGATGTCGCTGATCGGGGATTTGTAGTTCAAGCTCGAAGGATGCAACGAGGCGCCGCCGCTTGTGCGGCAACAACACGGGCGAGACGCCCGTGCCACCTGGTCTACGCGAGGATTCCCTTGACGATCTCACCCGACACGTCGGTCAGTCGGAAATCGCGGCCCTGGAAGCGGTAGGTCAGGCGCTTGTGGTCGATGCCGCAGAGTTGGAGCATCGTGGCGTGCAGGTCGTGGACGCTGACCACGTCATCGACCGAGCGATAGCCCAGTTCGTCGGTGGCGCCGTGGACCGTGCCGGGCCTGGTGCCGCCGCCGGCCATGAACACGCTGAATGCCAGGATGTGGTGATCGCGGCCGGTGCCCTGGCCCATGGGGGTTCGGCCGAACTCGCCGCCCCAGAGGACCAGGGTGTCGTCGAGCAGCCCGCGGTTCTTGAGGTCCTTGATGAGGGCGGCGCTGGCCTTGTCGGTGTCCTCGGCGGCCCACTTCATGCCCTGCTCGATCCCGCCGTGGTGGTCCCAGGCGCGGTGGTAGAGCTGGATGAAGCGGACGCCGCGCTCGGCGAGGCGGCGGGCCATGAGGCAGTTGCTGGCGAACGTGCCGTCGCCCGGGTGCTTGATGCCGTACATCTCCAGGATGTGCTGCGGCTCGGACTTGAAGTCGGTCAGCTCGGGGATCGAGGTCTGCATCTGGAACGCCAGCTCATACTGAGCGATGCGGGTGGCGATCTCAGGGTCGACGCGGTCCTCCTCCAGCATGCCGTTGAGCCGCTGCACCTCCTCGATCACCTGCCGCTCGGTCGATTGGCAGACGCCCTCAGGGTTTCCGATGTAGTGCACCGGGTCGCCCTTGGACTGGAAGAGGATCCCTTGGAACTTGCTGGGCAGGAAACCGCTTGACCATTGTCGCGCGGAGACGGGCTGGAGCCCGGTGCGGCCGGCGGAGGTGAGGACGACGAAGCCGGGCAGATTGCTCACCTCGGAGCCCAGGCCATAAAGCAGCCACGAGCCCATGCTCGGGCGGCCCTTGATGATCGAGCCGCTGTTCATGAACGCGTGCGCCGGGTCGTGGTTGATCTGCTCGGTCTGCATCGAGCGGACGACGCACATGTCGTCGGCGATCGACTGGAGGTTGGGGAAGAGGTCCGAGATCTCGATGCCGGACTGCCCGCACTTGCTGAACTTGCAGAAGGGCCCGCGCGCTTTCAGCACCGTATTCTGCAATTGCGCCAGTTGCTGGCCCCTGGTGAAGGATTCGGGGAAGGGCTTTCCGTCGAGCTCCTTGAGGCGCGGCTTGTAGTCGAAGGTCTCCAGGTGCGACGGGCCGCCAGCCATGCAGAGGTGGATGATCCGCTTGGCCTTGATCGGGAAGTGCGGCGGGTGGACGACGCCGGTCCAGCGGGCGCTACCGGGTTTGGGCGGGGTCGCCATCGCGGCGCGGGCGGATCGGCCGACGATGGCGGGATCGATGAGCGTAGCCAGCGCGGCGGCGCCCAACCCGTAAGCGCCGCGCGACAGGAAGGTGCGGCGGTGAATGCTGCGCTGATGCTGGACCGGATCGTAAGACGGCGTATTCATTTCAAATTCCAAATGACCAATTCCAAATGATCGTGCTTTGCTGCGTTCCTGCGAACCGTCATCCTGAGGGAGTTTCAAACGACCGAAGGATCTTGCCGAGGGGAGCAATTGTTCATTCGCGGCCAGATCCTTCGTCGGCAGAGCCTCCTCATAATCAGGATGACGTTGCTCCTAGCCGGGCGATAGTCAGCAAAGCAACAAAACTCATTCAATACCTCGTAATCGTCTCATGCAGGTTCAGGATGACCCGGCAGACGGTCGTCCAGGCGGCATGTTCGCTCACGTCCAGGTTCGGCGGCACGAACGACGCGCCGACGTTGGTCAGCTTTTTCGCGTCCTCCGGATTCGCCTTGTAGTAGGCCCGCTGCTCGGAGAGGAACTTCAGCAGGCTGTCCCTCTCCTTCTCCTTCACCGGGCGGCATAGGGCATCGCGGTACGCCAGGTCGATGCGGTCGGCGTCGGTTTTGACCTTTGACATCAACAGTTTCCCCGCGAACGCCTTGGCCGACTCGACGAAGCTGGGGTCGTTCAGCAGCGTCAGCGCCTGCTGCGGGGTATTGGAGACGATGCGGCTGGCCATACACTCCTCGCGACTGGGCGCGTCGAAGTTGGCGAGCATCGGGTGGAGGAACGTCCGTTGCCAGTGCATGTAGACGCCGCGGCGGTACTGCCGGTCGTCCAACTCGGGGTAGTAGTCGCGGTTGGGGAACTGGAGGTTCGCGTAGTATCCGGCCGGTTGATAGGGGTGGATGCTCGGCCCGCCCAGGTCCAGGTTGATCAGGCCAGCGATCGAGAGCGCGTTGTCACGGACGAACTCGGCCTCCAGGCGCCGCGGGTTCTGGCTTGCCAGCAGTCGGTTGTTCGGATCGATCTCGTGCAACTCGGGCCGCAGGTTCGACGACTGGCGGTACGTGTTCGACAGCACCATCAGGCGGACCATGTGCTTGACGTCCCAGCCGGACTCGCGGAACTCGACGGCGAGCCAGTCGAGCAGATCTGCGTGACTGGGCGCATCGCCCTGGGCGCCCAAATCATCCACGACCATGGACAGGCCGTTGCCGTAGAGCTGCTTCCACAGCCTGTTGACGAACGTGCGCGCCGTGAGCGGGTTGTCCTTGGAGACGATCCAGTTGGCCAGATCCAGGCGCGTCAGGCGCTTGGCGCCGGGCTTGGTCACCTCCGCGAGTGTTTGTTTGTCCATCAGGAACCCGGGCGGGCGTGGGACGACGACGTCGCCCGATTCGTCCTGCCAGTTGCCGCGCGGCAACACGCGCTGTGGGATCGGCTCGCCGCGCGATTGCGTGACGACCGTCCAGGCCTTGCCGTCGTGGCACTCGGCGATCTCGCGCTCGAGCGGCTTGTACTGGTTGAACGCGTCGGCGTCCCATGCGGTGCTCAGCAGGTACGTCGTGGTCAGCAATGCTCGCTGGGCGCCGTTGCGCTGGTCCGCGGGCGTTTGCAGGATGGACTGCACGCGCTCGGGCAGATCGGCCCTGGTCGGCGATTCACTGGCAAAGGGCGAGACCGACAGCCGCACGCAGCCGACGTTGTCGCTCTTGATCGAGACGATCAGCTTGTCGCCTTCGGCGGCCTTGAACGGCTTGTCGAGCAGGTAGACCGCCGACTGCGCCGCGCCGGCCTTTGCCGCCGCGGTCCGCCACCCGCCCATTACGCCCAGGATCTCGGCGCCGTTGGCGTACCGCGGTTCCTTATCGTCGGAGTCGGCGTAGTAGAAGGCCAGTTTGGCGTCCCGGCCGGTCAACTTGGACTTGAGCGCCGCGGCGAGGTTGACGCCCGTATTCTTCGCCCCGTCGCGCGTGACCAGGCCCTTGTGCGCCGCGTGCGGCAGCACCTCGAGACGGATCGCCGCAATCCATCCGGTGGGCAGCGTTAACTGGAACTGCTCCTCGTCATTCTTCTTCGACTTGCCGGTGAGGAGGATCGAGCCGTCGGGATCGACGGTCGCTGTGCTGGT
The DNA here is from genome assembly GCA_036558265.1 of Tepidisphaeraceae bacterium. GTDB lineage: Bacteria > Planctomycetota > Phycisphaerae > Tepidisphaerales > Tepidisphaeraceae > RYN-433. The sequence continues at coordinate 1,022 of DATBFY010000555.1, read as the reverse complement.
GGACGGACTTTTCCCACCAACAACGGCGGCGGGCGGTGTCAGCCAACCGTCGGGTGACTTTTCCAGGAAGGCTCGGGTGGACTTACACCAATCGCCGAAGGACGCGGACAGCTTCGCGTCCTTCTCCAGCTTCGCAGACGCCAAAAACGCCAGCGTGTCGATCTGCTTACTCAGCTTGTCGATCCGGGCCTTGAGGTACGGGCTGTCCACCCGGATCTCCGGCGGGAACGGATGATCGTTCGAGAACCCGCGCAGGTCCGGGTTAGGCGTGTAGGTGTAGTCCATGTACACGCCCCATTGCTTGATGTCCGCGAAGAACGCCCCCATCGAATAAAAGTCTTTTGTAGTAAACGGATCGAATTTGTGGTCGTGGCACTCGCAGCAGCCCATCGTGGAGCCCAGCCAGGTCGTGGAGACCGTTCGCACGCGGTCGGCCGTGTACTTGGCGAGGTACTCCCTGGGCTGGGCGCCCCCCTCGCGCGTCACCATGTTGAGGCGGTTGAAGCCGGTGGCCACGAGCTGCTCGGTCGTCGGATGGGGCAACAGGTCGCCGGCCAGTTGCTCGATCGTGAAGCGGTCGAACGGCTTGTTCGCGTTGAAGGCGTTGATGACGTAATCGCGGTAGGGGAAGTTCCGCAGGTTCTGGTCGCCGTGGTAGCCGACGGTGTCGGCGAAGCGCGCCAGGTCCAGCCAGGCGACGGCCATGCGCTCGCCATAGTGCGGGGAGGCGAGCAGGTGCTCGACCTGGCGCTCGTAAGCATCGGGTCGCGGGTCGTTCACAAATGCTTCGACCTCGCCTTCGGTAGGGGGCAGACCGATCAGATCGAGGCTCAACCGACGTAGAAGCGTGCGCCGATCGGCCTCGGGCGAGGGCTTGATGCCCTTTTCCTCCAGCGCCGCAAGAATGAATGAATCGATCGGATTCTTGACCCACCCTTGGTTCTTGACGGCTGGGACTTCGGGTCGGACGGGCACGACCCACGCCCAGTGCGGTTCATAAACTGCGCCGGCCGCGACCCACT
>DATBFY010000554.1:0-6095 GCA_036558265.1 Tepidisphaeraceae bacterium | reverse complement strand
TGCATCCTCTCGGCCGACAGCGGCACCGCCGCCAACTGGTATGCGCGCGATTTGAAAATCCGCCGCGGCATGATGGCCAGCGGCAGTGGTAACCTCGCGACAATGGGCCCTGCGGTGCCTTACGCGGTCGCCGCCAAGTTTTGCTTCCCCGACCGCGTCGCGATCGCGCTCACCGGCGACGGGGCCATGCAGATGAACGGACTCAACACCTGCATCACCGTCGCCAAGTACTGGAAGGAGTGGAGCGACCCGCGCTGGATCTGTCTGGTTCTCAACAATCGCGATCTGAACCAGGTCACTTGGGAACAGCGGATCATGACCGGGGACATCAAGTTCAACGCCAGCCAGGACCTGCCCGACTTCCCCTACGCGCGCTTTGCCGAGGAGTGCGGCCTCATGGGCATCCGCGTCGAGCACCCCGACGAGGTCACCGGCGCCTGGGAGCGGGCGCTGTCGGCCGATCGCCCGGTCGTGCTCGAAGCCATCACCGATCCCGACGTGCCGACCCTCCCGCCGCACATCACCCTCGAACAGGCCAAAAATTTCGCCACCGCGCTCTTAAAAGGCGACCCCGACGAGGGCGGCATCATCAAGCAGGCCGTCAAAGGAATGATGGACAGTCTCCTGCCCAGTCACAAGGATGGTGAATAGGTCGTTCATCCGATCGACGCCAAAAACCGCGGTGCGATCCGCGCCTTGGTCGCCTGCTCGAACGCATACGCCACCCGCAGCAGCACCGGCTCGCTATACGCCCGCCCGAAGAACGAGATCCCCAGCGGCAACCCCATGACGTTGCCCGCCGGCACGGTGATGCTCGGATATCCCGACACCGCCGCCGCCGTCGAACTGCCGCCGACGTCACGGTCGCCGTAGATCAGGTCCGTCTTCCCCGCCGGCCCGCCGCTGGGCGCGACCAACGCATCGAGCTGATGCTCGTTCATCGCCGCGTCGATCCCCTCGTCGCGCGAGAGCTTGCGGCACTTCTCCAGCGCGTCGGTGTAGGCCTTGTCGGAGAGCGGCCCCTTCTCCTGCGCCTTGACCAGCGTTTCCTGCCCGAAGTAGGCCAGTTCCTTTTCGGCGTTGCGCTCATTGAACGCAATCAGGTCCGCCAGCACGCGAATCGGTGTGCTGTCCGCCAGCGTCGCGAAATACGCGTTCAGCCCGGCCTTGAACTCGTACAGCATCACCTGGTACTCCGCGCCGTCAATTTTGTCGATCGCCGCGATGTCCGGGATCTCGACCAGCACCGCCCCCTGCCGCTTCATCGTCTCCAGCGCGGCATTCATCACCGCGTCGGCCTTGCCGCCGCGCGGCCGGAACCATTTACGAACCACGCCGATCCGCGCGTCCCTGAGGCCGTTGGGGTCCAGGAACGGCGTGTAATCGGCGTGGGCTTTATCGCGGCTGCCTTCGGTCGCCGCGTCGCGCGGATCAATGCCGGCAATCGCACCCAGCAGGATCGCGGCGTCGGTCACGGTCCGCCCCATCGGGCCGGCGGTGTCCTGGCTGCTCGAGATCGGGATGATGCCCGCGCGGCTGACCAGGCCGACCGTCGGCTTGATCCCCACAATGCCGCAGCAGGTCGACGGCGAGATGATCGAGCCATCCGTCTCGGTGCCCACCGCCACGGCGCAGAAACTCGCCGCCACCGCCGCCGCGGAGCCCGAGCTCGATCCCGACGGATTTCGATCCAGCGCGTAGGGGTTCTTGGTCAGCCCACCGCGCCCGCTCCAGCCGCTGGTCGAGTGGCTACCGCGGAAGTTCGCCCACTCGCTCAGGTTGGTCTTGCCGATCAGCACCGCCCCGGCCTCGCGGAGCCGCTTGACGATGAATGAGTCCCGCGGCGCGATCGATCCGACCAGCGCCAGCGAACCGGCGGTGGTCATCATGCGGTCATGCGTGTCGAGGTTGTCCTTGACCATCACCGGTATGCCGTGGAGCGGGCCGCGGGGACCTTTCGCGCGCCTCTCCTCGTCCAGCGCCCGGGCGATCGCCGGCGCGTCGGGATTAGTCTCGATCACGGCGTTCACCGCCGGCCCGGCCTTGTCCAGTTCCGCGATCCGCTTGAGGTATTGTTCGGTCAGTGATTCGGCGGTCGCCGTCCCCGCCTGCATGGCCGCCGAGAGGCGGGCGACTGTCGCCTCCGCCAGGTCGACCGACTGCGGCCGCTGCGGCGGTGGCGCGCCGGCAGGCCGATCGCTCGGTTCCGCGCCCAGTGCCGCGCCCAGCATCGCCCCTCCGCCACCCACCGCCGCCATTCGCAAAAGGTCTCGCCGGGTCATGAGCTCTCCGTTCCCAGATTTCTGGCCGACAGTCTCTCGCGCGGGGATAAGTAGCACAAGTATTGAGAACTCGGGTATCGTGAAGCGCGGCAAGGGTGTCCACTGAACTGGAGGCTTGAGATGCGTCGAGTGACGGGGCTGGGCGGCGTGTTCTTCAAGGCTGCGGATCCGACGGGACTGGCGGCCTGGTACGAGCGGCACCTGGGGCTCTCCGGGCAGGGGGGGATCGTCAACTTCCTGTGGCGGGAGCGCGAGGGCGATTCGGCGGGAACGACCGTCTGGTCGGTCTTTCCGAAGGACACCGAATACTTCCGGCCAAGCCAGGCGCCGTTCATGCTGAACTACCGGGTGGCCGACCTGGACGCGTTGCTGGAGGCGCTTCGCGCCGAGGGCGTCGAGATAGACCCGCGGCGCGAGGATTCGGAATACGGGCGGTTCGCGTGGATCATGGATCCGGAGGGAAACCGCGTGGAGTTGTGGGAGCCGCCAAAGGGGTCGTGACGCCGCGCGCGCGCGGGGTGTTGTCGCTCGTCACTGTCGTGGAATGAAGTTGATGTCGCGGGTAACCGTGACGGCGGTGGGGCGGCCGTCCTGGCGCGCGGGGGAGAACTGCCAGGTGAGCGCGGTGTCGCGTGCGGAGCGGTCCAGAACCTCGTAGCCACTGGAATGCACGATCGTCGCCTCGGTGACTCGGCCGTCGGTGTCGATGCGCAGTTCGAGCGTGACCGTGCCGGTCCAGTGCCGCCGCGACGCCTCGGCGGGATACGGCGGGATTTTGTTGTGGGCGTTGGGAATCGGCAGGCCGTCCGGAACGCCCGATCGCGCGCCGGCGCCATGGGCCTGGACCGCGGAAGCGGCGCTGGACGGCGGGCCGGTGGAAGCGGACGCGTCGGTGGTCGAGCGGTCTGCCGTGGCCGCATCGGCGAGCGAGGAGCCGGGCGGCGTGTTGAGGTTGAAGGGCGCCGCAGCATCGGCGGCGAGCCCAACGAGCGCCGCGCCCTGTGAAGTGCCCTGTTGCTCCGACAGTTCGACGGGAGGCGCCGGTGGGTCGGCGACGTCAACCTGCGCGGGCGCCGCCCTCGGGGCCGGAGCGGTCACGTCGGGGGCCGGCGCGGGCACATCGATGAACGAGACGGTCGGATGAATCGTCGCGGCGCCGGTGTCGGCGGTGAGATCGTCGAAATCGGTGGCCCATCCCCTGGAAAGGATGAGTTGCGGGGCTTCGTCGTGGTTGTTCCTGGCGCAGAAGACCAGGGCAAACGTAATGAGGGCGGCGTGGACGAGGAGCGATATCGCCAGGGCGATGATCCCTGATCCCGGCTTGGCAACCAGGCGGCGCAGGAGCTTGGGGCGGTTTGCTTCAACATGGAGAGGCCCGGCGGCCGTTGGAGCGGCCTCGCCGGGCGATTCGTGAAAATGAAGCAGCAGATCGGTCATCCGGGCACATCGCCTCGGGGATCAGAACTCCCATCCAATATTGAGATACACGCGGGCGGTCGGGGCGTCGTCAGTGACACCGAAAAGCGGCGCGAGGTTGATCGAAAGGGGCGGGACCGGTCGCCACTGGACGCTGGGGCCGACCATGATGGAGGTCTCGTAGTTGGCGCGATTTCCCTGCGTGGAGATGAACTCGACCTTCGTTTCGGCGCCGACGGAAAACTTCTCGTCGACCACGGTGTAGGAGATGCCGCCGTCGATCTCGTAGGTGTACTCGCGCTCCCCACCGGTCTCCAGCTCGGCGACGAAGTTCACGCCCCAGTGCCAGCGGGGCGCGAGCTCGTCGCCCAGGAGGAGCTTGGCTTCGACGGCGTCGGGGTCGAACTCGTGCGCGACGTACTCGATGTAGAGCGTCGGGTTGCCCCAGATCTTGCCCCAGTCCGCCACCGCCCAGCGCACCTCGAGCTGCGCGCCGTTCTGTCCCTTGCCCGACTCGTCGATGTCCAGGCGGTAGTAGGCGTCGATCTGAAATCGGTAGGGCAGCCCGTACTCGATCTCCGCGAGGTACCGGCCGTTGGTCTCACCCGACTTGAGGAAGCGGGGGATGAACCAGAGCTCGGCCTCGATCTTGCCCTCGGGGATCACGTACACGCGGGTGTTGGGAAAGCGCCGCGTGGCGGTCCAGCGGGGCTGGCCGTAGGGGCCCACGCGATCTTCCTCGCGCAGCTCCGACGGCGCCACCACGTTGATCGGGGGCAGCTCGTAGGAGCGCAGCCGCGGTCCGGCAGGCGGTGGGTTCTGCGGCGCGCTGTTCTGAAGATAGAGAGGCTCGGGGAAACCGGCGGACAGGTCGGGCAGCGGTCCGAGATCATAGGGGCCGTCGTCCGCGAATGCTCCAATGGAATAAGTGAGCATCACGACCAACGCGAGTACGGCAGTCTTCTTCCGGGACATCGAGAAAAATCTCCTTCCTTTGATATATGTGAACGCAGTAGATGAATTCAATTGTCGCTGAGGCGCGCGCCTGACGTGGTACCCCGGGCGGGCGCCGCCGCGCCGGGTCACTTCGCCGGGTGTTCCTTCAGGTCCTTCTGGATCTCCTGCAGGGCGAGGACGGCGTAGGCCGTGGTCAGGACGTTGTTGTCTTCGAACCACTTCTTCTCACCGGCCCAGGAGCCGTCGGGCTTCTGGAGATTGAGAAGCTTGTCGGTCAGCTCGACGCGCCAGTCGTGCTGCTGGCCGTGGCCGTCGGTGATGGTCGGCTGGTCATAGACGTTCAGGGCGCGGGCCATCGTGTGATAGTAGTAATACAGACCGTAGCGCGACATGTCGCCGTTCTTCGGGTCGTTCGTGACGAACCCTGGGTTCACGTCCACGGTGTAGTTCTTGCTGATCCAGTCCCAGGCCGCCTTCACGCGCGGATCGTCGTGGGTCAGGCCGGCGTAGATCATGGACTTCAGGCCTGCGTACGTCATCGAACCGTACGAGCGGACCACGCGTTTGCCGTCGGCGCCGGTGAACACACCGGCGGGGCTGTCGCCGTCGTTGACCGGGGTGTAGACGAAGCCCCCGTCATTGCCGGCGAACTTCTGGTCATTGGTCTCCGAATTGTTCTGCGTCCGCGTGATGAACTTCAGCGCATTCTGGAACGCCGGATCATCCTTCTTCAGCCCGGCGTTCTCGAGCGCTTCGACGGCCATCTGGGCGTTGGAAAGATCCGGCCGACCCGAATGGCTGTAACCCCACCCGCCCCACCAGTTGTTCTTGTCGTCGGTGATCCGCTCGCCCTTGGGGCCGGTGGACTTGTCGGTCCACTGCAGTCCCTTGACGTACGCGACCGCGCGATCGATGTGCTCCTTGAACGCGGGATTGTTGGCGGCGGCCAGCGCCGAGATCGCAATCGCGGTGTTGTAGTTGTTCAACAAGTCCTGCGAGATGCTGCCGTCATCCTTCTGGAACGTCAGGAGCTTGTCATAGCCTTTCTTCACAAAGTCTGCGTTGGCGCCCGTCTTCGGGTCGGCCGCGAAGGCGCGAACGACGATCGCCGTGATCGCGGGCGGGTCATTCGGACGCTGCCAGCCGCCGTCGGGCTGCTGGCGCGACTTCAGGAACCCCAGGCCCCGGTCGATGCCGGCCTGAACCTTCTGATCGGCATTGCCGGTCGCGTCGGCGGCGCGCGCCGGGGCGGGCGAGAACGGCGAAATGATCGCGGGGGCGGTGGCGAGGGCGCCAAGCGTCGCGGCCACGGCGAGCCAGCGGGTCTTGCGAAGGGTCATGCGTTGTTCCTCTTTGAATGAATGATGAAGTCGAGCCCGCGATGTTAACTCGCAATGTGCTATCGTCGGAAGACGACCAGCCCGATCTGGGGCGATCTTT
>DATBFY010000553.1:0-2438 GCA_036558265.1 Tepidisphaeraceae bacterium | reverse complement strand
GCGCATCTTCGGAGCGCCAGGGTCGTCGGCGAGGCGTGCTTCTCCGCCAACGGCAACTGCCCGAACGGCACCACCCAGCAGGTCGGGACCGGCTCCGGCAGGCCTTGCACCTACGCCCCGAGCGGATGTCGGCACGGAACGGAGGTGGCCGGCATCGCTGCGGGGCGCGATGGTGCGGACATCGTCGCCATCCAGGTGTTCTCCCGCTTCACCGGCGAGCAGTGCAAATACGCGGCGGAGGACCCTTGCGTTCTCTCCTACGAATCCGACCACATCGCCGGGCTGCAGCACGTCTTCCGCCTGCGCAACACGGTCACGATCGGCGCGGCGAGCCTGTCGCTGGGCAGCGGCCTGTTCAGCCTGGGCTGCAACGGCAACCCTTTGAAACTCGCCATCGATAACCTGCGGTCGGTCGGGATCGCCACGCTGATCGCATCGGGCAGCGGCGGACTGACCGACGCCGCCGATGCGCCCGGCTGTATCGCGGCCGCCATGACCGTCAGCGCCAGCGACAAAAGCGATGGTGCGGCACCCGCCAGCCCGAGGCCCGGTAACAAGGCGCTGCCCGACCTCGTCGTCAAAGGCGGCGGACTCGACGGGCCTGAATATATCAAGCGCCAAGCCCTGGTGCGGTTTGAGTGGGAACCGAGGACCAAGAACGTCGAGGATCCAGATCTACCGACGAGGCCGGCCCCCGAGTCGCAGACGGCGTTCAAGTTCGAAAACGCGCAGACCAGCACGGTTTTGGACCTGTTGAACGTACCCGAACTTAGTCCCGGCGAGGTGTACTCACATCCCGCTCGCTTCCACCGCAAATTCAGCAATTCCGATTACGGGACTTACCGCGCATTCTTCTGCGCGGACGCGAGCACCCCGGACGCGGTCAAGGAGAGGAACGAGGACAACAACTGCGCTGATATGAGCGCAGGGGACCTGGGGTCGATCTATGTCGTCCCGACCGCGTTCAGTGGAACTGTTAAGGGGACCTGGCAGACGATCGAGGGGGCTACCGTCAGTTGGAAAGGCACAACGGCGTTCGGCTCCTTTGAAAGTACCGGGCGCGGAGCTTTGCACTATCGCCTTGATCCAGCAAAGACGTCGATCAAATACACATTGTCCGGGACGATTGAACTCAACGGCACCTGCACCTGGTCGGGAACGGCGACGTACCAACCAGCTGTGTCCTCCAACGACGGCATCGACATCGACTTCACAACGGACCGTTACCACTCGCAAATCCTCGTCCGGCAGGGCTTCATCCTCCACGGCAAGCTCACGTGCCCGAAGATTGGTTCGGTCCCGAGTCCAGTCGACTTGTCGGGAACCGCTTGGCTGGACACCGGCGGGGACAAGCCCTTCTTGGACCCTGGAGTCACGCCCCTACAAGGTCATCACGCCGACACTCTCGTCACGTGGAGGCGGAATCTCGAAGGGCTTGACGAGGGCCCGTAGACCGTAGCGCCGCGCCCCGGCTTTCGCTTGCGCTCAACCCGGGCTACCGGGCCGATGGGACCAGCCACTTCAGGCCGGGAAACCGCCCATAGTCGCGGTCGAACGTCACCCATTCGCAGCCCCATTCGATCGCGAGCGCCGCATACCAGGCGTCGCTCACCCGCGGTCCGCGAATATCGCATTCGATGCACAGCCGTCTGAAAATGTCCCAGTGCCGCTCGCCCGGCTCGACCACCTGGCAGTGCGGCTGGCCCAACAGATCTTCGCAGAAACCGATTGCGTCTTCGGTCGAGTCCGGGATGCGGTAGGCGGCCGGATTGGTCGTCACTCTCACAACCGCCGCCAGCGCCAGCGGCGAGATGCCGAATCTGGCATCTCCCGTCACGACCCCATCGAGCCAGCGACGGCATATGGCATGCTGCGGCACGTCTTTGCGGAAGGCATAGATGAGGACGTTGACGTCGGGCAGTATCATTTGAAGTGTTTCATGCGCTCGACGTATTCGAGATCGTCCATCTCCTGGAGCGCCGATCCATCGCTGATGTCGACACCGGGCATCGGTCCGCCGGTGGCCTCGCTGACCCGCGGCAATATCCGCTTGGTCCTCGGACCCTTGTGCTGCTCCGCCACCACGGCGCGCAACCCTTCCTCGATCAGCCCCGTTAACGTGCGGCCCTCGGCCGCCGCCTTGCGCTTGGCGCGGCCGATCAGGTCCTCAGGAAGCCGGACTGTCGTTCGTACGATCATGGGCCAACCGATAGCATCGATATGTCAATATGTCAACTCGTGTGAGAAAATAATCCTTGACGCGGTCTAGGATTTAATCCATATGAAGGCCGTCCCATGCGTCGGGGGCGCTTTCATGAGGCGTCATGACGGCGGCACGGGATGCGGCGCCCGCGGGCGTGCCTCGCAAGCACGCACCCGGGCGGCGCCGGAGCGACCCGCCCGGGGCCACTACGGGCCCCCGCCACAGGGTGGCTGAC
>DATBFY010000552.1:0-10428 GCA_036558265.1 Tepidisphaeraceae bacterium | reverse complement strand
CGTCATAACCTCCGGTCGCGACCTTCTTCCCGTCGGGCGAGAAGACGATGGCGAAGATGCCCCCTTCGTGCCCGCCGAGCGTTGCGATGCGCGAGCCGCTTTTGGCATCGTACACCCGCGCCTCGACCTCGCTGCCGACCGCGATCCTTGCGCCATCAGCGCTCCAGGCGATCGCGTGCACGGCCGCCGGTTGCCGCTCCAGTTCCTTGATCTGGTTGGTGTCGTTGCGGCCGGCGGTGCGGTTCTGGTTGTCGGAGATCTTATAGATGCGGGCGGTACCCATCGCCCCGCCATAAACGACCAGGTCTTCCTTCGGGTGGCGGGCGAAGCACATGATCGGCTCGAGCGGGTTGTTCACATCATCGATGAACTGCCCGTTGGCGACCGTGGAGAGCTTCATCGCCTGGTCGCGGCCACAGGAGAGGATGCGCTTGCCATCCGTCGTAAACAGCGCGCCCAGGCACCAGTCGGTGTGCTGGTCGAGGCGGAGGAGTTCCTTGCCGTCGGCGGCGCGGAGGATGCGGGCGGACTTGTCGGGACAGCCGAACGCCAGCTCATCCCCAGCCGGGTTGAAGTTGATCCCAAAGGTCGTGTCGGTCGAGACCTTGTAATTGCCGGCGAGCTTGCGGCCATCTACGTCCCAGACCTGGACGTTGCCGAATTGGGAGGGCGCGCCACCCGCGACGGCCAGGCGATGCCCGTCGGCGGAATAGGCGAGACTCAGGATGCGCGGCGAACCACCGACCAGTCGTCCCGCGATCCCGCCGCTGGCGAAGGTCGCCGGATCGGCCTTGTGCAGCACGACCTCGTAGTATCCCGAAACCGCCAGGGTGTGCCCGTCCGGTGAATACGCCAGAGCGGTGATCACCGGGGGCACGCCGTAGACGGGCGGGGCCGCCAAGGGCTGGGGGCCGGGCATCGCGCCGCTGGGGAGTGCCGCGATTGCCACCGAATCGTTCTTCGCCCCCTCCTTGATCCATCGGGCGATGGTGCCGATCTCGGCCTTGCTAAGCGGGTCGCCTTTATTGGGCATCTCAGGCGGGTCGCCGGAGATCTGGTCGATGAGGAAGCTGTGCTCCGGATCACCGGGCTTGAAGAGGGTTCCCTTCTTCCCGCCGGTGGCAGCGCCCTGGTAGGTGGTCAGGTCCAGGCCGCCCTTGAGTTTCCCGGGCTGGTGGCAGCCGGCGCAGGAGGACTGGAAGATCGGCAGGACGTCATGGGCGAAGCTAATGGGTGTGACCGGGTTTCCCCCTGCTGCCGTAGCGGCACCGAGGATCGACACGACAACCCCGGCCCCGATCGCGCTGGCGAAATTGGATCGTTTCATCAGACGGCTCAACCCAAACGGACTCGAAAAATCGACGGCCCGGAAAGCCCAAGACGCACGACGTGAAATAACGCATCCTCCGGAGCCGATTTGGCTTCGGTTAAGTATACCACAACGCATCGAAGCCGTTGCTCCTCCGGTGCGGCGATCCGCACATGACAAATGCCTGAGAATCTCCGCCGCACCCGTTGACTTTATCTTAATCTGAAGCACACAATCGGCGGTTCACCCACCCGATGGAGGTCGTTTGTCGTTCGCCAACCGTTCCCCCGCCAGCGCGGATCGTTCCGCCTCGTCCGGCCCGGTCATCGAGGCCCTGGAGACCCGCACGCTGCTGTCGGTTCCCCGCTTCGACCATGTCGTGGTCGTCGTGGAGGAGAACAAGTCCCCGATGCAGGTGATCGGCAACTCGGCCGCGCCGTATATCACGTCGCTGGCCAACAACGGCGCGTACTTCAACAACGCCCACGCCGAGTTCCGCCCCAGCCAGCCCAATTACATCGCCCTGTTCGCCGGCAGCAACTACGGCGTGACCACCAACGACGTGGCGAACCTGGGGGCCAAGGCCAACCTGGGTGCACAGCTCATCGCCGCCGGCAGGAGCTTCACCGGTTATGCTGAAGGCCTGCCGGCGGTCGGCTCCGCCGTCGCCACGTCAGGCCGCTACGCCCGCAAGCACAACCCGTGGGTCGATTTCTCCAACGTCCCGGCGGCCTCCAACCGCCCGTTCACCGATTTCCCGACCGATTTCACGAAGCTGCCGACGGTCTCCTTCGTCGTGCCCAACCTCGACGATGACTCGCACGACGGCACGCTGGCGGCGTCGGACAGTTGGCTGAACGCGCACATCAGCGCCTACGCCAACTGGGCCAAGACCCACAACTCGCTGCTGATCGTCACCTACGACGAGGGGGACCTGGCCGACACGACCAACCACATCCCGACGATCTTCTACGGCGCCAACGTCAAGACCGGCTCGTACTCCGACCCGATCAACCACTACAACGTGCTGCGGACGATGGAGGACATGTACGCGCTGCCGGCGCTGAACAACGCGGCGTCGGCGGCGACGATCGACTACGCCTGGGGCACGTCCACCAGTACCCCGCTGGGCGCGCCGACGAACCTGACCGTACGCCCCAGCACCAGTGTCGCCAACGCGATGGACGTCGCCTGGAACGACAATGCCACAAGCGAGACCGGCTACAAGATCGAGCGATCGACGGATGGGGTGAACTTCTCGATCGTCGGCGGCGCCGGCATCAACGCCACCTTCTACCGCAACACGGGCCTGACGGCCGGACGTCGCTACTGGTACCGCGTCTACGCCGTGGATGCGGCCGGGAATCGATCACCCAACAGCAACGTTGCGGACGCGGTGATGGGCACCGGCGGCACGCCGACGCCCCCCGCCACCCCCAGCGGGCTGGCGGCTACGGTGGCCGGCTCGTCCTCGATCAATCTGAGTTGGGCGGACAACTCGTCGAACGAGACGGGCTTCCGCATCGAGCGCTCGACCGACGGGACCAACTTCAGCTTCCTCGCCAGCGTCGGGTCGAACGTCCACACCTACGCCAGCGGCGGCCTTTCCGCCTCGACGAAATATTATTACCGCGTGCAGGCGACGGGCAGCGCCGGCAATTCCGGCTATTCCAACGTCGCCAGCGCCACCACGTCCGGCTCGACGGGTGGTTCGCTTTCGGCCCCCTCCAACCTCTCGGTGCGGCCCAGCGCCAGCGTCGCGAACGCCATCGACGTCTCCTGGAGCGACAACGCGAGCGGCGAGACCGGTTACAAGATCGAACGCTCGACCGACGGCGTCAACTTCTCCATCGTCGGCGGCACGGGGGCGAACGCGACCTTCTACCGCAACACCGGCCTCACCGCGGGGCGGCGGTACTGGTATCGCGCCTATGCCGTGGATGCAGCCGGGAACAAATCCGGCTACAGCAACGTCGCCGACACCGTCGCCGGATCGAGCGGTACCCCGACGCCCCCCGCCGCCCCCAGCGGGCTAGCCGCTTCAGCGGCTGGCTCCTCCTCCATCAATCTCTCCTGGACGGACAACTCGTCGAACGAGACCGGCTTCCGGATCGAGCGCTCGACGGATGGCAGCAATTTCGGCTTCCTGGGCAGCGTCGGCGCGAACGTCCGCTCGTACACCAGCGGCGGACTGGCGGCCTCGACGAAGTACTATTACCGCGTGCTGGCCACCGGCGGCGACGGCAACTCCGGCTATTCCAACGTCGCCAGCGCCACCACGTCATCGGGCGGCAGCACCGGTGCCCCGGCCGCTCCGACCAACCTTTCCGCCCGCGCCAGCGCCACCGTCGCCAACGCCATCGACGTCTTCTGGACCGACAACGCGAACAACGAGACCGGTTACAAGATCGAGCGCTCGACCGACGGCAGGACCTTCTCGATCCTGGGGGGTGGCGGGGCGAACAGCACGTTCTACCGCAACACCGCCGTCACCCCCGGGCGGCTCTATTACTACCGCGTTTACTGCGTGAACGCCGCGGGCAACTCCGGCTACAGCAACATCGTGAGCGCGATCTACCCGTCGGCTGCCTTGGGCCCGGTCTTCGCCCCAATCGTGATGGCCCCGCTGGCGAAGCTCGGGCGCATCATCGACGATCCGGCGGCGGTTTGGGCGGGGGCGTGAGCTACGAAAGCGCGTCGATGCGCGCGGAGAACGACCAAACCGGAAACGTAGGCGTTTCGGTTCGTGCCGTGCGGCGAAACCGAAAGTGACCATCATGCCGACCGGCGAATGATCGGGGTAGCTCCTGCCGGTCGCCGGTCAATATGCCACGGCGAACAGCACCTGCGTGTCGCTCTCCTGGCCGGTGAAGATGTCCTTGCCCCGGCCGCCGGGCTGGTCGAAGGGGATGCAGCGGACGGTGGCCTTGGTCTGGTCCTTGATCCTGGTCTCGTTCTCGCGGCTGGGAGTAAACCAGGCGCGGACGAAGCCACCCTGCTTCTGCAGGATCTCCTTCATCTGGTCGTAGGTGGCGGCGTCGCGGGTGTTCTCATCCCGGAACTTTTTGGCACGGTCGAACAAGGCCGCGTGCATCTGGTCGAGCTTTGCGCGCAGCCATGGGGCACAGACTTCGCCGATCTGGACCGTGGACTTGCCCCGGTCCAGGCGCTCCTTGAACACGAACGCGCCGGCGTCCACGTCGCGGGGGCCGACCTCCAGGCGGAACGGCACGCCCCGCTGCTCCCAGAAATACTGCTTGTCCCCGGGGCGGGTGTCGCGCCAGTCCACGGCGATCCGCTGGTGGGTGAGGCGGTCGAAGAAATAGCTCTCGACGTCGTCCCCCTTGGCGCGGTTGGCAGCGGCGGCGACGGCGTCGTGGCCGACCAGGGCGGTCACGATGCGGTCGATGAATGCGCGCACCTTGGCCCGCTCCTCGGGGCTCTTGAAGATCGGCACGATTGCCGCGACGGTCGGCGCGACCTTGGGCGGGAGCACCAGCCCCTCATCATCCCCGTGAGCCATGATCGTCGCGCCGATCATCCGCGTGGAGAGACCCCAGCTCGTCGTCCAGACGTGCTGCTGCTTCTGGTCGCGGCCCAGGAACTTGATGTCGAAGGCCTTGGAGAAATTCTGGCCCAGGTTGTGACTGGTGCCGGCCTGTAGCGCCTTGCCGTCCTGCATCAGGGCCTCGATGCAGTAGGTCACGTCCGCCCCGGGGAACTTTTCCGAGTCGGTCTTCCTGCCCTTGACGACGGGGATCGCCAGGACCTGCTCGGCGAAGTCGGCGTACACGCCGAGCATTCGGCGGGTCTCGGCCTCGGCCTCCTCGGCGGTCTCATGGGCGGTGTGCCCCTCCTGCCAGAGGAACTCGGCGGTTCGCAGGAAGAGGCGCGTCCGCATCTCCCAGCGCATCACGTTGCACCACTGGTTGATCAGCAAGGGCAAATCGCGGTAGCTCTGGATCCACTGGGCATACATGTGGCCGAACATCGTCTCGCTGGTGGGGCGGATGACCAGCGGCTCTTCGAGCGGGGCGGCGGGTTTGAGCACGCCCGGCTTGTCGGACTTCTCGAGGCGCGAGTGGGTGACCACGGCGCACTCCATGGCGAACCCCTCGACGTGCTCGGCTTCTTTGGCCAGGAAGGACGTCGGGATCAGGAGCGGGAAATAGGCGTTGACGTGACCGGTCTCCTTGAAGCGGCGGTCCAGGTCACGCTGGATCGCCTCCCAGATCGCGTAGCCCTCCGGGCGGATGACCATGCACCCCTTGACCGGCGAGTAGTCGGCGAGCTGGGCGGCCTTGATCACGTCGATGTACCACTGGTTGTAGTCGTCCTTGCGGGGCTTGATGTTCTTGGCCATAGGGGGAAGCATCTTAAGATTTTCGGAGGCTCTGCACAGGGGGCGGCGTCCGCACCCCGAGCGGGCGGGTCGTTGACCGAAGCAAAAACGTGAGTGCCGCGCGTCCTCTGACATTGGCGCGACGACGCGCGTCAGATCGGCGCCTCGAATGCGTGTTCCCCCGGCGGCGCGGCGGGCGGTAACCTCACGAGCGCATCAAGGACGGCCCGGCCATGGCGGAAGACCTTCTGGTGATCGACGGCTCGCAAGGCGAAGGGGGTGGGCAGATCCTGCGCACCTCGCTGGCGCTGGCGATGATCACGGGGCGGCCATTCCGCATGGTCAACGTCCGCGGCAACCGGCCCAAGCCGGGGCTGCGCCGGCAGCACCTGACGGCCGTGCGGGCGGCGGCGCGGGTTGCCTGTGCCGCCATCACGGGCGACGAGGTGGACTCGCGCGAGCTGATGTTCGCGCCCCAGAGCGTCAAGCCAGGCGATTACCGCTTCGACATCGGGTCGGCCGGCTCGACGATGCTGGTCCTCCAGACCGTGCTGCCGGCGCTGATGCTGGCAGCCGGGCCGTCCACGCTGGTGCTGGAGGGCGGAACGCATAACTTCGGCGCGCCGCCGTTCCCGTTCCTGGACAAGACGTTCCTGCCGCTACTCGCGCGGATGGGGCCGCGGGTGGCGTTGTCGATCGAGCGTGCCGGCTTCGCGCCGCGCGGGGGCGGGCGGGCCGTGGCACAGATCACGCCGGCGCCGCTCAGGCCGATCGTGCTGACGCGGCGCGGCGTCGTGCGCCGCACCGAGGCGCGAGCCATCATTGCGGGATTGCCACGCGACATCGCCGAGCGGGAACTGAACGTCGTCCGGCGGCTGTTGGGATTGCGGCCTGAGCAATTGGTGGTGGACGAACTACCGCCCGACCAGGGGCCCGGGAACCTCGTGACCGTCGAGGTGGAGGCCGAACACCTGACCGAGGTCTTCACGGCATTCGGCGCGCGGGGCGAGCCCGCGGAGGACGTCGCGCGCGAAGCGGCCACAGAAGCAAGGCGTTACCTCGACCGCGACGTGCCCGTCGGTGAGCATCTGGCCGACCAGGTGCTGCTGCCGATCGCCCTCGCGGGTGGCGGGCAGTTCGTCACCGGACCGCTCACCCTGCATTCAACGACCAACATCGAGACGATCCGGCGGTTCCTGGACATCGCGGTGGCCGTCGAGGAGGCCGAGAAGGGCACGAACCACGTGCGCATCGGGCGGTAAACCTCTGACGGCTCGCGACGTGCCCCGCGGGACATGCTTCCCTGTTCCAATGAAAACGGACGGCATCCGTGCCGTCCGTGCCCTCGTCTCTCTTTTCGTATCCCGGCCGCGGTCCTGCGCTATGCGGCCTCTTCACTGGCCGGGAAGATCTTGGGCTCGGGTACGTTTTCCAGTCGAATCTCGCGCGGCATCACCTTGCGGTAGCCGAGCTGTCGCACCACTTCGAGCACTTCGGTCCACGTCGGGTACATCTTCTTGTTGACCTTTTTGTAGGTCTGAATGGCCATGCAGAACTCGAACTGCTCGGCGGTCATCTCTCCCTCTTCGGCGGCCTTGCGATCGTCCGACCGCCGTCGCCCCGGGCCGCGCCGGCGTTCGAGCCCGGTCGAGCTTCGCCGGTCGCCGGTCCCGCTGCGCCGCTCCGGCCCACCGTAGGCGGCCTCTTCACGCGAGGTCTGGCGTCGATCCGCCCCGGTACGCCGATCCACGACGCTCTGCCGCCGGTCCGGCCCGCGCGGCGCGACGGGCTCTTGTGGCCCAAATGCGGCATCGGCGTTGGTATCCGCGGCAGAAGTGGCCGGCGGCTTGGGAGACGGGATCGACGAATTCAGATTGGGCGAAACGTCCGGCATAAGCGTTCAAATCCTCCCCCTCAACATCGGTCCGACCCGCACCATGCTGAAGTGCCGCACGGTACGACGGACGCCCTTGAGCCGGTCCAATAACCGCGGCACCACCCTTTGACCCCAATCCACGCCGGCGATACCATCTGCGACCCAGCAAAGGCCGCGATCGATCGCCGGAGAGGTGGCAGAGCGGTTGAATGCGCCGGTTTCGAAAACCGGTGTACCGGCAACGGTACCGGGAGTTCGAATCTCCCCCTCTCCGTTCCAACAACGCCGCCGTTCGTAACTGCTGGTTGGCCCAGCTTCTACGGACGGAGGCGTTTGCCATTCGGGCGATGCGCTGAAATCGCCCCGGCACGGCAATGGAAAGCCGCGTTGGGGGCGGGCCCGCCCTCCGTCGGACCGATGGCCACCCGAGCCGCAATGCCGAAATCCTATTCATATGTCATTGTCGGAACGGGGTTGGCCGGTGCGTCCGCGTTAGAAGGGATCCGCGAGCGCGACCCGGAAGGCTCGATCCTCCTCCTCGGCGCCGAGCAGGACCTGCCTTACGATCGTCCGCCCCTTTCGAAGCAGCTTTGGACCGGCGGCAAGTCGGTCGCGGAGATCACGCTCCACGACGAGGCGTTTTACACGACGAAAGCGGTGGACGTGCGCCTCGGAACCGAGGTGACGCAAGTCGATCCGGCCGCCCACGTCGTTCGCGACCACCAGGGCAACGCCTACGGCTACGGGCGGCTGCTGCTGGCAACCGGCGGCACGCCGCGGCGGCTGAACATCCCCGGCGGGGACCTGGACGGCATCAGCTACTACCGCTCGCTCGAGCATTATCGTCGGCTGCGCGGCGTCGCCGCGGCGGGCAAGACGGCGCTGGTGATCGGCGGCGGGTTCATCGGCTCGGAGATGGCCGCGTCGCTGCGCGCCAACAACCTGGCCGTCACGATGATCTTCCCCTCCGCATGGCTGGTGTCGCGCGTGTTCCCGGAACCCCTTGGTCGCTACCTGACGGAGCAGTATCGCGGCAAGGGCGTCGAGGTGCTCGCCGGCGACGAACCGGCGTCGATTCGGCGCGACGGCGACGGTTACGTGACGCGCACGCGCGCCGGCCGGGAGGTTCGCACGGATCTGATCGTCGCCGGCATCGGCATCACGCCCAACGTATCGCTCGCGCGGTCCGCCGGACTTGCGGTGGGCAATGGGGTGATCGTCAATGAATTTCTGCAGACGTCAGCGCCGGACATCTTCGCGGCCGGTGACATCGCGCTCTTCCCCGAGGCCGCCGGTTTCGGCCCGCGGCGGCTCGAGCACTGGGACAACGCGGTCAGCGGGGGCAAACACGCCGGCCGCAACATGGCGGGGACACCCGAGCCGTTCACCTACCTGCCGTTCTTCTTCTCCGACCTCTTCGAGTTCGGCTACGAAGCGGTCGGCGACATCGACAGCCGCCTGACGACCTTCGCGGATTGGCAGGAGGAGAACAAGACGGGCGTCGTCTACTATCTCGACGGCGACCGCCTGCGCGGCGCCATGATGTGCAACGTCTGGGGCAAGGTGGATGAGGCCCGCGCACTCATTCAGAACGCGCGGCCGGTGTCGGTACAGAGCCTGCGCGGCGCGATCCGCTGATGTGAAGACGCTTGCGTCCGGTCATTCAAAGGTCGCGCCGTCCAGATCGAGGCGGTAGATCGTTCCCTCGTAGCCCACGACGTAGAGTTCGCCCTGATTGTCCCGTCCGATCGAGACGGCGTGCTCGGGCGAGCGTCCGATCTGGCGCAGGGTCTTGAGGACGCCGCGCTCCTGCGTCAGGCCGAAGATCCGCGACGACTGGTAGTCGCCGAAGATGTATACGCCGTAGAAGGAGGAATCTCGCTTGGCGCGATAGACGAACCCGCCGGTGACCGAGGCGCCGAACTTTCGCGAGTAGGCGAAGACCGGCGGGAGGTACGTCTCCCCCTGTCGGCGGTACTTGTTCGAATAGGGCGCGAACCCTTCGAACACGTTCCAGCCGTAGTTGCCGCCGCGCCGGATGAGGTTCACTTCCTCGATCAGGTCCTGGCCGACGTCGCCCTCCCAGAGATCGCCGGTGAGCGGGTCGAAACTGAATCGCCAGGCCATGCGCAGCCCCGAGGCCCAGATTTCGGGGCGCACGGCGCTGGTGTCGTTATTGCCGGCGAAGGGATTGTCGGCCGGGACCGAATAGGGCTTGCCTGGGGCGACGTGATCCACGTCGAGGCGCAGCAGCTTGCCCTTCAGAAGAGTCATGTTCTGGGCGTTGCCGTGCGGGTCGCCCTGCGGGCCGGTGTCGCCGACGCCGACGTAGAGATAGCCATCGGGGCCGAACTGGAGGCCGGCGCCGAAGTGGACGTTGCTGGACATATCAATGCGCAGGACGATGGACGGCGGGCGGCCGGAATCGCGGGTCCGCGCTGCATCGGCCTGGCCTTCGTAGAGCACGGCGCGAAAGTGACCGTCGGTCACCAGGTGCTTGACGTAGAAGTATCGGCCGTTGGCGGCGAAGTCGGGGTGGAAGACCAGGCCGACCAAGCCGCGCGTGCCGGGGAGAAAGTGCCCGGTCTCGAGGAAGAGTGTCCTGGAATCGGCCTGTTCGCCGGGCTTGAGGAACCAGATCTTCCCCGACTCGTGCTCTTCGACGGCAAAGGTGTCCGCGAGGCCCGGCACGGGGCCGAACCAGACCGGATGTTCGAACCGGCTGTGGCTGAACGGTCGAAATGAGACGGGCTTGGCCAATTCCGCGATCGTCGCCGGCATGCCGCGCCCCATCGCGGCGGCCGAGTTGGGCAGCTTCAGGCTCGCGAGATAGTCGATCAGGTCCGCGAATTCCTGGCGCGAGAGGCCCAGTTCGAGGCCCTCGGGCATGATCGAGATGTC
>DATBFY010000551.1:0-14673 GCA_036558265.1 Tepidisphaeraceae bacterium | reverse complement strand
GCCTGATGCTGGCGATGGACAACTGGATCTACAACGCCAAGTCCGCCAAGCGTTTTCGGTTCAAGGATGGGAAGTGGATGGAGGGGTCGACCTATTTCCGCGGGCAGTGGGGGATCTCGCAGGACGACTGGGGACGGCTGTACTACAACTCCAATTCGGACGTGCTGCGGATGGACGTGACGCCGTCGGAGTACCTCTCGCGCAACCCGAACCTTTCCAGGCCCACGGGTGTGGACGTTCAGCCCGGCGGGCGCGACCAGACCGTGTGGCCGGGCCGCGTGAACTACGGCGTCAACCGCGGCTACAAGGACGGCCAGCTCCGGGCGGATGGCACGCTTGCGACCGTGACCGCCGCGTGCGGCCCGGTCGTTTATCGCGGCGACCTCTTTGCGTCCGAGTTCCGCGAGAACGTCTTCGTCTGCGAACCGTCCGGCAACTGCGTCATGCGCAAGGTCATCACCGAGAAGGGGCTGGTCCCGTCATCGAAGAACCCGTATCAGAAGACGGAGTTTTTGACCTCCACCGACGAGCGATTCCGCCCGGTGAACCTGTTTAACGGGCCCGACGGGGCGCTTTACGTCGTGGACATCTACCACGGCATCCTGCAGCACAAGACCTACGAGACGCCTTACCTGATCAAGCAGATCCTCGAGCGCAAGCTTGACAAGGACAACCAGAAGGGACGCATCTGGCGGGTTGTGCCGGACGGGGCCGTCGCAAAGGCGCGACCGCAGTTGTCGAAGGCCACCGCCGCGCAGCTCGTCGATACGCTGAACCATGCCAACGGCTGGTGGCGGGATACCGCCCAGCGCCTGCTGGTCGAGCGCGCCGATCCGGCGTCCGTGCCGCTGCTCCTGAAGCTGGTCAGCCAGGCGAAATCGCCGGTGGCGAAGGTGCACGCGCTGTGGGCCTTGCAGGGGATGAACAAGCTCAACGCCGACACCGTGGAAGACGCCCTCAAGGACCCCGACCCGCACGTCCGCGCGACCGCCATCCGCGTGGCCGAGGGCCTCCTGCCCGCCGACGCCAAGGACAACAACGGCGAGCTCTTCGACGCGATCCTGGAGCTTGTGGACGACGCCGCGCCGCAGGTGCAGTTGCAGCTCGCCTGCACGGTTGCGGGCATCAACAAGTCCGAGGCCATGGACGCGACCGCGAAGATCGTCAAGCGGAACATCGCCCAGTCCTACATCCGCGACGCCGCCATCTGCGGCGTGCGCGGGCGCGAGCTGGAGTTCATCGAGCAGTTCCTGGCCGACAAGGACCTGACTGCCCGCACCCCGGAACAGGACCGCCTGCTTCAGGCGCTGGCAATGTGCGTCGCCAACGAGGCCAGGCCCACGCGGGTGAACCATCTGTTCTCGCTGGTCGCGGGGATGTCGGCCGACGCGTCGTGGAAGCAGGCCGCGCTGCTCGACGGCCTGGCCGGCGACCCGAACAAGAAGATCAGGAAGCGCATCCAGCTCGACGCCGAGCCGGCCGTGCTGGCGGCGCTCGAGAAGAGCCGCGACAAGCGGGTCGCCACGGGCGCATCGCGCGTCGCGTCGGTCCTGATCTGGCCCGGCAAGCCCGGCTACAAGGAGATCAAGATCACGCCCCTCAACACCCAGCAGCAGGCGCTCTTCGAGAAAGGCAAGCTGCTCTACTCTCAGACCTGCGCGGCGTGCCATCAGCCCAACGGCCTCGGGCAGGAGGGCCTGGCGCCGCCGCTCGCGGATTCCGAATGGGTCGAGGGCCCGCACGATCGCATGGTGCGGATCGTCCTGCAGGGCCTCAAGGGCCCGGTGAGCGTGAACGGTGACAAGTTCGACCTGGAAATGCCGGGCCTGGAGTTGGTGTTCGACGACGAGATGATCGCGTCGCTGCTGACCTATGTCCGGCGGGAGTGGGATCACCACGCCGACCCGGTCTCAGCCGAGCAGGTCAAGGCGGTGCGGGCGCAGACCAAGGGCCGGGCGAGCCAGTGGACGGCGAAGGAGTTGGAGAAGGTCAAGTAGGCCGGTCGAATCGCTTAGCCTGACAACAGCCTTTCGATGAGCCGCTGCGCCACCACGAGCACGTCCAGGCCTTCGTCGTACTTCCCCCGTTCGTACAACCCGCGCGCCTCGGCCGTCAAGCGCCGACAGTCGGCGAGCAGCGGAAGTTCCCCCCGCTCGCGCGCGACGAGCCGATAGCCGAGTTCCAAGCCGCGGAATACGTCGTCGAGGGTCCACTGCAGCTCGGATGGGACGAACTCCTCCGGCTCCAGGTCATCCGGACCCAGGGTCGTGACGTGCGCGAAGTAGTCAATGAAACCGTCCACGGTGTGAAAGCCGTAGCGCGTCGGGATGTGTGCGGCCTCATCCATCTGATGACAGTAAGGTTATCCAGGCGATGGTCCGGCGAGCTGGTCGGCGTACCCGTATCCCACGTCGTCTTCCAGCCACCACGCCTTGTCGCCATTCGCCGCCGCGATGTTCGTCAGCTCCGTGAAAGACCGGGCGATGATCTTGCAGTAGTCCAGAGCGTCGATCGTTTCGTGAAAGGCATCGTAGCAGTAGCCCAGGCGCGACGGCGCACAGTCGATCGCGATGTAATTGCCGTCCTGAACGTGCGCCAGCGCATACCACGACTTTTGCAGCGGCTCTGACGTGGGCTGCCCGTAGATGGCCGCGCCGATCTGCTCGAACTCGTCGGGCGGGAGGATGTGGTAGCACGGGTCGGATCGATCGCCGAACAGCCGCGCCTCGCCGAACCGCGTATAGAACGCGCGCAGGTCCTCGGGGAGCCGCAAGCCGTCGGGTAACGGCGGCAGACGCGTCGCCGGCCGGAACGTGCAGTCGTCGCGCGTCTGGAGTTCGTCGAGAATCTGATCGATCGAACGCAGTGGCGGGGTCATGCGGCGCCTTTGATGAATGAGCCCGAGTATACCGGCTGCCGCGTTCCACTGCAAAAGCAACTTGCGGTCTGCGCTTCCGTCTTGAACCGGGTGCGCCAAACCGACTACGATCTGCCCGACGGAATTCGATGACAGCGCACGGGCCATACATAATTGCCGCCGCGTCGCACTGGCCGCTGAAGCTGGATTACCTGAGCGGCTGGAGCGCGTTGGCGCTTTTCTTGCTTTTGGCGGTGCCCACGATCTGGCTGGGCGTGCGGTCCCTCACAGGGCAGGGGCCCGCGCGAAAATGGGTCACGATCTCACTGCGACTTGCTGTGCTTGCACTCCTCGTCCTGATCCTCGCGGGCGCGCGATGGACGCGCCACCTCGAAGACCTGGAACTGATCGTCGTCCGCGACACCAGCGCCTCGACCGATCAGGTGCGCGGCCTTCCGGCCGCCTCGCTCGACGCATCCGTCAATGAGTGGCTCAAGGACGCCGCCGCGCCGGAGCGCAAACCGGCCAACGACCGCATCGGTGTGATCCGCTTCGCGCGCGACGCGATGATCGAATCCCTGCCGACCTCCCACTATGCTCGCGGCGGCGCCGCCATCGTGGAGGCCGCCCGGCGCGACGGAACCGACGTCGCATCCGCCATCCGACTCGCCCTCTCGAGCCTGTCCGGCGACGCCATGCACCGCATCGTCCTCCTCTGGGACGGCAACCAGACCACCGGCGACCTCGACGCCGCGGTCGCATCAGCGGCGGCACAGCACGTCCCGATCGACGTCATGCCGCTCGAATACCAGGCCCAGCGCGAGGTCATCGTCGAGCGCCTCGACGCGCCGGCGCAAAAACGCGAGGGCGAGGCGTACTCGCTTCGCGCGGTCATCCGCTCCACCAACGCCACCCCGGTGACCGGCAAGCTCGCCGTCCGCGACCGCGGCCGGCCACTGGACATGGACCTGCGAACACCGGGACTGCAGAGCACGCGCGCAGTCACGCTCTCACCCGGCTTGAATGTCCTGAACGTCGAGATCGCCCCCTCCGCATCCGGCGTGCGCGATTTCGAGGCGATCTTCGAGGCCGACGGAGACGCCGATACGCTTCTCGCGAACAACTCGGCCCGCGCCTTCACCTTCGTCCGCGGGCGCGCGCGGGTGCTCTACGTCGATCACGTGCCCGACCGCGGTGGCGAGGCCCTCGCCAAAGCGCTGGGCGCGGCCGACGGGCAAGGCTTCGCGGTCGATCGCATTGACATCGACGACTTTCCGCATTCGCTGGCCGAGTTGCAAGGGTACGACGCCGTCGTCCTGGCCAACGTCCCGCGCGGGATCGGCGGACTGGACGAAGACCAACAGCGATTCCTCGCGACCTACGTACACGACCTGGGCGGCGGCTTGGTGATGATCGGCGGGGCAGAGGGCTTTGGCGCCGGCGGATGGATCGGCTCGGACCTCGAAAAGGTCCTGCCGGTCGATTGCTCGGTGCCCTCCCGACGCGTGCTGCCGGCGAGCCTGCTCGTCCTGGTCCTGGATCATTCGGGCTCCATGGGCGAAGTCGTCCGCGGCACCGCGCGAACCAAGCAGGAGATCGCCAACCAGTCGGCCATCCTCGCGCTGCGGGCGCTGGCGCGGGACGATCTTGTAGGCGTCGTCGCGTTCGATTCCAACGCGAGCTGGGTCGTGCCCGTGCAACCCAACGCGCACCCCGATCAGATCGAGCAGATGATCCGCGGCATCGGCCCCGGCGGCGGCACGATGATCGCGGCGGGGCTGGCAGCGGCGTGCGACGCCGTCGAACAAACCGGGCCCGAAAAGGCCGCCGTCAAGCACGTCCTCTTGATGACCGACGGCCAGAGCACCGGCGGCGACTACGACGCGCTGGTCGCGCGCCTGAAGAAGGCCGGCGCGACCCTTTCGACCATCGGCATCGGCGACGACGTCAACCCGCAACTGCTCGGGATGCTCGCCCGCTCGGGCGGCGGGCGCTACTACGGCGTCGCCGATCCGAACACCTTGCCCCAGGTTTTCATCCGTGAGGCACGATCCGTCCGGCGGACCTTGATCCAGGAGCGGCGGTTCACGCCCGGCGTGCGCTCGCCGGACTCGCCTCTCCTGACAGGGTTCACGTCCTTCCCACTGTTGGGCGGCCTGGTGCTGACGACGCCCAAGCCCAACCCGAACGTGCGCGTGGCGCTGGTCTCGCCCGATGGCGATCCGGTGCTGGCCCACTGGCAGGCCGGCCTCGGCCGGGCCGTGGCGTTCACGTCCGATGCGCAGGCGGTCTGGGCCGCCGCGTGGGTCGGATCGGACATGTTCGAAAAATTCTGGAGCCAGACGATCCGCTGGGCGAGCCGGCCGCCCGCAAATCCGGACTTCGAAGTCGTCGCGCGATCGCTGGGAAATGGCCGGGCCAAGATCACGGTACTCGCAGCCGACCGGACGGGCACCCAGAAGAATTTCCTCAGCATCGCCGGCCAAATGATCGGCCCCGACGGCAAGACGCGCGACGCGCATCTCGCCCAGACCGGCCCGGGCGTCTACGCGGGCGAAGTCGAGGCGGGCGAGGCGGGCAATTACGTCGGCCTGTTGCGTTACCGCTCACCGGACGGCGAGTCTGGCACGCTCTCGGCAGGGCTGACCGTCGAAGAGTCCTCCGAGCTGCGCGCCCTGTCCAGCGACAACGCGGCGATGCTGCGCGTGGTGAATCGCACGCGTGGACGGATGCTGCGGCCCTGGGACATCGATGGCGCGCGCCTCTTCGACCGCGAGGGACTTTCGCCCGAGGAACTCGCCCAGCCGATCTGGGACCGCCTGGTCGCGGCACTGATCGTGCTCCTGCTGGTCGATGTGGCCGCCCGGCGGCTGGCGTGGGGGCGACAGGATCTGTCGCGGGCGGCACTCGCGGCGAGCGCGTGGATGCGCTCGTTCACGACGGTCCGGCAGGCGGATGCGCGACCGACGCTGACAGCGCTCAAACACGTTCGCGGGGAAGTGGCCAAGGCGCGCGAGGAGGCAATCGGTAAGCGTACGCCCGCAGCGCAGTTCCCCGTAGTGCCTATGGATTCGCAGGCGGCGAAACCGCAGGCGACGCCCGGCCCATCCGGGGAAGAGGACGGCGTCGCCGGATTGATGGCGGCAAAGCGCCGCGCGCGCCGGCGGTTCGGTGGTTAGCGGCAGCGATCGTCGGGCGCGCCCGGGATGCCCTCGTCGTGCGCCGCGCCGGTCTGGCGGATCGGGCCCTGCGCGAGGCGCGACAGGAGGTCCGCAAGGCGGCGCCTATCCGCGGCATTCAACGGCGAGAAGATCTCTTCGATGAAGCTGCCCCGCACGCCCTGAAAGCGATCGAAGTCCGCCTGGGCGGCGGCCGTCAGCTCCAACCGCGTCGCCCGCCGATCCGCCCGGTCCGGTTTTCGAACTAGTAATCCATCCCGCTCGAGCCCATCCACCAGGTCCGTCACCGTCCGCGGCGCAACGTCCAGCCGCGCCGCCAGATCCCCCATCCGCAGCCCGCCCGACTTGCGCACGTGAAACAGCACCCCCATCCGCGGCCCCGACAACGTCGCCGGCAGCCCACGCTGCGACATCCGCGCCTCCGCGAACCGCCGGATCATCTTCGCAGTCCCCATCAGCGCGCACATCAGGTCGTCGGCGGTGGGGGCGTGAGACTTGGCGCGGGCGGCGGTTTGGCTTGATCGGCGGGACGGTCGCGGCACGAAGGCGATGCTATCAGAAATGGGCGGAAGAGTCGTGATTCCGCGATCACTCGAGACTTCACGCAAGCCGCTCGCGCACACCAGCGACGGCCTGGTCATGCGGAATGAGTTGCGCCCGCCCCGTCTCGATCTCGCTGATCCGCGCCTCGATTTCCGTTTCCCAAGCGGCATCGATCTCAGCCCGCTGTAGGTCGAGACTGTCGAGGAGTTGCTCGGCCAACTGGGCACGCGCTTCACGCGGCAATGCCATTGCGGCCGCGAGGATCTCCTGAGTCGTGGTCATGCGCGACTCATTATAGTCGGATCTCAATTCGAGCACACGCCTTGACGCCGCCATCGCCGCCAAAGGCTCGCCATCGCCACGATCCCCGTCACCCCCACCCCCGACGGCTCGGGCGTAAACGGCTGCTGAGTGATCAGCGCGCTCCCCAGCGGCCCGACCAAGCTCGCAACCGCATCCCACTTCACGCTGTGCGCCGCGTTCACGTCGTTCAAGAGACCCCACTGTCCCCACTCGCTGTACGGCGAGACCAGCCCAAACGTGTTGTACAACCCCCCGCCCGACTCCGTGTCCCACATCTGGATCAGTTGTTTCTCCAAATCGCCCAGCCGCGGGTCGTTCTGCAGATCAAGGTGCGTCTGCAGGTTCGTCTGCCCGTAGAACGAGCCGATGTCCGCCTCGTAGCTGTCCAGCTTGAGGCCGGCGGCGTCGGCCATCGCCTTGTTCTGCTGGATCCAGGTCTTGATCGGCCCGTTCATGAACGCCATCAGCTTCTGGATGATCGCGTCCTTGCTGTCGCCGGGATTCTCGCCCAGGTCCCCCGGCGAGCCGGGCACGTACGGCGCGATCGCCACGTGGTAATTGTCCGCCTTCAGGTTCACGCCCTTCGACTTGAGCCAATCGACCTGCCACTGCGCCCAGTAGCTGTTGGCGATGAACCCCCCGATCTCCGGCCGCAGCCGTGAGGAGCTGCCGAATTCCTGCTTGAAGATCTCGACCGACTGGCGAAGTCGCTCGGCGGCGCGGAGCGCCATCTTCCCGGTGTCGTCGGCCCTGCTGTTGAACTGCGGATCGCTACGCGCCTGCTGCAGGTTCCACGTGCCCTGGCGACCGTCGCCGCCGTTCCACAGCTCGTTGGAGTACTCGATGTAGACGTTGAGCGTGGGGTTGAGGTTTGTCTTGAGGAACCGGGCGAGCTGGCGCACGTAATCGTCGCTGGCCTCCGCCGGGATGTTGATCCAGGCGTCGGCGTGCGTGTAGTTGGACAGCGCGACAATATTGTCGTAGTTCACCCCCGCCGGGCTGGTCTGGTACATGCTCGTGTTGCGGTCCGACCAGTTGACCACGGGCGAGCCGACCGTCTGCATCCAGTCCATGTAGCGGATGACGCTACCGTGGACGAGTTGGTTCACCTTGTCCAGAAAGGGTTTACGAAACGGGGTGCCGGGGACGGCGTCGGGCGCAAGAATCTGAAGGTTGGCGACGTTGGTGGTACCGACCGTGAAGTACCCCCCGCCGTTGGGACCGGGGTTGTTGTGTGCCAGGTGCAGGATGCCCTGATTGGCGCCGGTGACCTGAAAGGTGGATCGCCCGCCGGTGAAGGTGGGCGTGCCGCTGCCCGTCCAGGAAACCTTGTAGTCCCCGTCGATGTAGCCGGTCCAGTAGGTGGCGTTGTTCGCGTCGAGCTGCCCGGCGATGTTGGCCCAGGGCGCCAGGTACGAATAGTTGGACTGCCCGTCCACGTTCAGGGCGATCCTGGGCGACGCGCCGGCGGCAAACGATAGCACCCCGAGGCAGACAACGGACGCGAGTCGAACACACAGATCCCGCATGACTGACTCTCCCGCGAATGGTGGCTGACAGAGGGAGAGATCGGGCGTGCCAGAGGACGCCTTGGGAGTGGCCCGGGAAAAAACCGACGCCAGTCAAACGCTTTACCCGCCGCGGTACGGTTTATGTCGCGCGTAGGGGTGGGGGGTGTCGCGCGGGTGGGGTTTATGACGTTTATTCGGAGAGTCAGCGAACGCGAAGTCGGTTGGCGGACGAACTGCCGTCCACGCTATACTCCGCCCCCATGGCACATCGATCGTCGAACCACCGGAAGGTCTCGCGGCGTGGGGTGTTGAAGAAGGCGGCGGGCACCGCGGCGGCGGTGTCGATCACGACGGTCGGCCGCCGCGCGCACGCCGCGGCGCCCCCTCAGAAGCAGCAGGGGACCTTCGTCCTCTCGCTCAACACCTCGACGATCCGCGGGCAGGAGGCCGCCATCCCCCTCCCGCAGGAAATCGAAATGGCTGCCAAGGCCGGCTTCACCGCGATGGAGCCCTGGGTGAGGGAGATCGAGGCTTATCAGAAGGCCGGCGGCGACCTAAAAGACCTGCGCAAACGCTTCGAAGACAACGGCATCGCGGTCGTGGACGCGATCGGCTTCGCCCCCTGGCTCATGGGGGACGTAGCGGCTCATAAGAGGGCGCTGGAGGCCATGAAGCGGGACATGGAGTTGGTCGCGCAGATCGGCTCAACACACATCGCGGCTCCGCCGATGGGCGCGACGCAGCTTGCGAACTACGACCTGAAGATGGCGGCGGAGCGCTACCGCGAGATCCTGGAGATCGGCGAGCAGGTGGGCGTGATCCCGATGCTGGAAGTGTGGGGGCACAGCAAGACACTGGGCACGCTCGCCGATGCCGCCTACGTCGCCGTCGCCGCC
The DNA here is from genome assembly GCA_036558265.1 of Tepidisphaeraceae bacterium. Lineage (GTDB taxonomy): Bacteria > Planctomycetota > Phycisphaerae > Tepidisphaerales > Tepidisphaeraceae > RYN-433. The sequence goes on along the minus strand of DATBFY010000551.1, from coordinate 5,384 downwards.
AAGCATCCCAGGGCCTGCATCCTGACGGACGTCTACCACCTCTACAAGGGCGGCAGCGGATTTGAGGGGTTCAAGGTGCTCGACGGCGAGGCGTTGCCGGTCATGCACTTCAACGATTACCCGGCCGACCCGCCCCGCGAGAAGATCAAGGATGAGCACCGCGTCTTCCCCGGCGACGGCGTGGCGCCGATCGCCAGCATCCTCCAGGAACTGCGCGCCAACGGGGGGACGACCGTGCTGTCGCTGGAACTCTTTAACAAGGAGTATTACAAGCGCGATCCGATGGAGGTGCTGAAGACGGGGGTGGCGAAGATGCGGGAGGCGGTGGGGAAAGTCGGATGAGAAACTACCCTGATAGCTGACGATCTCGCCGTTCATCAAGTCCACGGAACACCTCGTCAGCGGGGACCGTATGAGCCTGGCCAGCCTCCAAGTCATCCAAGCGTCGGCGGATCTCTAAGAGCCAAGCGGCGTCGAACGCCTCATGGTATTCTGGTTCGATTGTCTCATCAGGACTCATAATCGCCTGCGGCTCCGCGGAGCATCGAGGGCGTACGTCCCCGTCCGGATGCCTAACAGCCCAGGGGCTTCATTATACAAACAATTCCATCCGACCGACGTTTACTTAGTGAACATGCGAAACGTCAAACGGGTGATCGCGGGGTTGGTTGGCATTGGGGTCCTGCTCGGGGTGGGGGTGCGCTCGCTTGCCCAGGCGCCGTCCGCAGCCGATCTGGATTTCTTCGAGAAGAAGATTCGGCCTGTCCTGGCGCAGCAGTGCTACAAGTGCCACTCTGCCGAGGCGAAGAAGCTCAAGGGCAAGCTGCTGCTCGATAATCGGGACGGGGCGCTCAAGGGGGGCGAGACCGGTCCGGCGGTCGTGCCGGGCACGCCGGGGCAATCGCTGCTGATTAAGGCCATCCAGTGGACGGACAAAGACCTCCAGATGCCGCCCAAGGAGCAGCTTCCACCGGAGGTGGTCGCTGACTTCGTCACCTGGGTGAGGGCGGGGGCGCCGTGGACAGGGGCGCCGCAGAATGGCGCGACGGTCGCGACGACGCAGGCGTCGGCCACGCCCAACTACGCCGCCAACTACGACCATCTCCGCAAGGAGCTTTGGTCGTGGCAGCCGATCGCCAATCCCGATCCGCCGGCTGTGAAGAAAGAAGCCTGGGTCAGGGACGACATCGACCGCTTTGTCCTGGCAAAGCTCGAGGAGAACAACCTCGACCCCTCTCCCCGCGCGGACAAGTTGTCTTTGCTGCGCCGCGTCAGCTTCGACCTGATCGGCCTGCCGCCCACGCCCGAGGAGATCGACGCCTACCTTCGCGATGATTCGCCCAAGGCGTTCGAGAAGGTCGTCGATCGCCTGCTCGATTCGCCGCGCTTCGGGGAGCGCTGGGGCCGGCACTGGCTGGACGTCGCGCGCTACGCCGAGTCGTCGGGCATGAGCCGCAACTTCATCTACTACTATGCCTGGCGCTACCGCGACTACGTGATCGACGCGTTCAACAGCGACAAGCCGTACAACCAGTTCGTCCGCGAGCAGATCGCCGGCGACCTGCTGCCCGCCAATACGCCGGCCGAAAAGGACCGCCTGGCGGTCGCCACCGGCTTCCTGACGGTCGGCCCGCGCGACTTCAACGAGCGAAACCCGCGCCAGTTCCTCATGAACACCGTGGACGAGCAGATCGACACGGTCGGCCGCGCGTTCCTGGCGACGACGATCGCCTGCGCCCGCTGTCACGACCACAAGTTCGATCCGATCCCGACGGCCGAGTACTATTCGCTGGCCGGCATCTTCGCCAGCACGGACGAGTTCACGGGCATCGAGCGGCGGCGGATGGCCAACCGGCAGAATCCCTATTCCGACGACCACTTCATCAAGTTGAGCGGCTACAAGGCCGGCGCCGAGTCGAAGAAAGACCTCGACGACGACGAAGTTCGCGCCCAGGCGCGGCGGGCGCTCGGGAAGATGGCCGTGGCGGCGCGGTTGGGACAGACCTACACGCAGCCCTCGACCCCGCCCCGCCCGCTGGCGATGGGGGTGCAGGACGATTCGCGCCCCACGGACATCCGCATCCTGGTTCGCGGCGAGCTCGACAAGCCGGGCGACAACGTCAAGCGCGGGTTCCTCTCGATCCCCTCGATGAAAGACGCGCCGGGGATCAGCACGGGCGAGAGCGGCCGCCTCGAGCTGGCCGTCTGGCTGACCCGCGCCGACAACCCGCTGACCGCGCGGGTCATGGTCAACCGGATCTGGGAGCATCTCTTCGGGAAGGGACTGGTGGGCTCGGTCGATAACTTCGGCACGACCGGTGACAAGCCGACGCACCCACAGCTTCTGGATCACCTGGCGACCCAATTCATGAAGGACGGCTGGAGCGTCAAGCGCATGATCCGCGCGATCGTGCTCTCCAACACCTACCAGCAGGCGGCCACGTTCGACCGCGCCAAATACAATGTCGATCCCGACAACCACCTGCTCTGGCGGATGAACCAGCGGCGGCTCGAGGCCGAGGCCATCCGCGACGCGATGCTCGCCGCTTCCGGCAGGCTCGACACCCGCTCGCCGATCGGCTCGCCCGCGCTCGACTTGCCGCCCATCGAAGTGCGCGTCGCCCGTATCAACCCGGGCGAGATCCTGTCCAACATGAACTACCGCAGCGTCTACCTGCCGATCTTCCGAAACGCCGTGCCCGAGGTGCTCGAAGCGTTTGACTTTGCGGACCCGAACCAGGTCAGCGGCCAGCGCGACGTGACGACCGTCGCGCCGCAGGCGCTCTTCATGCTCAACAATGCGTTCGTCACGAAGCAGGCGACGGCGCTGGCGGCACGCGTGGCGAACAGCCCCATCCGCGCCGACGCCGGGCGGATCGACCTGGCGTACAAGCTGACGCTGGGCCGGCCGGCGTCCGGCGCTGAGCGCGAACGCGCGATGGCCTACGTCGGGGCCTATTTCCGCGACCCGGCCGCCGCCACGGCCAAGCCTCGAGGGCGGCGCGACGACACCCCGCGCCTCGAAGCCTTCGCCAGCTTCTGCCAGGCGCTGATGGCCTCCGCGGAGTTCCGGTATTTGAATTAGTGTGGCACGGTCGGCCCGCCCGTGTGTTGAATCATGGGCAAGCCGCCCATGCCACCTGAGACGAGAACGAATATGAGTAATCCCTTCTCCCGCCGATCGATGCTGCAATCCGCCGCCTGCGGGTTCGGCTATCTCGCCTTTGCCGACCTGCTGACGCGCGCCTACGCCGCCGAGCAGGCTTCGCAAGGCGAATCGCACCACTACGAGAGCCCCCTCAAGCCCAGGGCCCCGCACTTCGCCGCCAAGGCCAAGCGCGTGATCTTCCTCTTCATGCAAGGCGCCCCCTCGCACGTCGATACGTTCGATTACAAGCCGGAGCTGGTCAGCAGCGACGGCAAGAACGTCGGCGGCCGCACCATCCTCGCACCGCAGTGGAAGTTCAAACAGTACGGCAAGAGCGGCCTGTGGATCTCGGACCTCTTCCCCAGCGTCGCCCAGCACGCCGACGATCTGTGCCTGGTCAACTCGATGTTCATCGACAACCCCGCCCACCCGCAGGCGACGATCCAGTTGCACACCGGCAGCGCGCGGTTCGTCCGCCCGAGCATGGGCTCGTGGGTCGTTTATGGCCTGGGCACGGAGAACCAGAACCTCCCCGGCTTCATCACGATCAACCCGCCCGCGGCCGTCGGCGGCGCGCAGAACTACGGCGCCAGTTTCCTCCCCGCCGCCTTTGAGGGCACGCCGATTTCCGGCAATGCGCGCGAGGGTCTGCCGAACATCGCGCCCGCCGTCGCCGCCAGCCTCCAGCGCAGGCAGATCGACCTGGTCCAGTCGATGAATCGCGAGATGCTCCGCCGCAGCGGCGGCGAGAACCCGCAGATCGAAGGCATCATCGAATCGTTCGAGCTGGGTTTTCGCATGCAGTCCACTGTTCCCGACGTGATGGACCTGTCGAAGGAATCCAAACAGACGCTGGAGATGTACGGCATCGGCGACGACGAGACCGAGACGTTCGGCCGACAGTGCCTGATGGCCCGCCGCTTCGCCGAGGCGGGCGTGCGCTTCATCGAGATCGCCTACACCGGCTGGGACCAACACACGGCATTGCACGCGCGCCACGCCGCCAACGCCAAGGCGGTCGACAAGCCGATCGCCGGCCTCCTCGCCGACCTGAAGCGCCGCAGGATGCTGGACGACACGCTGGTCATCTGGGGCGGCGAGTTCGGCCGTACCCCCACCGCCCAGAACCGTGACGGCCGCGACCACAACAACCGCGGCTACACCATGTGGATGGCCGGCGGCGGCGTCAAAGGCGGCCTCCGCTTCGGCGCCACCGACGAGATCGGCGCCCGCGCCGAGCAGGACAAGGTCCACGTCCACGACCTCCACGCCACGATCCTGCACCTTTTGGGCCTCGACCACGAGCGCCTGACCTACCGCTACGCCGGCCGCGACTTCCGCCTCACCGAGGTCTACGGCAACGTCGTCAAGGGCATCCTCGCCTGACCGTTCACGCCGCGGTATGATCCGCGCCGAATGAGCCAGTCGATTCCTGCCAGGGCGCTGCTGGGATGCCTGCTCCTTGTAAGCGCGGCCGCGCTCGCCGCCGATGGGCCCAGGCCGGCGGAGCTGATCGAATCGCGCAAGATCTGGGACGCCGCCCCGCACAGCGCCTTCACCGGCCTGATTCGTCACGACGGCTCATGGCTCTGCGTCTTCCGCGAGGGCAGCGCCCACATTCCCGGCAACGATGGAAAGATCCGCGTCATCCGCAGCACCGACGGCCAGAAGTGGGAATCCGCCGCCCTCATCGCCGAACAGGGCGTTGACCTGCGCGATCCCAAGATCTGTCTCGCCTCCGATGGCCGGCTCATGATCGTCATGGGCGGATCGTTCTACGCCGGGCACGAGCCCACGCCCAACCGCGCCTACCAGTCGGCCCACTCGCGCGTCAGCTTTTCGAAGGACGGGGTCACCTGGTCGGCTCCGCAACCGGTCGAAGGCATCGGCGACGCCCACTGGCTCTGGCGGGTCACCTGGCACAAGGGCACCGGTTATGGGGCCGTCTACTCCGCGGCAAAAGAAGAAAGACGCACCGTCCTGACCCTCTGGAAAACCGCCGACGGCGTCAAGTACGAGCTGCTCGTCAACCCCGCCGCCCCCATCAGTGCCAGCGAAGCCACCATCCGCTTCCTCGCCGATGACACGATGGTCGTCCTCGTCCGCGGCGAGGGCAAGGATCGGGATGGCTGGATCGGCCACAGCAAACCGCCCTATGACAAGTGGGACTGGCACGACGGCGGCCGACCCGCGCATGGTCCGGATTTCCTCGTCCTGCCCGATGGCCAGATGTTCT
>DATBFY010000550.1:0-26807 GCA_036558265.1 Tepidisphaeraceae bacterium | reverse complement strand
TCCCCGTCCACCATCAACCGGGACCTACTGGCACAGACGGAGAACTTCTTCGTGGGACACCTTTCGAGCGAAGATGAGGCGAGGTCGCTGACGCGATCCCAAGGGGCCTTTGCCGGAATCGAGGCCGACATCTTGCGGGCGCGCACGCCTGGCTACATGCGAATGCTCACGCAGGCCCACCGCTTCGTGGTCCCCGTACAAGCCCACCGATTTGAGGCCCGGGCCGCTGCGCCGGCACCGCAGACGGCCGGTCCGGTGCCCCGACCGCAGAGGACGTGAGATATGGGATATTCCAAAGGTGCGGGCGGCGGGTCTCGCCAGCCAGCTTCGAAAATCGGGCACCTCGACGTGGTGAACAGCCAGTGGGTGCGCGACCTCGTACAGCAGTTCGAGCGAGCGCCGGGAGTTGCCAATGCCGTGGACTCGACTCCTTGGCGATCCTTCGATCCCACCGCGACCGAACCGCTAAATGTCGTGTGGGCTGCCGACGGTTCTTTCGTGCCTGTCACCTCGCAGGACAGTCCGCCGCGGGAGGTGGCCTTCGTGAAGGCGGCGCTCCTCACGATCGACCGCGCAAGACTAGGCCGGATCGACCCACAGCACCCGCACCCGATCCTGTTGCAGGACATCATGCGCACGTGCGGTGTGCAGCACGCGACGGCGTTTCCACTGCGAAACATCGGCACGACCCTTGGGAGCAATTATGACGCTGTGCGCCATATTGCCCACGAGTCGATTCTCCGCGACCAGCACGGCGCCTTCCATGCGACTCTCAAATGGCTCTGCTATCGCGAGTGGTCGGGCCACCCGACCGCATCGCCTGCGTTTCAATGTCCTCATCTTACCGGCGTGGACGGCGAGCCTCATGACGTTCCCGGGTTGCCTCCGAGTGTTGACGGGGGCGGCTGTCCCGTTTGCCGCCGGCCGGTCTTCCTGACAGACGTCTTCGGGCTCCACATGGAAATGGGCGAGGATCAGGCGCCCGCGTCTATCGCGTCGGCCTACATGGCCATTATGGAGCACCTCATGATTCTGACAGCCGTGCGGCTGTCTTGGCAGCACACGGATCCACAGTTTGTCACCAACGCTTTGTTCATCAAGGACGGGCCGCTGACGCTCCGCGGCCAGTATTCCAAGCTCGTCGACCCGATTCGGGAGTTTCTACAGCACGCGAAACAGGTCGGTCGACCCGTCCACATCATCGGGCAGGAGAAGAGTGGAGCGTTCTTCGATCATCTTGCCGCGATCGCGCGGCATGCCCCACCACACGCTGCGGGCGAGCAACCCACGTATCACGTCCTGTCCCACGACTACGTCCGCCGGGAGGTCCAGCGGGCGCCGAACTTAGCGAACCCGTACGGGTTCAAGACGAACTGGGGCGAGAAAGTGTACGTCAAGCTCGAGCCGAGCACCGACTTGGTGCTGAGCGTACCGACGGGCGCGTACCATTCGGACGCATCATTCCCATCAGCGGGAGACCTGATTGGGTTGCCGCGTATCCTGGCATCGCTTCCGGGGCTGATAAGCCGCAAATATGGGGGTGGGCTGTATCCCGTAGAATTGGCTGACGGCATTGCGTCGCTATCCAGCTACCCTTCTGCCGAAATCCTGCGCCGATTTGCTTCTGGCGACAGCCTCGATCCTGATTATGAGAACCGCGAACGCGAGTGACGGCGTGATGTTCTCCGTGGGCCGGACACCAGCAGGCGCATATTTCCCCGCAGCGCCCACGAAGCGGAGCTCATGATCGGTTCCACAGGTTTCGCTTTAGCATTTGAACCTCCCGTTGGGGTCTTGAGGGGCGTTATGTAGCTCGTGCATCTGACAGAGCTTACGGCAGCCCGGAGTCCAAATATCGCTCACAGCACTAACTTTTTCAGGTCAGCCGTGTCATCCCGGTAACAAACATCTGCGCCCGTCGGCCCCTGGCCCGGCGGGCTGCTTTGTCTGCCCCGGCATCAAATTGACTGGATCGCGCGATCCGGCGTCGGTTAACATTCACGTCCCGTAGACACACCATGGAGGTACCTCATGCGTCGTCCCTTGGTGAAACTGGCGGCTGCCGCCGCGCTGGGCTTGTCGTCTTACGCCTTCGCCGGCCCCGTCCAACAGCAACAGGCCATGGCCAAAAGCGCCCTCAACCTGACGCTGCCGGAAGTCAAATTCCAGGGCCAGGCCCTCAAGGACTGCTTTGAATTCCTCCGCGATGTCTCGGGGGCCAACATCCACGTCAACTGGCGCGCCCTTGAGGCCGCGGGGGTCTCCCAGGACACCCAGGTAAACGTCCGCCTCCGCGAGGTCCCCCTGCGCAAGGTTTTGAATGTGCTGCTGTCGGAGAGCGGCGGCGGCGGGCTGCTGACCTATTACACCTCCGAAGGCGTGATCGAGGTCACCACCACCGAGATCGCCGACAAGGAGATGATCACCCGCGTCTACCCCGTGGACGACCTGATCATGGAGGTGCCGGATTTCGATAACGCCCCCAGCTTCAGCCTGGACGAGCAGAGCGGCTCGGGCGGTGGCGGGCGGGGCGGGGGCGGCGGTGGGCGCGGCGGCGGTGGTGGGCGCGGCGGCGGCGGGGGCGGATACGGCGGTGGCGGCGGTCGTGGCGGTGGGGGCGGCGGCGGGGGCGGCGGAGGCATCTTCGGCAGCGGCGGCGGCAATCAGCAGACCGAGAAGACCATGACCAAGCAGGAACGCGCCGACGCCCTGGTCACCATGATCCGCGACGTCATCCGTCCGGAGATCTGGAAGGAAGCCGGCGGACCGGCCTCGATCCGCTACTACAACGGGCAACTGGTCGTCACGGCGCCGCGCTCGGTACACGAAGCGCTGGCGGGGACGACGGACTAAAAACCGCGCGGGCAATACACGGCGCGAATATTGATCAGCGCGGAAGGCGGCCCCGGAAAAGGCCGCCTTCCCTGCTTTTTGGTAAAGTCAGCCGCATGACTTATGAATTGGGAATCATCGGGGCCGGGCAGATGGCGGAGGCGATCGTGCGGGGGCTGTTGCGGGGCGGGTTGTATCGTCCGGCGCAGATGATCGCGGCGGATGTGTCCGAGGCGAGGCGGCAACTGTTCGCCGAGGAGCTGAAGGTGTCCGCCGTGGCGTCGAATGCGGACGCGGCAAGGCAATCCCGGACGTTGCTGCTGTCGGTTAAGCCCTATCAGATGGCCGAGGTGCTGTCCGGAATCGGCGCCGTGCTGGATCCGGGAACTTTGGTCATCTCGATCGCCGCCGGGGTGCGCTCGGCATCGATCGAGCAGCACTTGGGCCAGGGAAGACCCTGGCGGATCGTACGGAGCATGCCCAACACGCCGATGCTGGTCGGCGAGGGGATGGTGGCGGTCGCGGCGGGTCGTCACGCGACGCCAAAGGACGTGGCAGCCGCACGGCGGATCTTCGAGGCGTCGGCGGAGGTCATCGAGGTCGCCGAAGGGCAGATCGATGCCGTCACAGCTCTTTCCGGGTCGGGACCGGCCTATTTCTTCTATTTCGTCGAGCAAATGATCCGGGCGGGGGTGCAGATGGGGCTCTCGGAGGAGCAGGCGCATCGGCTGGCGAGCAAGACGGCGCTGGGAGCGGGGCGAATGCTGCTGAACGGGACGGATTCGCCGCAGGAATTGAGGCGAAAGGTGACCACGCCCAACGGGACGACGCACGCCGCGATTTCCCGTATGGAGGAACGGGGGTTGGGGGATATCATTGTGGAGGCGGTGCGGGCGGCGGAGCGGCGGAGCAAGGAACTGGGCGCCTGATGGATTGCGCGCGCAGGCGCCGTCGTATTGATTGGCGGAGGGCGCGAACAGTATCCGGAGGCCAGATATGGAAACCGAAAGCACCCGCACGACGACGACAACGGTGATCCGCCCGACGCCGGCAACGAGCCTGGGGCTCCTTCTTTTGCGATTGCCGCTGGGGGCGTACTTCCTGGTCGCATCCATCATGAAGTTCAAAGGAGGCGTCGCCGCGTTTGTGGATCAGTCATTGCCGATGGTGCCCAAGTACATGGGCGAGCACTACGGGCGCATGTTCCTCGGTGCGCTGCCGTGGGTCGAGTTGACGGTGGGCTCGCTGCTGATCCTGGGATTTCTGACGCGGTTCGTGGGCTTGGTGATGACGCTACTGTTGATCTGCATTACGATCGCGCTGGTGGGGGCGAAGGGGAACGAGGTGATCCTGGGCAAACTGGCCTCGGACACCCGGCTACCGTTCCACCCGAACCTCTTGTTGCTGGGTATGTCGCTGGCGGTAATGCTCTGCGGGCCCGGGCAGATCTCGCTGGACGGGCTCTTGTTCCGCCCGCGGCGGCGGAGGGTGGTGGTCGAGGGCTTCGAGGTGGACGAGCCGTCGTCGAGGCGGCCGAACCTGGATTTGTGATTCGTCGGTGAACCTTTGCGCCGCGTGGCGCGCTGAACGGTCATGTCAACGGGCAAGATGTGGGTGTTGGTGGCGCTGCTGCTGCTGGGCATCGGCGGATGCTCGGCGGTGATCGTGCCGCCGCGCACGACGACGGCGGCCGGCGGTGGGGGCGGTGTCGGCGGCGGCGGGCAGAAGTTCGTGCCGGTGGCGGTGGCGGATTACGGGTATCATAGCACGCTGATCCTCCCGCGCGCCGAGGGGGGGCTGGTGGAGTACGCGTACGGGGACTGGGATTACTTCGGGCAGAGTCACAAGTCGGTGGCGAACGCGCTGCATGCTCTCCTGGCATCGGACCAGGCGACGCTGGGCCGGCGGGTGCTCGAGATGGAGCCGACTCAGAGCGGGCTGGAGAAGGCGACGGGGGCGAGCCAGATCATCCGCTTCACGGCCCCGCGCGAGAAGGTGGAGGAGTTGGAGCGTGAGCTGGACCGGCGGTTCTCGGCGCGGCTCGACTCGATCATGTATTCGCCGGTTCACCAGCTTTACTTCGTGAAGGACGATGAGCGTTACGGGGTGGGGCACAACTGCAATCACTTCACGGCGCAGTGGCTGGAGCGACTGGGGTGCAGGGTGGAGGGGGTGGTGCTGGGGTCGGGTTTCCGGTTGAAGGAGGGGCCGGCGGAGGAGGAAGCGGCGCCCGCGCCGACTGCGGCGACGGGGACCGCGCTCACGGCATCGCTTCGGGCGACGACGCGCGGGAGCGGCGGCGGCGGCGGCGGCGGGACGACGACGCAGCCGAGCGACGGCAACCGGACGACGGCGGCGCAGTCGGGGGGACATCTCGACAGCTTGGGTGCCGATTCTACACGAGTGTCGCGTTGAGCGCAGGCAAGGGATGAGGTCTCGACAGGCCCCGGTGCTAGACTAACTGCAGGCGACCCTGATCTTCTCAACGAGTGCGGAGATTTCCTGGTGTAACGGGATGTTCGTGGTCAACGTGTCCGCGACACACTGGGCCAATTCCTTTTTGGATTTGTAGATTCCGTTGAAGGCAATTGGCTCTGTCTCGTGGCTCCACGAACCAACATCTTGGGGGGCGCAATGGAACACGGGGGCCACCAATTCTTGTGGATAGTAATACTCAATCCCGTTCTGCGAGAGGAGCACTATGTTGCCCTTTGGCACGCCTTGAGCCTCGATCCGAGGCAGACGCACGCTGATCTTCTGATCAAGAAGAACGAAGAGGCGCTCGCGGTAGGGGCTGGAGGCCAAGTTTCCGAATGCTTCCTTGAAAACATTAATCTTCTTTAGGACTTCGCCCTCGCCCTCTGCGCGGACGACCGCGACATTGCGTCCCGATATGTGAAGTTGCAGCAGCTTTGTGAGGAATATGGCGTCCGACTCACCCTCAACGACAATGATCGCAGAGGGGAGGAACATGGACTCCAATTCGTTTCCCAGCATGTTGAACTGGAGCTGGTGGAACTCGGCCATTGAGTGGACGGACCGGACCGACACGACGTTCCCGGTCTTGGTGACGATGTGGTTGTTTGACAGGTTTGTCCGATCCAAGAGGAGATGCGAGTGCGTCGCGATGAACAACTGCTGAAGGTGAGGGCAATACTGCTTTCGCCGGTCGGCGTCATAGAGGAAGCGGCCCAGAAATGCTTGGATGCGCGGGCTGAGCCCGATCTCCGGCTCGTCGATGAGAAGCGTATTGAATCGTGAGTCGGCGATAATCCCCAAGAGAGTTAGCAGCAACCGGGTCCCGCTGCTCCCGTAACGCAGGTTCTCTCCGTCCATGTCCACATAGAATGGACTAAACGTGTTGTCAGGATCGGTGCGCTTCAAAGAGAAGGTATTGCCGAGGAGGGTGCGGCTCATCTCGAAGACCCTCTCTCGCTCCCGATCCTTCAGGGCTGTTATGACCTGCTCCAGCTTCACGTCGCTGTCATCGGTATTCTGCCGCGAGGTTTGATAGTTTTGAATAAAAGACTCGAAATGCTGCCGATGTTCCTGGTCGGCCAGCTGACGAGTGTTTAGCACGTCAACGTGCGAGAAGCGATTGCACGCCACTAAATATCCGCCCACGCCGACGCGGGCGTATAGCTCTTTCAATAGGAGGGTTTTTCCCCCGTTGTTAGGCCCTGAGAGGATGGTGATCGGCTTGTCAACGCGGCTCTCAAAGAGCGCATCCGGATCGGGCCTGAATTCCACATCGAGCTGGGAAATGGAGAAGTATGGAATCCCGCGAGCCTTCGGTCGTCCGCGCGCAAGCGTGACATTGATGACCTCGGTGTGGTCGTCGATCTTTCCGTCTCGTCGCAATGCATCGAGGTCACCAAGCGTGACAAGGGGTCGTACCCATTGGGCCGTTGCCTCATCGAAATACGACCATTCCCTCTTATTCTGAGCCATGGTGAATCCTGAGTGGCCGATGAATTACCCGATCCATTGCGTGCCATCCAGCAGATCGTTTTAAGCACCACCCGTTTCCCCCGATTCTACGTTGTCTCTGGGAGACTTCAATGGATGCCCCTATTGTTCTGGGGAAGCGCGGTGGCCGCTGGGTTCTCGATTCTCTGCTACTGCCTGGGCGGCCGAACCGATGCAGTATTCGAATCGGATTTGGTTTATCGGGCTGACGCTCCTGCCACGGTCGCCGCTTGCGCATTTCGCCGGGCGGGCGGACTGTGGTGAGCGGTGTTCCCGTGCTGGCGAAATGCTCCAGCGGCGGCGGTCACGAGAGCGCCACCGCAGAGCCGGCGGTGTGCTGGGTGTTATGAGGTAGCAAGGAATCATGGCTTACCCGGGCAAATCAGGCGCTGCTCCGGCGTCTACTTATAATTAGCGAGGCGGGCGTGGGTCTGCAGTGTGCGCGAAGTGCCGCGCACTCGAGGCATGCCCACCAGCCGCGGCGATACAAATGAGCGTAGGAACACACATCGCGGCCGCCTGGACATGGGACCCAGCGCTCGGCGTGCACCATCGCCGCCGGTGATGGGGGAGGCGGCACGACGACGCGGCCGAGCACTGGCGGCCGAACGACCACGGCGGCGGGGTGCCAAGCTGCCGGAGGGGAATCCGTGAATCGCACGACGCGAAATTGATGCGCCGCATCACCGCCGGCGATGGCGACGGTGCCTGTCCAGCAGTGAATCCAGGTCTCTGCGCGAGACGCGCAGGGTGCTGAACATCGGAGCCGGGGTCGGTGAGGCAGCCGATGATGACGCCGGGAGAGCAGCAGCAACAGTTGCGGCTTCACCGGCCTGGGAGCCACCCCCGCCCGAGCTGGCCGTCGGCACGGCTGTCGCCATGTCGCTCTGAATCTCCGTGGCCGACAGCGCCCGATTGTAGAGGCGGACGTTGTCGATCAGGCCGGTGAACATCTCACCGCTCCAGTCGCCGCCGATCTTCAACGGGTCGGCGCCGGTGAAGATGCTGCCCGAAATCGATTTCGAGCCAAGGAGTACGCCGTTGAGGTAGGTGGACAGGACGCTTCCGTTGTAGGTGACGGTAAGGAAGGCCCAGCCGTTGAGCGCCAGCTTGGACCCGCCGGTGGTGCCGTAGTCCCTGCTGCTCACCAGGATGTGACCGGAGGGGCCGGTATTGGTCCCCTGTGCGGCGTAGAGGGCATAGGCGATGTCGTTCGAGCTATTGGCGTGGTCCTTGGCGATGACCGCACACCAGCCGCCGTCCGGACTCGCGAGGCTCGACGGGTTGACCCAGGCCTCCAGCGTCATCCCCTTGGTCAATTGGAGCGCAGCGGAGCTGGCGATCTGCACGAATGAGCTGGTCGAGCCGGTGAAGAGGAGCGCGCCGCCGTACCTTCCGCCGGACGACCAGGTGGCGTTGTTGACCGAGCCATTGTTGCCGTTGCCGCTCTGGTCGTTGAGCGTGTTGCCTGCGCCCTCGTCGAAGCTGTAGGAGGCGACCAGGCCAGTGACGACGTTCTGCACGTTGACGGTGATGGCGTCAGACGTGGTCGGGTTGCCCGACAGGTCCTTTGCGGTCGCGGTCAGGACGTGCGAACCGTTGGCGACGCCGGCCGAACCCCAGGTGATCGCGTACGGGGCCGACGTGACCGGCGCGCCGATCTGAATGCCGTCAACGTAGAACGTGACGCTGGCGACGCCGACGTCATCTGTGGCGGTCGCGGAAAGCTGCACGGCGCCGGAGACGGTGGCACCGTCGGCGGGGGAGAAGATCGCAACGGACGGAGGCACCATATCGGCGGTGACCAGGGCGCTGGCCTGGTTTGAGGCTGAACTGGTATTGCCCGCGCCGTCCACCGCGACGACGGTGTAATAATACGTGCCGGCGGCCAGCCCGCCGTCGGTGAAACTCGTGATATTGGATTGTCCGACCAGCGCACCCGCGCTGCCGCTGGTCGTGGATCGGTAGATGTTGTAGTGATCGACCGCGAGGTTGTCGGTCGCGGCCGCCCATGACAGTGCGGCGGTTCCGAGCCCGCCGTTGGCGGTCAGGGAGGACGGCGCGGTCGGGGGCTCGGTGTCGGCGTCGGCGGCGCGGAAGGTCACCATCACGCCGAACCAATTGTCGGCGGCCTGGGTCCAGGTTGCGGCGATGGGCCCGGCGGTGTTCTGGATCTGGTATTCGTCCAGGTCGCCGTTGATCAGACTCAGGCCCGTGAAGCCGGCGCCCGCGGTGGCGTTCTGGTTCGGGAAGGTATAGCCGAAGATCAATTCACCGTTCTGCGTGGTGGTCTTGGTGCCGCTGGTGATCTGCGTGCCGTTGCCGGTCGCGGACGAAACCCGATCAATGGGCGAGACCTGATTGATCCCGGTCCATTCGGAAATGTGGATCTCCATCGCGTCGGGACCGCCGACGGGCGTGAGGGTGATCGTGTCGGGCCCACCCCTGGCGTTGACGACGTACCAGACGTAGGCGGTGACGTCCTGGGCGGGATCGCTGACCGGTCCGAACGCAGGGACAAACGTATTGCCGGCCGAGTCCGAAATCGTGATCTGTTCGCGGGGACGGGCGGCCGTGCCGGTGATGATCAGGAAATCACCCGCCGTCACGCTGCCGGGGAACGCCAAGGAGATTTGAGACACGTTGGACTCGAACCCGTTGGCCGCGTGTTGCACCACGTGAATGGGCGGGGCCGCGGAGACAGCGGTGACCTGGTTCGACGCGGGACTGACGTTGCCGACGGCGTCCTGCGCCGTCACCTCGTAGTAATAGGTACCGGCAGGAAGGGATGAGTCCAGGTAAGACGTGGCCGTCGTCTGGCCGATCCGATTTGACGCGGATGGAGTGAAGTTGGGCGTCGTCGATCGGTAAATCGTGTATTGCGCGATTCCCACGTTGTCTGTCGAAGCCAGCCAATTCAGGGTAACCTGGCCGATTGCGCCTTGCGCCGTCATACTTTGCGGGGCCGTCGGCGCCTGCTGGTCGGGGGCGAAGTGTACGAACGGCGCGATCGACGGCACGCCCCTGGAATTGACGATCCATAGCATGTAATAGCCCGGCGGCGCGGTGTTGGCATCGGGCGGGGCTGTGACCGTTAAGCCGCCGGCGGTCTGCTGAAACGAGAGGGGCACGTACCGCTGGTCCATGTTGAACGAGTGAGTGACCGCACCGCCGCGGACCAGGGAGACCGAGGCGATGTCCGACGCATCGGGGGTGCCGACGAAGAAGTTCGAGCCGTAGCCGATGTCGCTGGTCGGGCTCGACGAGATCGTGGGCCTCGGGCCCTTGAACAGGTACGGTGGGCTGTAGATCTCGGCGTTGTACTCGGTGTAGTCGTTGGCCCAGTTGTGGCCACTGCCGCCGACCAGGACGCGGCCGTCGGGCAGAAGCAGCGCGGTCGAGTGGTACATCCGCGAGATCTGCTCGCTGGCCATGGTGGTCCAGGTCTGTGTGGTCGGCGACCACATCTCGGCGGCGTAGACGGCGGTGGCTTCGTCGATCCCGCCGATGACGGTCGATCCACCGGTCGCGATGACGTTGCCGTCGGGCAGGACGGTCAGGTTCAGGTGGGTGCGGGCGTTGGCCATCGACTGGGTCTGCTGCCAGGCAGGATTCCCCGGCTGGGTCATGTCGAGCACGTAGGTGGTGGCGGCGGAGGGGATGTTGCCGCCGTTGTCGGCCGGGTCGGAGAGATACGAACTACCGGCCTTCATGATCTTGCCGGGCTGGTACATGACCGCGCTGCCGGCGTCGAGGATGGTGGGATCGATGGTTGTCCAGGTCTGTGTCTTGAGATCCAGCACGCTCGTGCCCATCTTGGCCTCGTCGGAGCCAGCGGCGATCACGCGGCCGTCGGGCAGGACGAACATGAACGCGTAGTTGGGGATCGTGCGGTTGGCGCCGTCGAGCACGGTCCAGGTGTTGGCGACGGGGTCGTAGACCTCGGGGACGGGGATGTAGGCGAGGTTGCCGGTGTCTGATCCCGCGGTCACCAGGGCCCGCCCGTCGGGCAGCGTGGTGGCGGTCGGGTACCAGCGCCGGTAGTTCATGTCGGGGCCCTGGGTCCAGGTCTGAGTGGCGGGGTCGAAGAGGTTGCTCATCGCCAGGCCGATGAAGTCCGTGCTGACGCAATCGTGTCCGCCGACGACCAGTACCTTGCCGTCGGACAGGACGGTCAGTCCGGAGCAGAAGAGGTCGCGGACCTCGGGCTGGGTCTCGCTGGGCACGGGCGTGAAGGCGTTGGTGGCGGGGTCCCAGACGGTCGCGGTCAGCGCGCCGATGCAATCGGGGCCGCCATCCCACATCAGCACCTTGCCCGTGTCCAGGAGGGCCATATTGATGGCGACCAGCGGCCAATCCATGACGGAGGACCACTGGCCGACAGTGGCCGGGTCGGTATCGAGATTGGAGGTTCCCGCTGTTGTCAGCAGGGTTCGGGATTCCAACGCTTCGACGGCCTGGTTGAGGAGGTTCGCAACCCGCCTGCGAGACCTACGCATTGCGCGCGCGATGCTCATGGAGAGTGCCACCGGCAGGTTCGAGATGAGAATTGCTTCGAGCCAGATCGCCGGGTACAGGCGCCCACTGCCCTCTCCCGTACCGAAAGGTGGTTACGAGAGTGCCCCGGAGACAAGCATGTATTGCAACTACTTGTCCGCTCAATCTAGTATGAAATGGGAGGCTGTCAAGCCTGTGTCACATTGTCACGATTGCCGCGCTGCCCGCGCAGCACACCCCGGGTATCGATGACCAGCTTGGCGTGGTCGGCGACCAACTGCCAGTCATATGTCGAATGGTTGGTTGCGATGACGACCGCGTCATATTCAGCCAGCTTTCGTGCCGAAAACTCGACGCTGGCCATCTGAAGATCGTGGTGCCGCATCTTATGCGTCTTGGGCACGAAGGGGTCGTGATAATCGACGCTGGCGCCCAGATGCTCCAGCTTCTCGATAAGCTCAAAGCTCGGGGATTCCCGCACGTCGTCGACGTCGGGCTTGTACGCGAGGCCGAGGACCAGGATTTTCGCTCCCTTGACGGCCTTGCCGCGGTCGTTCAGTGCCAGGGCCGTGCGATTGACGACGTATTCGGGCATGGCCCGATTGACTTCTCCGGCGAGCTCGATGAACCGCGTGGCGTGGCCGACCTCGCGGGCTTTCCAAGTCAGGTAGTAGGGGTCGATCGGGATACAGTGCCCACCCAGGCCCGGACCGGGGTAAAACGCCTGGAAGCCGAACGGCTTGGTCGCCGCCGCCGCGATTACCTCCCACACATCGATGCCCATCGCCTGGAGGACGATCTTCATCTCGTTCACGAGGGCGATGTTCACCGCGCGGTAGGTGTTTTCCAGGATCTTCGCGGCCTCGGCGACCTCGGCGCTGCTGACGGGAATGACCTGTTTGATCGCCTTGCGGTAGAGGGCCGTGGCCAACTCCCCGCTGACCGGGTCAATGCCGCCCACAAGCTTGGGGATCGTCTGCGTGTTGTGGTCCTTGCGACCCGGGTCCTCGCGCTCGGGGGAGTATGCCAGGTAGTAATCGACGCCGCAGTGAAGGCCCTTGGCCTCGAACTTGGGCATCATGACCTCGCGCGTGGTGCGCGGGTAAGTGCTGGATTCGAGGCAGATGAGCTGCCCCTTGCGCAGCGTCTTGGCGATGTCGATCGCCGTCTGCTCGACGTAGGCCAGGTCCGGCTCGAGGTGTACACCCAGCGGCGTGGGGACGCAGGAGATCAGGACGTCGCACTCCCCCATGCGCAGGACGTCGGTGGTCGCGTCGAAGCGGCCGGAGCCGACCATGGCCTTGATGTACTCGTCGCCGCCCAGGTGCTTGAGGTAGTTGGCCCCCTTCTTGAGCGCCTCGATCTTGCGCGGGTCAACGTCAAAGCCCATCACCCGGAAGCCCGCCGCGTTGAACGCTCGCAAAAGCGGCAGTCCGACGTATCCCAGTCCGATCACGCCGACGACGGCGGAGTTGTTGTCGATCTTGGTCTTGAGGTCCACGGGAAGGCTCCTTGTCTCGCCCGGCACTGTATCGGCTGTGATTGGAAACGCAAAAGCGTGAAAGCATCGGCCGGAGGGGCGCGCACACAACCGCCCCCCGTTCGTTCAATCGGCTGAAAATCGGGCTAGATTGACCCGGTGTGGACGAGCGTGGGCTCGGGAGCAACCCATTGATGCTCCGGGCGGCGGGACCGGATGAGATAGTCGTAGTGATCCCCCCAGCCGTTGGCGATCCGGTCCTGGTCGTAATGAGCTCTCACGAAGCGCGCCGCCCGCCCCGCGGCGGCGCGGGAGAGGCTCGGGTTGGCCAGCCAACGGACCAGTTCCCGCTCCAGGCTGCCCCCGTCGAGGCTGACGGCGCTTCCCGCCCCGGCCTCGCGGATCTCGCGGTAAATGTTGACCCGGTCAGAAACTATGACCGGACAGCCGCAGGCCATTGCTTCGACCACGGCCAACCCGAAGTTCTCCTGCCGGCTGGGGAGCACGAAGAACCGGGCGCCTCGCAGCGCCGCCAGCCGCTGGTCTCCCACCAGCATTCCGGTGAACAGGACGTGGTCATTAAGATGGTGGTGGCGGACACTCTGTTCGACCTGGGTCCGATACCCATTGGAATCGGGACCGGCGATGACCAGCATCGCGTCCGAACCACTCACCCGGCGAGCCCGCGCGAAGGCGGGGATCAGCAGGTCCAGCCCCTTCTTATGACACATCCGCCCGAAGAAGATAAGGTAAGGCCGATCCCCAAGCCGGTGGAACTGCTGTCGGAACAGGTCGGTGGACGGCTGGTGGTCGAAGTCGCTCAGGTCCAGACCCAGCGGTTCGACGATCACCGGGGCGCGCAAACCCAGGGGCGCCGCCAGTTCACACGCCAGAGCGCTGGTGAAATGGATCGCCGACGCTTCGTGAAGGTCGCGCCGCAGGCGCCACATCATATAGGCCATCTTGCGCAGCCGATGTTGCCGCAGGCTCCAGGGGTCGAGCATGCCGCAGGGGCGGAAGACGTACGGCTTGGCGAGCTTGCGCGCCGCCGCGGCGGCCTGATGCTGGATCTCCTCCCAGAGGGCGTGAATGTGGACCACGTCGGCGCGATCGACCGCTTCGTGTGCGGCCGCCTTGAGCTCGGGGTGGCGCCGGAGGCAGCCGCGGGCGGGCCCGACGAGGCGTACGTGTACACCGCTGGCGCGGAGTCGCTCGGCGGTGATCACTTCCTGCTCGGTCTGCCACGTCGCCAGGACCGACACGTCGATGCCCGCCGCGCGCACCTGGGCCTTGGCCATCGCGCACAAGGCGCTGGTGGGTCCACCGCTCCTGGGATCGATCCCGGAGATGACGTGCAGTATGCGCATGAGGCCCCTGTTCCCGTTTACAAAAGCTCCTAATTGCCCGATAGGTTTAGACCGTTTACCCTTGACGTGGCCGCGGTGAAACGGCCGCCGTCCGTCCGATTCAACGGCACTCCAGGCACTTTGTTTATTTTGTCGGAAAATTTCGAGACCGAATTCTGAGCGGGAAATGAGGCGCGCCCCCGAATTGCGGATTTGGGGGACCCATCCGCCCGATTGAATTGATACGCCCGACGCCCCTTACCCAATTTCACGCCCCTGGGGTGGATCTAACGCGTGTTGCTCCCCATCGGGGTGACCACGTTCTCGTTGCCCCGTTTGATCGAGATCCCGACATATTGCTGGGGCGTTTCCGGACAGACGGCGGCGAACTCGTCGTAGAACTTGTTGATGAACGTCCGCGTCGCCCATGCCGTGCCGTCCGCCAGGCCGCAAATCGTCGTGCCCGGCATGATGCCCTGGGTCTTCTCCAGTTCCAGGAGCATGTCGATGTCTTTGGCGCGGCCGTCGCCGTCCATGATCCGGTTGAGGATCTTGTGCATCCAGGCGCTGCCCTCGCGGCAGGGCGTGCACTGGCCGCAAGACTCGTGCGCGTAGAACCGCACGCAGTTCCGAAGCGCCTCCACCATGTTGGTGTGCTCGTTCATGATAATCATGCCGGCGGTGCCCAGGCCCAGGCACCCGCCGCGGAAGCGCACGTCGTCGAAGTCGAGCTTGATGTCGAGCTGATTGGGGCCCAGCACGCCCATTGAGATTCCGCCGCAGATCGCGGCCTTGTACTTGCCGCCCTTCATCCCCCCTGCCATGTCGATCGACTGCTGGAGGGTGATGCCCAGCTCGTTCTCGTAGACGCCGGGCTTGTTGACGTGGCCCGACATGCCGTAGAGCTTGGGCCCGGGCGAGCTCTTGGTGCCCATGGAGCGGAACCACTCGGGCCCGCGCTCGATGATGTGCGGGACGCAGGCGAGCGTCTCGACGTTGTTGATCACCGTCGGCCGGGCGAACGCCCCTGCGATCGCGGGGAACGGGGGCTTGTTGCGCGGCCAGCCGCGCTTGCCTTCGAGCGCTTCCAGCAGTCCAGTCTCTTCACCGCAGATGTACGCGCCGGCGCCGCGGTGGACGTAGCACTCGAGCTTGTGCGCGCTGCCGAAGATCCCCTGCTGACCGAAGATCTTGTTGTCGTAGGCCTCCTTGATGGCGCGCTCCATGATCTTCGTCTGACGGTGGAACTCACCGCGGATGAAGATGTAGGCGACGTCGCACTGGGTGGCCAGCGAGGCGATCGCAATGCCTTCGAGGATCTGGTGGGGGTCGTAGTCGGAGAGGTAGCGATCCTTGAACGTTCCCGGCTCGGACTCGTCGAAGTTTACCGCCATGTAATGCGGGCCCTTCTTCTCCTTGGGGATGAAGGACCACTTCTGACCGGCGGAGAAGCCCGCGCCGCCTCGCCCGCGCAGGCCCGAGTCGATCGTCACCTTGATGATCTCCTCGGCCTTCATCTCCAGCGCCTTGCGCAGGGCGGCGTAGCCGCCGGTGGCGACGTAGTCGTCGTAAAAGTAGATCTTGCGCCGGGCGGGGTCGTCGGGAATGCGCTTGAGGAGGACGGGTTCGTTAAAGGCCATGAGCGTTGGAGTAGATAGTAGACAGTAGTCAGTAGCCAGTAGGGAGGATCCTTGTACTGGCTACTGACTATCGGCTACTGCCTACTTTCTCCTTTCTTCTCTTCCACGATGACTTCATCGATGACGGTTCGTCGCAGCTTCACGCCGGGTCGGTCGGGCAGTTCCACTTCTTCGGCCTTGGCGTCGCGGTAGATGATGTTGTGTGTTTCCGGTGGCGGAGGTGGCGGTGGCGGTTGCTGCTGTTGCGCCGCTTGCGGCTTCGCGCCTTGGTCCTGCTGTTGCTGTGGCGGTAGCGCCGCCGGCGGTTTGGTCACGTCGGTCTTCACCGCCTTCCTGACGTGACCGAACTGCCGGCCCAGCCAGTTCCAGAAGCTGTCGTTGGGCGCGTTCTGAGCCATTACTCCTCGCTCGACTGCTCCAGTTGCGCCGTCACCGTGCGCTTGTTGGAATCATACACGTCGATGAACCGCTCGACATCCTTGGCCGTCCGCTGACTGTGACCGAACGTCAGCAGGGTCGCTTTGGCTTTGGCCTTATCCCAGCCGAGAATCGATTCCTGGAACGCGGCGACCATCATTCCCGTCCGCCGCACGCCCTGGGCGCAGTGGACGAGCACGGGCTGATTCTCCTTCTTCTGCACGATGTCCAGGAACTTGCGGACGTCGCCGCTGGTCGGCCAACCGCCCAGCTTGATCGGAATTCGGACGATGTTGACCCGCTGCTCTTTGCAGAGATCGAGTTCCTCTTTGAACTGCCGCTTGTTCGAGTCAGCCAGTTCCTGATCGTCGATCAGGCTGACGACAGTTTTCGGATGCGTCTTGCGGAGGGCATTTTCAAACTCGCGCACGCCGCGGTTGCCGTCACGGACGAGCACGCCCTCCTGCACGACCGCCAGGTGATACGTCTGGAAGTATTCGGCCCAGACCCATGCGCCGCCGCCCAGGACGATCGCCAATACGCAGACCCAGAGCGCGACGGTCTTGCCGCGGCAGCAGGGAGGTTTGGCGGGGTCGTTCGTCATCTCGCATGTGGCACGGGCGGCCCGCCCGTGAATGATCGAAGAACACGGGCGAGCCGCCCGTGCCACGCGAATTACTCCTCCCACGTCACCTCTGGGTCCTTGTAATGGTCCGGATCATCGGGCAACTCGTTGAGCACCTTGTCCAGCTTCTCGACGGTCAGCTCCTCGTGCAGCACGTCGTTCACCAGCGCCACCGGCGCGGTGCCGCAGGCGCCCAGACACTCCAGCTCTACCAGGGTGAATCGGCCATCCGCCGTCGTCTCGCCCAACTCGATGCCCAGCTTCCTGTGGCAGTGCGCGGTCAGCTTCTTCGAGTCGCAAATCTCGCACGAGAGCGAGCGGCAGACCTGGATCAGGTACTTGCCCTTGGGGCGAAGCCAGTACTCCTCATAGAACGTGGCGGTGTCGATCACCTCGGCCGGCGCCAGCTCGAGGAACGCCGCCACCTCCTCCATCGCCTGCACGGGGATCCAGCCGTAGGTGTGCTGGATCTCGTGCAGCGCCGGCAGGAGCACGGCGCGCTTGGTCGGGTAGCGCGGGAAGAACTTGTCCGAAAGATGCTTCTTGAGCTCGTCGGTCAGGTACGGCCCGCCGACCTCTTCGACCCGTTTGCGACGATCTTCGACGATCCAAGCCATAAGTTTTCCCTATCTCAACACGAAGAACCGATGATACGCGTTTTCCGCGGTCCTGAACTCGTCCTCGATCCGCCAGCCGCTCTCGCGGATGGCTTGCCGCACGACGCGCAAGGGCGTGCCGGTTCGCCCGATCTCCCAAAAGTGCCCGGCCGAGTTGGGCACGGTCTTGAGCCGTCGCAGCGCCCAGCCGCTGGGCTGGAGCGTCCACGCCGCCACGAACCCGTCCTTCCGCGGGTTGCGGATGCCCATGCGCAGGGTGAGTGCGAACGAGCAATCGGGCAGCGACAGCGCCAGCCCGGCCCGCGCCACGCGACGCATCTCGGCCAATGCCGGCACGAAGCGGTCGAACGGCAGGTGCTCCAGCATCTGGAAACACGCCGCCGCGTCAAATGCCCCGTCCGCGAACGGCATCTGGAACACGCTGCCGATCACGTCGGGGCGGAGGGACGGGTCGATGTCCAGCGTGACCACGGACGACCCGGAAAGCTGGCGGAACATCGCCGCGAACAGGCCGCGACCGGGCCCGATCTCGACCACGCTTGCCGGCCGCAGGCTCCAGAGCGCCTGTGCCTGCACGGCCACGCTGTACAACCGCCGACGCTCGTAATACGACTCGTCATAGTGCGAGCGGTCGGTCTGGGGCTTCATTTGGCCGTCGCTCCGCCACTCCCCTGCTGTTGCACTGGCTGGGGCGGAACGTCGAGCGGGACCGGGCCGCTGCTGGCCTCGCCCGTCCAGACCGGCGTAGGCTTGTTGTTCATCGACTCATACTGGATCGTCGCCTGGTGATTGAGGTAGAGGGCGGTCAGCGTGCCGGGGGTGAACTCGTCGAGCCCGAACTTGCTGGGCGCGAGGCGGATCTCCAGGCGATAGGACCTTCCCGGCTCCATGATCTGCACGACCGGTTTCTTGGCGGGCTTGAAGTCGGCCGTGCCGGTGCCCTTGGCGTTCTGGTAGGTGACGCGGACGGCGACGCTTTCCTTGCCGGTCGGCTCTTCGGGGATCGTGCCGGCGATGGCGGTTGGCGCGAGGATCGATAGTGGTCTGGCGCCGGAGTTCTTCAGCTCGACCGTGAAGTAGACCTGACGGAGCGACGGCGACCGCCCCGGCTCGTACGTCCGCCGCGCCAGTCCCACCTGCAGGTCGCCCACCGGTGGGCCCCACTGTATCGCGTCTTCGGAGTAATCCTTACGATTCAGCTCATGGCCGGCGCAGCCGACGAGGGACAGGACGGCCGCGAGAATGATCAAAGCTGCGGTTCTCATTCCCGCGTTCAGCTCCCGGAAATCTCAACCAGGGGTTGGCCGCTTTCGAGCAGTTTGAGGGCGTCGGCGAAGCGGCTCGAAAGCAGTACCTGGAGTTCCAACGCCGTCAGATTCCCGCAAGTAAGCCAGAGGACTTGCGGCGGTTTCCCAAGGCGTCGGATCAGATCGGCGAAATCCGAATCCTTCGTCATGATCACGACCTGTCCGAACCGCTTAGCCGCCTCGTACACGACGACGTCGTCCTCGTCGCGCAGCCCGATCTCGCGCAGCGTCTTCGCGACCACCTTGAACCGAGCACCCAGCCACGACGCGAGCTCAGGCTGCAGGTGCGCATCCAACCAGAACGTCACGCCGGCACCCGGTCCAGT
This sequence comes from Tepidisphaeraceae bacterium, assembly GCA_036558265.1. Classification (GTDB taxonomy): domain Bacteria; phylum Planctomycetota; class Phycisphaerae; order Tepidisphaerales; family Tepidisphaeraceae; genus RYN-433. Next base: position 7,751 of record DATBFY010000550.1, on the reverse strand, counting down.
TGTCTTGCGGCGTATTCGAGGCACGCGCGAATGTCATCGGGCTCAAGGTCCGGCAACTCCTGAATGACCTGCTGCGGGGTCAACCCGCGCGCCAGGAGTCCCAAGACGTCTGACACGCGAATGCGCATCCCGCGCACGCATGGCTTGCCGCCATACTGACCCGGTCGGACCGTAATGCGCTCGAGAACCGTCATCATGTTCCCATTCTATCAGATCCAGCCGTCATATGCGCCCAAGGTCGCGCCCGTCACCGGTCCAACTCCGCCGCGATCACGTTGATGCTCCCCAGCACCGCCACCACGTCGCTGACCATGTGTCCCTCGATCAGCTTTTGGAAGACCTGGTAGTTGATGTAGCACGCCGGGCGGGTGCGCGCCCGCCAGGGGACGTTCTCCCCCGCGCTGACGATGTAGTACCCCTGCTCCCCGTTGGCGGTCTCGATCGCGTTGTACACCTCGCCCTTGGGCGCCGCGAACCCGCGGTTGGTCATGATCAGCTCGAAGTGCTGGATCAGCCCCTCGATGCTGCCGTAGACCTGGTCCTTGGGAGGCAGCGTCTCCTTGCCCTCGGGGCTGACGTTCACCGGCCCCTGCGGGATGTTGTCGATGAGCTGGCGGATGATGTGCAGCGATTGATTGATCTCCTCCAATCGCACGAGGTACCGCGCGTAGACGTCGCCGGTCTCCATCACCGGCACCTTGAAATCGACGGCCGGCGCCCCCTGCCCGTCCCAGTTGTCGGCGAAGCACAGGTAAGGCTCGTCCTTGCGGATGTCGCGGCGCACGCCGGCCGACCGCGCCATCGGCCCGGACAAGCTCCACGCGATCGCCTCCTCCTTCGTGATCGCGCCCACGCCGCGCGTGCGGTCGACGAAGATGCGGTTCTTGGTCAGCAGCTTGCTGACGTCCTCGGCCGCGCGGGGCATCTTGTTGTCGACGAAATCCTTCACCATCCGCTTGAACGTGGCCTCGTCCGGCAGGTCCATGTTCAACCCCCCTACCCGCGTCCAGGAGGTGTGGAACCGCTGCCCGGACATGTACTCGACGATGTCGTAGATGACCTCGCGCTCGTTAAAGCCGTAGAGGAAGGCGGTGAACGCGCCCAGGTCGAGCCCCGCCGCCCCGACGCACAGCAGGTGCGACTGGATCCGCCCCAGCTCGCCGGCGATCGTCCGCAGCACCTTGCAGCGGGGGGTCAGCTCGATGCCCATGAGCTTCTCGACCGCGCCGTGCCAGGTCAATTCGTTGTAGATCGGGGCCGAGTAATCCATCCGATCGACGATCGTGACATATTGATTGTAATTGAGTGCTTCGCCCAGCTTTTCGAAGCCCGAGTGCAGGTACCCGATGTGCGGGATGCACCGGAGGATCCGCTCGCCGTCGAGCTCGAGGACCAGGCGGAGAGTGGTGTGCGTGGCGGGGTGTTGCGGGCCGAAGTTGAGCGTCCAGCGGTTGTCGCCGTCGCCGCCACCGCCGGCGCCGATCTCGGCGTCGCCATATAGCTCGCGGTCCGCGGGGGTCAGGGAATAAGGCATGACGCGCGGATTATAGGGATGCGCGTCAGATCGTGCCAGACTTCACAAAGGCCGCGCGTCCGCGCGGCGGGGTCAGTTGGGTTTGGCAGGGGTAAAACCCTGGCAGCCGCTGTTGGCCGTGACCATCAGGTTGAGCGCCTCATGCTGGGGATGACCGCATTGTTCGACCAGGTCATCGGGGGCGTTGCGGGAAACGCGGACTTGGAGGACGACCGGTTTGTCCTGCGGCTGATGTTCGCCGAAGTGGGCACAGAGACCGCACTGTCCGTCATGGATGGCTTGCATGGAGAGGCTCCTTTCTTGCGTTCGCTGGCGGCATGTTGCATGCCAGAGAAGCGCAACTCAAATTATGCACCCCGCCAAGGACGCTCTTGCAACGGAGAAAGTCGGCGATATTCAATGATCATTGAACTTACCGCGGTGTTTGATAATGTGAAACTTGCGATGAAAACCCGCGCGGAGTAGCTTGCAGCTGTCGGAAATCGAAATGTTCCACGTGGAACATTGAAGTCCAAGGCCCCCAAGGAAGAACCCTATGTCTTCTCCCTCCAAATCGAAGTCCCGACTCGGGCGTGGATTATCCTCGCTTATCTCCGTCGCAGACCTCCCGGTGGAGGAAGAGGTCAGTTCGCCAGCTCCCACGGTAGGCCCCCTGCCCAACTCTGCAGCGCCTGTGGTTAGCCCCTCGATTGATCGGCCGGCGTCCTTCCCCCCTGCCGAGATCCCGGTTGAGTCGGTCGATCCCAATCCGCATCAGCCTCGTCGAACGTTTGATGAAGCCGGCATCGCTGCGCTGGCCACGTCGATCAAGTCGTCGGGGCTTGTGCAGCCGATCATCGTGCGACCAGGCCCGGAAGCCGGACGGTTCCAGTTAATCGCGGGTGAGCGGCGCTTGCGCGCGGCGAGAGCGGCTGGATTGTTGAACATTCCTGCCTTGGTGCGCGAAGCCGACCCGTACCAGCAGGCCCAGATGGCGCTGATCGAAAATATCCAGCGGGAGGACCTGAACCCGATCGATCGCGCCCAAGCTTACCGAACGCTGATCGATCAACTCGGATTGACCCAGGCGGAGCTCGCCAGCCGCTTGGGCGAAGATCGCTCATCCGTCACCAATTACCTGCGGCTGCTGGATCTGTCCGAAGCGGTCCGAGAGCAGGTTCGTACGGGCCAACTCAGCCTGGGGCATGCCAAGATTCTTGCGGGCGTTGGCAACCCGGCCCAACAGGATGAATTGGCGAAGCGCGTGTTGGCGCAGGACCTTTCCGTGCGAAACCTGGAGCGAATTTTGGCAGAGCCTCCGCCTGCCGCGGCCAAGCCAACCAAGCCCGAGTCGTCGGCCCACGTGCGGGACCTGGAGCGGGATCTGACTTCCCAGCTTGGGATGCGCGTCCAAGTCAGGTCGGGCGCTAACAAGGGAAAAGGGCGGGTGGTCATCCATTTCAGCTCGCTGGACGATTTTGACCGCCTCTTGGACCGGCTTGGGATCCGCATGGATTCGTGACTTCAATGTTCCACGTGGAACATTGACGTCTGGGCATGGACTATCATTGAGCAATGTCCCCTCCTCAAGCCCCTTCCCCGGTTGATCTGGCCATCATTGGCGCAGGCCCAACCGGGCTCTACGCTGCCTTCTATGCCGGCCTGCGGCGAATGTCCGTCAAGCTGATCGATTCGCTGGAGATCCTTGGCGGGCAGCTCACCACGCTCTACCCGGAAAAGTACATCTACGACGTTGCTGGATTTCCGAGAATCCTCGCCAAGGATCTCGCTGAGCGCCTGATCGAACAGGGGATGCAATACGGCGCGATGGCCTGCTTGGGCGAGCACGTGCGAACGCTGGATCACGACCCCGAGCGGGGCCATTTCACGATCCACACGAGCAGGGGGGCTCACCCGGCCAAGGCGATCCTGATCGCCGCCGGCGTGGGGGCGTTCGAACCCAAGAAGCTGTCGCTGCCCAATGCGGCCGGCTATGAGGACAGAGGACTGCACTACTTCGTCAAGCACCTGGATGACTTCCGCGACCGCCGGGTGCTGATCGTCGGCGGAGGAGATTCCGCCGTCGATTGGGCCAACACGCTGGCGGGTCTGACCACGAGTCAGACCCTGATTCACCGCCGGGACACGTTCCGGGCTCACGAGGATTCGGTCGTCCGGATGCAGGCGGGTCCGACGCAGATCCTCCCGTTTCACGAGCTGAAGCTGATTGGCGGCAATGGCCACATCGAATGGGCAACCGTCTACGATAACCGAACTAATACCGAACAAACGATCGAGACCGATGCGATTCTGGTGAACATCGGCTTTGGCAATTCACTGGGTCCGATCAAGCATTGGGGCCTGGAGATTCAAGGCGGCTCGATCAAGGTGGACAGCACGATGCGCACGAGCCGCGAGGGCATCTTCGCCGCCGGCGACGTCACCACGTATCCGGGGAAACTCAAGTTGATCGCCACCGGGTTTGGTGAAGCGGCGACGGCGGTCAATCACGCCAAGAAGTATCTCGACCCGTCTGCCAGCGTGTTTCCCGGTCACAGCACGAATATGAAAATGCCCACCAGGCCGTGACCGACGTTGTCCGTCGATGAACGATTGACAACCGAGGATGAACGGCTGACAACCCGATCATGTCTCCCCACGACCTCGCCCGCAGAATCGACCACACGATTCTGAAACCGGAGTCCCTGGCCCCGGAAGTGCACAAGGTGGTGACCGACGCCCTGGCGTATCCGTTTGCCTCCGTCTGCATCGCGCCGACCTGGGTCAAGAACGTGTCAGCCATGCTCAAGGGGTCGCCGGTGGGGTGCTGCACGGTGGTCGGCTTCCCGCACGGGACGAGCAAATCGACGATCAAGGCCATCGAGGCCACGTCGGCGGTGAAGGATGGCGCGAGCGAGATCGACGTCGTCGCATTCCTGCCGTTCCTGTTGAACCTGGACTTGGACGCCGCCCGGGCCGAGCTGATGGAGGTCGTCCGCGCCGCGCGGGCGGTGCGGTCGGATGTGGTGATCAAGGTGATCGTGGAATCGGCTGCGCTGTTGAAGCTGGGCGGCGATAAGGGCGAAGAGGTGATCGCCACGGCCTGCCGGGCGGTGCGCGAATCCGGCTGCGACTACATTAAGACGTCCACCGGCTTTCACCCGGCAGGGGGGGCGAGCGTCGAGGCGGTGAAGCTGATGAAGAAGTATGGCGAAGGGCTTCTGATCAAGGCCTCGGGTGGGATTCGCGACGCGGCGACGGCGCTGGCGATGATCGAGGCGGGGGCGGATCGGTTGGGCCTGTCGGCGTCGGTGGCGATCGTCGAGGAGCTGCGTCGCGCCTAGGGTGAGGCATGACCAGCGTGCTTAGCTCCAACCGGATCCCTGCGATTCAAATCGGTACGCCGCGGCCAAACACCCGAGCGCTGCCAGGGTCAGCAATGCGGTTCGGGCTCGCATCCCTTAACGCTACGGCCCGGTTGGCGGAGCAGTCAATAAAACTGAAGTATACCGACTATCTGGCCTGAGTCGGACAGGCGGATTTCTGGCCGACATTGTCCGTCGGTGCCGTGGGTGGATTGGCAGACACGGGTAAGGACACTTGCCCCGGCAATGCCATCCCGCCCAGCATGGGCCGCTGCACCGCCGGCGGCGTCACCGGTACCCGCTTGCCGAAGAACAGCGCCTCGGCCGAACCGGTGATCAATGCGCCGGCCAAGGCGACGCAGGTCCAAATCCGCCAGCCCCACCCGAAGCGCTTCTGCGGCCGATAATCCAGCGTGACGACCGTCCCCGCGTCGTCCTTGACGAACCGGGCGCAGAGTTCGCCGGCCGACTGGCAGACGAGCCGCTCGGCCTCGTCACGCGGGATGGCGGACAGGTCGTAGACGTGTTTCTGACAATGTTCGCAGAATCGAGATCGCGCATCGCCGGGCATCTGGTTCCAGTCGGCGGGGCAGGGATTGCGAACCTCGATCATGTCCAGCGACAGGCGGGCGCTCATGCAGGAGATGGACGACGGCAGACACGGAAAGTTCCCCGTCCGCCCGCGCTGCTGCCTCCCCTGTCATTCGATCGACTGCTAGAATGTCCCAACGATGCGATGGACGTTCCTCCTCTTTCTCGCCGGCGGGCTGATCGGTTGTTCGCAGGATCGACCGACACAAACCCAGGCGGATGCGCCCAAGCACCTCTCGTCCGATAACGCCACTGCCGCGCCGGCGGACAGCGCGTCCGCCAAGCCGGCCACCGCGCCGGCGCCCAAGCCTTATGTCTTGCACCTGCCCGGCGTGTCGGGGACGTCGATCGTCGATTACACGCTGCGCGCGGGACTCGTGGCAGGGGGGTTCGATGGACCGTTCGAGATCTACGATTGGACCTGTCACGACCCGGGGATCCCGGCGTTGCACAACCGGGTTCGCAACGAGGAGCAGGCCCAGATCGTGGCAGACATGCTAACCAAGCAATTCCGCGCCCACCCGGGGCAGCCGATCTACCTCGTCTGCCACTCGGGCGGCTCGGGACCGGCCACCTGGGCGCTGGAAAAGCTGCCGCCGGACGTGAAGGTGGCGTGCTTCCTGATGCTCGCCCCCGCGTTGTCGCCGCAGTATGACCTGTCGAAGGCGCTGGCGCACGTGACCGGCCACGCCTACTGCTTCAACAGCGAGAGCGACGACCTGGTGCTCGGGACCGGCACGCGGATGTTCGGCACGATCGATGGCGAGCGCTGCGACGCCGCCGGACGCGTGGGGTTCAAGATGCCGGCCACTGGCAATGCGACGCTTTATGCAAAACTGATCCACAAGCCCTACGAATCCGCCTGGGCGAAGTACGGGCACATCGGCGGGCACATCGGCTGCACGGGCACGCCGTTCGTCCAGGCGATCGTCGCGCCGCTGCTCCTTGGGCGGGCGGCGAGCGAGGCCGTCCTGAACCGCACGGTTCGACAACCCATCCCGGACGTGCTGTGGCCCAAGTGAATTCTGAGGATCGCCCGGGGGTCGCGCCCGCGGACCGGCGCGCGTACCCGCGCTGGCCGAGGTGGAAGGTTGCGCTGGCGTACGGGGCGCTGTTCGCGGTGGCGGTCGGGTCGATCTGGATGATCGACGATCACGTGCTCAAGGCGACGCCGCCACCGACGACGATGAGAGCTCGATGATCGACCCGCGCCTCATCGGGAGGGCGAGGCTCCGTCCGAGCCGCTTTCCATCGGCGAGGCGGCTTCAGCGGCCACGTTAATCGCTTCCCTCCGGGAATCCCGGCTCGCACGGAGGCTCGCCCTCCCCGGAAGCCAGCCGACCAGCACGAGTAACATCGCCGCAATCGCCCCGTGGAGGAAAACCGCGGCCCACACCGTCTTTGGCGGCGAATAGGGAACGTTCTGGTTCAGATCCGTCAGGTGATACGCGATCGTCTGCTCGGTCCACGGACTGAAATTGGGAATGTTGATGGACAGCGCAGGATGAACGGCCGCGGCCTTGTCCACCCAGCCCGAGCTTGCTTCGCCATCGAACGTCCGTGACAGCCAGATCGGCCAGGTCAGCCACGCGAGTCCGACGATGACCGTCAGGGCGGCGGACACGATGGCGGACAGACGACACCACCGCAAGGCCGACGCCAATCCTGCCAGCGCCGCGGCATAGGCGCCGATGGACAGGCAACATGCAGCCCATTCGCTCAAATGTGTTTCGCTGCGAAGCGTGGCCACGAACCACGTCACCCAGACCGGCAGGACGATCGCTACCAGGACGAGCAGCCGATCGCTCATCGCCTCGTCCGCCAGGGTCAGGGAGGGCGCGAGAAGGGTCACCATGAACAGGCTGCCGAGCATCAACCCCAGGGTCGGGCCGGCGGCCAGATAGCATGCAATGGCCGCCACGGCGGACAGGCCCAGCGGGAATGCGGCGACGGACAAAAGTCGGCGGATGACGGACGGATGGGACATGCAACTGGACGTTGGGTGGCATGGGCAAGCGTACTCGCTTGCCCGCGTTTGTCGCAGGGGAGGCAGACAAGCACGGGCAACGGAGTACCGTTGCCCATGCCGCCCATGGCACCCGGCTAGCCCTGTCCCTTTGCCGGCTCGGTGGCGTTTTTCTGATCGTCGATTTCGGGGCGCGGAGTGGTCATGTCCTGGTAGTCCTTCTGGAGTTCCTCGATGACGCGCTGGACGCGGTCGGCCTCGTCGATGAGGCGGTTTTGCTCCCGCCGCAGGGCGTTGATCACTTCGTAGTGGGCCT
>DATBFY010000549.1:0-18879 GCA_036558265.1 Tepidisphaeraceae bacterium | reverse complement strand
GGCACTGGCGATCAGGCGGTGAACGCTGACGTAGCAGACATACGCGTCGGCGGCCACCAGGACGGCGGCGGCGAGGAACCAGAGGGTGAGGGCGGTTCGTTTCATCGGAGGCAATGGCCGTGCGCATCCGCGCGCGGGACGGGCGACGGCGGCGGCGCAGCGGGCTTGACCTTAGTCGGGCGGCACGATCCTGACAATGCGCGCGTGCGAGGCGCGCCGACGGGCGCGCTCTGAAGATGTGTTATTCCCGGTCCGCAGTCCCTTGGGTGACGCGCACCTGGAGGTGGGCGGCGGCTGTCATCGCGTTGTTGCCGGTGCCCTGGACGCGGACGATGTAGTGGCCAGGCTTGGAGAAACGATGAGTGGTTTGAGCGTAGCCGGCGGGGTCGTGTTCTTTTGCGCTGCCGGCGGAGTGGACGTTTACGGGGTCGGTGCCGTCGCCGAAGTCCCAGGTCTCGTTGCCCGCGTCGGTGCGGAAGGTGCGCACCTTGAAGGTGACGGGATCGCCGGGGTGGACGTCGAACGTCGGAGCGTAGGTGGCGTGGATGGTGGGCGGGAACTTGTCGGTTTGATTGCGGTCGAGCACCTGGACGATGGCGAAGTCGTAGTCGATGTGGCCGGCGGCGTCGGTGACCTTGAGGATCTCGCTGTAGCTGCCGGGCCTGTCGTAGGTGTGCTGGACTGTGGGTCCCTCGGCGGTGCCGCCGTCGTGGAGGGTCCACTGGTAGCGCGCGATCTTCCCGGCGGAGCTCCAGGAGCGCGAGCCGTCGAGGGTGATCGTTTCGCCGGCGGCGACCAGGTGGTGCGGGCGGGCGACGGCGATGAGGTCGGGCTTGTGCTCGCGTAGCCAGGCTTCCCAGAGGAAGGGGTAGGCGTCCTGGACGCCCCATTTGCCGGAGGGCTGGCGGGCCTTGATGTCGAAGTGCAGGTGTGACCAGCCGCCGCTGCTGCCTTCCTTGCCGAGGACGCCGATCTTCTGGCTCATCCTGACGCGCGTGCCCGGTTGGATGGCGGGGTCGATCGATTTGAGGTGGGCGTAGCGGTAGAACCAGCCGTGGTCGTCGAGGACGTAGACGTAATCGTAATCACCGCGCGGCTTGTAGAAGGGGGCGCCGGCATAGTCGGACAGCGGCTTGCCGGCGGCGGAAACGACCAGGCCGTCGCAGGCGCTGAGGACGTCGATCAGGCCTTCGCAGCCGCCGATGTCGTTGCCGGAGTGGTAGTAGATGGTGCGGTTGGCGGCGGGGTAGTCGCCGCCATCGACGTAGGAGGGCTCGTTGCCGATCTGGGTTGCGGTGGCAAACCATCGCTGGCGGACGGGGTAGACGAACGTGCCCGGTTCCAACAACGGCGAATCCTTTGGCCAAAGCCGCAGGCGGGCGTCCTTGACCAGGCCCCAGGAGTCTTCGAAGGGGTCGTGGTTGGCGTAGTAGCCGCGAGTGACCGGGCAATCGACCTGAACGCCGGTGACGGTTGTGGGAAGGCGATAGTTGCCGGATTCGATGGTGGCAGGCGTGCCGTTGATCTCGATCTTGACACTCGCGAGGCGGATGGCGGAGCGTAGGGAATCGCGGGTTTCGCTCACGTCCAGGAGTTTCACCTTGACCTTGTCGCCGTTGGAGAGCTCGACTTCCTGAAGCTCGCCGCGATTCAGATCGAGGGTGCGAAAGAGGGGCTGACGGAGCGGACCCGGGTGAGTCGAATCGACCTTGTGGAGCCAGAGTACGACGTCCTGACCGGACCACGGGGCCTGCAATGTCCGCTCAGCGCCGCCTTCGACGGGATCGGACCGCTTCGTGACGCCGTCGAGGGGGCGGAACCACTCGACCTGGAACTTGCCGGGCGCGTCGCGGAGGTCGATGCGGAGGCGGGCCGTCTTGACGGCATCGACGATGGCGGCGTGCGAGTCGGCGGCGGCGTTGGGGTGGTAGATGAGGAAGTCGTCGCGGTCGCGCTGGGCGAGCTTGGGGCGGCGCGTGCCGGTTCGGCCGTCGGCGTCGCTGACGCGGGCGTCGTTGGGTTGGAATTGCGAGAGATCGAGCTTGCGGTCGCTGAGGTAGGAGAGAATGTAGGGGTAGGAATCCAGGCCGGTCAGTTGCTCGCCGGTGTAGACGGTCTTCTTGTCGATGCCTTCCCAGGGGCGATCGCGGTTTCCGGTCAGTGAATACGGGTCGATCGGGCCCCAGCGGCCGCAGTAATTGGCCGATCCGCCCGAGAGCAGCCAGGACCAGGTCAGCCATCGGAAGTAGAAGCGGGGGTCCTTGTAGTGGCCGTGGTCCTGTTCGTAGTAATCTTCGCCCATCCAGACGTGCAGGGGGATCTTGTCGAAGCCGAACTTGTCGATCTGATCGGCGGCGACGGCGTTGGCGTCTTCAATGTAAATGTAACTGCACCACTTGAGGTCCTGGTCGGTCATGAAGGGGAAGCCGCCGTGACGATTGGGGCCGGTGGAGATCAGGTGGTGCCAGGGGTCGTTGGCGGCGAAGAACGTGCCGACCTCGCGGACGAAGGCCTGGTTGGTGGGAAACTTCGCGTCGCAGTGCATGTCGTTGACGATCAGCCAGAAGAGGTTGGGGAAGGCCGACCAACGCGCGATCAGGTAGCGCATCGTGTCGGTCCGCGCCGCATCGGGAATGGAGAACCAGTGCTTGCCGGTGGATTCGCTGCCGTAACCTTTCAGACCGAAGAGGATGAACTGGAACTGAACGTCCGGGTAGTGATCGAGCAGCCAGGCGAGGCGCGCGTCGGTGGTGTGAAACTTGTCGAGGTCGTAGCGGGTGTAGTCGGGCCTGGCGCCGCCCGCGGTCCAGGGGTCGTTCCAGACCCAGGTGTCGTTGTCGTCCACCTTGGCGCCGGGCGTGCCGCCCCAACCGCCCAGGCTCGCGGCGCGGATGCAGGTGACGCCCTTGTCGGCTGAGTCCTGGACGAACTGGCGCCAATCGGGCGCGACCTTGCCGTGGAAAAGGCGGTAACCGGTGTCGCTGATGTTGGCGAACCAGCGGCCGTCGTCGGTCATCCAGGCCCTGGGATTGGTCTTGTGCTTGTGGAGCATCCCGTGGAGGGATGATTCGCGGGCGGTGAACGATCCGGATTTGCCGCCGAGGGCGGGATCGGAGTTGCAGGTTGACGCCCACTGCCACGCGCCGGTTTCGCTGACGTAGACGCGGGCCCGCCAGGTGTTGCCGCCGTCGTAGAAGACGGCAACGGTGACCGCTTTGCCCGAGGGCGAGGTGAAGCGCACCGTTGCATCCGTCTGGAACGGATTGGGCACGGAACCGTTGCCCGTCAGGACGATCTCGTGCGCGCCAAATCGGGCGGCGGGCGCGTCAGCGGAGGTGAAGTTGGCCGCGCACGCGGGTATCGTCAGAATCGCCAGGAACACTTTGAGAAAGCGTTCGGGCCACATGGCAGGGAGTGTACCATGGGACAGTCCGGCTGCGACGCTAACGATGTCAGGCGAATGCGGAGTGACCACATCATGAGACCCCGCGCATCATCCCTGTCGCTGTTGATCCTCATCTGCCTCGCGTGCGAAGCCGGCGCGGCGGATCCGCCGCGCGTCGTTGATCTTTGGCCGGGCAAGCCCCCGGGTGATGTCGGCATCGCGGGCCAGGAGAAGTTCATCGAGCTGAAGATGGGCGGCAAGGCGTACGAGGTTGCCGGCAAGCCGACGAAATGGCTGACCAACGTCACCAAGCCGACGCTCACGATCTACCGGCCGGCCGGGGACAAGGACACCGGCGTGGCGATGCTGATCTGTCCGGGCGGCGGGTACCACAACCTTGGCTGGGACGTGGAAGGGGAGGAGGTGGCGGCGTGGCTGAACTCGATCGGCGTGACGGGCATCATCCTCAAGTACCGGTGTCCGCGCCGCCCTGGGGACGTGATGGGCGAGCCGCCGGCGGGGCCACTCAAGGACGCCCAGCGCGCGGTCAGCCTGGTGCGCAGCAAGGCGAAGGAGTGGGGGGTCGATCCGGGCAAGATCGGGATCATCGGATTCTCGGCCGGCGGTCACCTGGCCGGCGCGACCGCCACGAACTTTGAGAAGCGGACCTACGACCCGATCGACGAGATCGACCAGGTGAGTTGCCGGCCCGACTTTGCCATCATGCTTTACTCGGGCTATTTCAAGGTGAAAGGGAAGGACGAGCTTTCGCCGACGATTCGGTTGGCGAAGGGGACGCCGCCGCTCTTTCTGGTGCATTGCTCGGACGACCCGATCAGCGAGGTGGATCACAGCGTGACGATGTACCTCGCGATGAAGCACGCGGGCGTCCCGGTGGAGATGCACATTTACAACTCGGGCGGCCACGGCTTTGGCGTGCGGAAGGTCGGCTATCCCTGCGCCACGTGGACGTCGCGCTGCGTGGATTGGCTGGGCCAGCAGGGGATCCTCAAACCGGCGCGGGTCGAGTAGACCCCTGGATGGCGGCGATTTTCGCGGAGGTTTGATGTCGGAGAAACTTCCAACGCGCATGTTTCGGTGTTCGTCGTTCATGGCGGTGGCGCTGCTGACGATCGGTGCTTCCGCGGCGGAACCGCGGGCGACGTCGCTGTTCGACGTCGTGCGGGTTTACGCGGACACGATGATCGAGCGCGGGCGCGACACGTATGGGCCTCAGAAGAGCGGGCTGCTGCTCAGCGCGTTGAACCGGACGACGCTGGCGCCCTTGGTATCGCGACCTGCACCGCCGGCAGGCATCCGGCGGGAAGACCGCTCCGGCGAGCCGTGGAGCGCGCTGACCGGCGCCAACCCGCACCTCGATGAGAATTTGTTGCGCATCCTTTACGTGCTGAGTCAAATGACCGGCGAGCCGAAGTACGCCCGCGTGGCCGACGAGGAGCTGACCTGGTTCCTCAAGAACACGCTTTCGCCCAGGACCAGTCTCCTCCCATGGGGCGAACACATGTCCTGGGAGGTCATGGAGGACAAGCCCATTTCCGGCGGCAACGACGCGTTCCACGAGTTTGCCCGTCCGTGGGTGCTGTGGGATCGCTGCTTCGAGCTGGCGCCCGATGAAAGCTGGCGGTTTGCCCTGGGGCTATGGGAGCACCAGATCGCCAATCAGAAGACCGGCGGGTTCGACCGCCATGCCAAGTATTTCGAACACGGCCCGGTCGACGGGAAGGATTTCCCGCGACACGCCGGCTTCTACATCCTGACGTGGGCGCACGCGTTCAAGCATACGAAGGACCCGACGATGCTGCACGCGATTGAAGTGCTCCTGGCGCGTTTCGAGCGCAAACGCGTGCAGAAGGACGGGACGCTGGCGGCCACGATCGGCCCGCTCGACTGCGAAGCGGCCGCGGCGCTCGTGCCGCCACCGTTGGCGGATCGCCTGCACGCGTTCGCGGATAAAGAAGATGAGCTGATCCTCGCCGATTTGAAGAGGGCGTCGGCGCCCGGGAACGCGGCCGGGCTGCACCGGGCGCCGCTGTGGAGTACGGGTTACGCCCAGGGCACGGCGGGGTCGCAGGCGATGTCCTATCTCGCCCGGTACCAGCAGGTCGCCAAGCCCGCCTACCGCGACGCCTTGATCGCCGTCGCCGACCAATATATCGGGTCAATGCCTGAGGAGGATGTCGACGCCTGGCCGCTCGCGTTCGCCCACGCGATCAGCACCGAGGTCGCCGCCTACCGCTTTACCGAGCGCCCCGTCTACCTGGATGAGGCGAAGCGCCTCGCGCGCGCGGCAGTGGACCTCTTCTGGCAGGACAATCCGCTGCCGCGTGCCAGTCTGAAGACCGGGCACTACGAGGCGATCACCGGCGCCGATTCGCTGGCGCTGGCCCTGCTGGAGGTTCACGTGGCCGCCAACCGATTGCGGGTGACTCTTCCGGCTAACACGATCGATCGCTGAACGGGAGCAACGGCATGCGCATCCTCGCGGTGATGGTGATCCTGGTCTGTGCCCGGGAAGTTGTCTGTGCGCCCAAGCCCGTGCCCAAGTCGCCCTACCTGCCGCTCGTCTACCGCTATGCCGACACGATGCTCAAGCACGGCCGCGATACGGTGGGACCACAGAAGACAGGCCTCTTTCTCAGCAGGTTGGATCGAACGACCCTTTTGCCCCCCAACGATCGGCCGATTGCCGATCCCCGGCACGACCAGAATGTGCTGCGCGTGCTTTACACCTTAAGCGAACTCTCCGGCAAGCCCGCTTATCGCGACGCCGCTGACGCGGAACTGAAGTTTCTTCTCGAGAACACGACGTTGGCGGAGGGCGGCCTGGCGGCCTGGGACGCGGGCGTGTGCTGGAATGTCATTACCGACTTGCCGATCCCCGCGGACAAAAACCAGACGCGCAGGGGCTCGCGCGCGTGGATGTTGTGGGATCGGTGCTTCGAACTTTCCCCCGACGCGAGCAGGCAACGGCTGGTCGCCCTGCAACGTGAGGGCGCGCGGACGCCGCCATCTCCGCAGCAGTCCGGGTACGCGATCCGCGGATTCGCCGTCGCATATCAGCACACCAGGGACGCGGCGTTTCTCAAGGCGATCGAGGAAGCGCTGACGCGCCTGGAGGCGGGCCAGGGGGCGGAGGCGTCATCGGCCGCGTGGCTCTCGACGGCGATCGATTGCGCGGGCGCGGCCCATCGCGTCCCCAGTGATCTGGCGACGCGGTTGCGAGCGGTCGTCGCGCGACGCGATTCGAGCTTCCTTGCGCTTGCGCACGACCTTGGAGGCAGGGGCGGGTTTGCGCTCTCCGATAAGGCGCTCACGCCTCTGTGGGAAATGCCGCAAGACGGCGGCACGACCGCGTTGGTCGCGATGATGTGCGTCTCGCGGTACGAGAACACCGGCAACGTCCGGTATCGGGCGCTGATCCGCGCCGCGGCCGACGCCTACCGAAGGGTCCCCCCGCCGCCGGATGCTGGCGTCTGGCCGATGACCTTCGGACACGCGATCAGCCTGCAACTGGCAGCGTGGCGCGACACGGCGGATCAGGGGTACCTGGACCACGCGATACGGCTGGCGGATCTCGCGCTCGACCGATTCTGGAAGGATAGCCCTCTCCCGCGGGCCACGACACAGGATCCGCATTACGACTCGTCCACCGGCGCCGACACGCTGGCCCTGGCGCTGGTGGAGCTGCATTTGAGCATCCTGCACATCACCGCGGTGCGCGCCCCGCCCAACACGATTGACCGGTAAGGTCAATTGGCTCACTGATGCCACTCGCCGTCGAAGAACCCCTTGTAGCTGCGCCCGATCCACGCCGGGCTTGACGGCTGGCCCTCCTGTCCCAGCGCGTCCACGGCGACGACCCAGTACCGGGTGGTCTCGTTGCCGCCGTGATGAGTGAAACTGGTTTGCCGGATCGGCGAATCCGTCACTCGCTTGACGCCGAACACGCCGCCCTCGAGCTTGTAAACGTTGTAGCCCGCGACGCCCTTCTCGGGGTTGCGGCTCCATTTCAGCTCGGCGTCCTGGGCGTTCTCGCGACAGAGGACATTGGTCGGTTCACTGGGGATCGTCAGCGCGTAGGGAGACGGGCCGCTTTCCACGCCCAGGCGGTTGACGGCCTTGATGATGTATGCGTAGACGGCGTAGCGGTAGCCGGGGGCGGGGTTCTGCGCAAGGTCAATATCGTCTTCGAACGTCGTTTGATCGATCGGCGTGTTGTTGAGTTTAACCAGACCCGTGATGTCGTTGACGCCGGTGACGACGGTGACGGCATATTCCGGATCGTTGTCCTTCCACGCCGCGGGCGTGCCCTTCTTCACGGTCCTGGGCGAGGCGACGCCGCGGTAGACGTTGTACCCGGCGACGTCGGGCGCGGGATGGGCATTCCACGAGACCTCGACGCGGTCTTTGGTGAGCACTGAGACGACCGGCTTGATCGCGACGCGCGGTTGCGCGCGGGCGCGAACGCCGGGGGAACCCTCCGAGCCGTCGGCGGCGACCGCTCGGACGGAATACGTATACGCATGACCGGACGTCACGGAGCCGTCCTCCCACGCACTCCGTGTCGAATCGGCGAGTCGCTCGAACGCAACCTTCCAGGGCTCGGCGGCCTCACCTCGATAGACGCGATACGACTTGGCGCCCGGGACGGGATCCCACGCGAGCTTTACCGATCGCGCGTCCGTCGTCGCGGTAAGGTTCTGCGGGCGGCCCAGGGGCTTGGCGCCACCGCTGGCGGTTTTGTAGCGATACGTCCAGATCTGCGGCTCGGAATTGACGGACCAGGTTTCGAGAAAGGCGACATTGTCGGCCGCGGAGAAGTCGAGATTGCGGCTGCGGCTCTTGCTGTGCTCGGGCTGGGTCGGGGCGTTCGTGTTCTGCCAGGTCATCGTCTCGAGGTCCAGCACCCAGGTTTCGTGCCCGCGGCGCTCGTCCAGCCAGACCACGCAAAGCAGGACCTTGTTGACCGGATCGTAGGTCATCTTGGGGATCGTGGAGTACGTGTTGTCGTCCTTGCGCGCCGGGGGATGCGGCGTCAGGTCGTGCGCGGCCCACTGATTCGTGCGAAGGTCGTATACCCAGGTCTTCTCGTCGTTGGTGTATTGGCCGCCGAAGAGCACGAGCTTGTCGTGGTGCGCGTCGTAGGCGAGGCCACACCCGTCCCGCTGGGGCGGCCAGGGGTCGCCCTTGGCCGCGGGCTTGATGAGGTAGAGGCGGTTGGCGTAGGCGTCGTAAACGTGGAGGTTGTTCTTGCCCCCGGCGCTGCCGATGCCGCCGAAGGAAATCGCCAGCTCGTGCACGGGGTCGTACGCCCCGGCGCCGTTGAGGCCGCCGATCGCGTCGCGCGTGCGCGAGGCATCGGCGTAGGGGGGCGGGCGCATGTTCGTCCACCGGTTCGCCGCGACGTCGTAATTCCAGACCGGCGATTCCTTCAGCTTGACCCCGCGGCTCCACTGGTACCCGTGGCCCAGCGACCCTCCGGGGAAGCGGACGAAGACGCGGTTGGCAGTGTCGAAGACGTTGGCCCCGTCCACACAACAGACGCCCGGCGGCGAGGTCGGCGGGAAGCGTTGCCGCCACGCGCCGCTGGCCGGGTCAAACGTGAACGTGACAAACCCCTGCGGGATCCCGTCGTGTCCGGCGTGATGGATCCAGAGCTTATCGAACGGGTCGTACGCACCCGAGCCCTCCCAGCCGAATTTCGGAACGGGCTTGCCCTCACGCGGGGATTGCTTCACCCACCGGTTCACCGGATGGTCGGCAAAGGGGGAAGGCTCGGCCGCCGGGGAAGCGACCCGGGCCAACCCGAACACCGCAAGCAGACAAACGGCGATCTGTTGAAACCGAGGCATGTTCCTCCTGGTCGGCCGTCTCTTCTACCGCACAACGCGCGTGGTCGCCGGCTGGCGCTTTAGCGGCTCTGCTTCGAGCGCGTGCAGGTGTCGTTCGACGCTGCGCCTGAGATCGTCAGGTTTCTCCACGGGCGCGTAGCGGGCTCGCATGACGAATCGGTAAAGCTGGTCGACCTTGTAATCCGAGATGAAGAACTGGAAGTCCCAGGCCGGATTCCCGTCGCCGCCGCCGCTGGGGGATTGGGAGAAGCGCACGCCGTCGCCGGTTCGAAAGAGCTGCGCGAAGGCCATGCCATGACTCGTGCCGAAATACCACGGCTCGCTGAACCGCCACCTGGAGCGCGTGAAGATCAGCTTCATTGGAAAGTCCTGATCATGCGTGAACGCTCGTTCGTCTGCCGCCGACGCCAGGTGCGTCGCGTCCACGCCGTGCCGCGGCGATGAGGCGCGGACCCAGCGCGGCGCCCGGTCGGCGCCCTCGGGATGGCCCAGGAACCGAATCTCGAGCGATTCGGGCTGGTGAATGTAGCTGGCCCAGAACAGGCCGACATACCCGTTCTTGAACGCGGCCTTGCGCGGGACGCATTCGATGCTCAGCTCGATCGTCCCATCTTCGAGCAGGTGGTAGCGCTGACAGCTTTCCAGTCCCCAGTGCGGCGTGGGCTTCTGGTACAGCTCGACCGTGTCCTGATCGATCACGCGCAACTCCATCGGCACGTTCCGAGGCTCGTACAGGATTTCATTGGCCTGTGTCGTGCCGTCGTGGATGTGTTCAAAGTTCAGTCCCGCGTAGGCGGGGACGAACAGGTTCTCTGAACGTGCTTCGTGCTTGAGCGAAGCGACACCGCTGTAGCGGGCGCGGTGACCCTTCAGAACCGAATCGTTTACTGCGCGGTTATCGACGATGACGGCCTCGATCGGCCCTCGCTTGAGAACGACGTACGGGCTGGTCGGAACCGTGAACCGGATCGACGGGTCCGAAAGCGTCGTCTGCGCCCCCGCATGAGCCGGCGGCATCATCGCGATAGTCACGAGCACCAGGAGCGCGTTTCGGGGCCAATGGTTCATGGCGAAGAGTGTACCTGCGCTTGATACAATGGTCCGCCCTGCCCGTGGGAGGCCTAATGAGAATTCCGGCGGTTTTGCTGGCGATGGTCGGTATCACCTCGGCATCGGGAGCGGCGGCGGCGCCAGCAGCAGCGCCCGATCGCGTCACGCTCGAATTGCAGGTCAGTGAAGCGTTGGGACAGCCACTGCCGTGCCGGATTCATCTGGCCGACGCCGCGGGCAAGCCACAGCAGTCGCCGGGCCTGCCGTTTTGGAAAGACCATTTCGTCTGTGACGGGCGCGCGGCGTTGGAATTGGCCCCCGGCCCCTACACGTATCAGATCGAGCGCGGCCCCGAATACCAGCGAGTTTCCGGCCGGATCGAACTCGAGCCGGGGCCCGGCCAGACCATAAAGATCGTGGTGAAGCGCATCGCCGATCTCCGAAAGCAAGGCTGGTTCTGCGGCGACCTGCACGTCCATCGACCCGTCCACGATCTGCCGCTGCTGATGCGGGCCGAGGATCTCGACATCGCACCGGTGATCACGTGGTGGAATAAAACCAACCTGTGGAAGGATCAACCGATCCCCGACTCGCCGCTGCGCCGCTTCGACGGTTTGCGCTTCTACCATGTCATGGCCGGTGAAGACGAGCGCCAGGGCGGCGCCTTGCTCTACTTCAACCTCGACAAGCCCATCGATATCATGTCGGCCGCCGCCGAATACCCCTCCCCGATGAAATTTGTCGCAGAAGCTCGTCGGCGTGATCGGAAGGTCTGGATCGACATCGAGAAACCGTTCTGGTGGGACGTCCCCGTATGGCTGGCCAGCGGCGAGATGGATTCGATCGGATTGGCCAACAACCACATGCAGCACGGGGGAATGATGGCCAACGAGGCGTGGGGCAAGCCACGCGACACGACCCGACTCCCCGGGCCACTGGGCAACGGCTGGTGGTCCCAGGAGATCTACTATCACCTCCTCAACTGCGGGTTGCGCCTTCCTCCGTCGGCGGGGAGCGCTTCGGGCGTGCTGGCCAATCCCGTCGGATACAACCGCGTGTACGTCCACCTGAACGGCGAGCTCGAATACGACAAGTGGTGGCAGGGCCTCAAGGAGGGACGCTGTTTCGTGACGAACGGGCCGCTGCTCCTGTGCACGGCCCAGGGGGAGTTACCGGGGCACGTCTTCCAAATCCGGCAAGACAAGCCACTGGAATTGCAGCTCGACCTGCGCCTGATTTCCCAGGACGCCGTGCCGCGCATCGAGATCATCAAGAATGGTCGGGTGGATCAGGTCATCAACCTGGACGATGCGCAGTCACACCGGCGGGCGGCCGCCGTCTCGTTCCGGGAAGGCGGCTGGTTCCTGGCCAGGGCGGTTGCGGGCAATCGGAACACGTTCCGCTTTGCCTCCACCGGTCCGTTCTACGTCGAATCAGGTGAAAGCAAGCCGCGGATCAGCCGAACGTCCGCGCAATTCTTTGTAGACTGGGTCGCCGAGCGCGAGAAGCGGATCCGCGCAAAGGATCTGCCGGACGATCAACTCGGCCAAATCATGGAGCACCAGGAAATGGCCAGACGATTCTGGCAGGAGCGACTGGACCGGGCAAACGCGGAGTAGGCCAAATCGTAGATTGAAGCGCGATCGAGTCGGTCACTTCTTGATCGGCCCGATGTACTCGGTGGCGACAACGATGTCGTCGAACCAGACCTTGCTGACGTGGCCGGGCGGGGCGCCGGTGATGTAAAGGTACGCCCAGACGAAGTTGAGATTCAGTTCTTTCGCGGTGCGCCAGCGAAAGCCCTCGAAAGGCTTGCCGCCCGGTGCGGTCTCGAAGTGTTCCCGGTCGCCGGTCTTGTCGTTCCAGCGGACGCTGTCGCCGCCGCGCCCGGGCTCGAATTTGTCGAAAACCCATCTGCCCTTGGGAAATCCCTTGCCCAGATGGTTCACGGGTTTTCCGTCGATCCAGAGCGCCATTTCGCCGTTGGTGTCGCCCACGTCGTTCATCGTCACCATCACTTCAACGCAGACCCACCGGCCGCGCACGACCTTGAGCTCGGGATCGCGAACGAAGCTGTTGCCCCAGGTCTGCCCGCGCGGGGGACTGCCCCGCATCTCGCACCAATAGGTGTAATAGTCCCAGGTCCAGCGATCGCCCTGCGGCTCGATGCCGGTCCAGAAGGACTTGTCGCCTGCGGGCCGGTTTCCGGCGCTGACCATGGGCCAGGGCGTCGCGGGATTGTTGCCGCCGACGCAGGTCCCAAAATGGTGGATGGGCGCGCAGTCCGGGTCGAACTTCACGTAGAAGCGGGCATAAACCCGGTCGTGCCCCGGCGGCAGGCGGCGATAGAGATGGCCGCCGTCGCCCTTGCCGCCGACGTGAGTCATCAACAGCGACTGCTTTCCGCCGCCACCATCGGGCACGTCGGCGTCGAACGACATGATTTCCGGGTGACTTACGTTCTCCCAACGCTTCTGCATGGCCGCGAGCGTCGGCTCCTCGAAAGTCTCGGTGAAGAGGACCTTGGGATCTTTCCCAATGTCCCGGTCACCCACGTATTTGGTGGCAAGCCCCCCGCGATCGGGGCTGGCAGGTGACGTGGCCGGTGCAGCCGCCAAGACGGTTGGTGCCGTCAGGGCAACTTGGGCGAAGATGAGGAAGAGTCTCGAGTAGATCATGGCGTAATCTATTACACACGAATCGTTCGAAGTTGCCCTTTGGATGCCCGTCGCCAAGGAAGGGGGCAAAGTGGGCGGTCCAGGCGCGATTTTGCTTGCCGGGCGCGGTTGCCCGGATTAGCCTATTCCCAGCCTCTGGAGAATGCAGAGCCCCACGTCCCAAGGCCACGCCGACTGAGTTCAGATCGCGCCACGAGCGTACAAATCGGTATTCGGGGAGAGTGAAATGCGCCGTTTCGTTATCGGGTTCGCGGCCAGTTTCTGCCTGGCACTGGTCTTTGCCCTGCCCTCGCCAGCTCAGACCTGGGTCGGCCCGGGGAGCGATTGGAATTTGGCGGCGGACTGGACTCCGGCCGTCATTCCGAACTCTCCCACGGCGACCCCTAGCTTCACCGGCACGGATGTCGGCGCCGTCAACATCTCGGCCAGCGTTCAGGCGCAATCGCTGTTGTTCACCAATCCTTCGGGCAGCTACAGCCTCACGTCCAACGCGGGGGTCACGCTGAGCGGGTTAAGGGGCATCACGGTGGGTACGGCGGTGACGGGGCCGGAGACGATCAACCTGGCCAACGTCGCCGCGGGCAGCCTGGTGTTCACGGGCAGCGGGGCGACGGTCAGCAACCTGAGCACGTCGTCAACCATGACGCTGGACATCGGCGGGGTCATCGGCTCGGCCAACCACGCCGGGCTGACGTTCACCGGGACCGGGGTGACGCGCATCAACGGCTCGTTCGCCTCGTCAGTCAACACGGTCACCGGGGGGCTGATCAAGTCGGGGCAGGGGACGCTCATCCTCGGGGGCAACGGCGTCAGCCTGAACGGCGTGCTGGCCCTCAACGGCGGCACGCTCCAATTGGATTACTCGACCAACTCGGCGGCGAAACTCGGCGCCGGCGGCAGCCTGAACCTTCTTGGCGGGCAACTGGCGCTGGTGGCGAACACGTCCACGCCGATCACGCAGACGATCGCCGGCGGGACGGCCGTTTCGGCGGGGCAAACCGACCTGGTCGCGTCGTCGGCCGGTGGCGGCACGATCACGCTGAACCTGGGCGGCATCGGCCGACTGACTGGGGCGACCCTCGACGTGTCCAGCGGGGCCGGGTCGCCGGCGTTCTCCGCCGCGACGTCCAACGGCAATATCAACGGCCTGCTCGCCAATGCCGCCCTGACCAGCTCGGCGTTCGCGACGGTCGGTGGCGGGACGACCTGGGCGACGGCCTCGGGCGGCAACATCGCCGGCCTGTCCGCCGGCGGGTACACGGCGAACACCTTCACCCCGAACACGAACGTGGACGTGACCACGTCGGCGACCCCTGCCGGCTTCACGGCCAACTCGCTGCGGTTCAACACCGCGCCGGCCGTGACGCTCACCCTCACCGGCGTCGACACGCTCCAGTCGGGCGGCATCCTCGTCACCCCCTCGGCGACCGGCGGCGGCACGATCACCGGCGCATTTCTGACCGCACCGAGTTCCGGCGAACTGCTCGTCCACCAGTACAGCGCGTCCACCTTCACCATCAACTCGCAGTTGATCTCCTCGGGGGGGCTGACCAAGACCGGCCCCGGAACCCTGGCCCTGGGCGGGGACAACACGCTGCTCCTGACCGGGCCTGTGAATGTCAACCGCGGCAGCCTGACGGTCACGACCACGGCCGCCGTCAACTCGGCCAGTGCCATCAACTTCAACGACGCCCGGATCGGCAACTCGCTCCAGCGGTTCACGGTGGACCTTGGGAACAACACGGCCGGCACGGTCGCGCCGCCGATCCGGCTGTCCGCGTTCGCCAACTCCGACAGCAACCTCTTCGGGACGGTGTTCAGCACCGCCGCCAACACGGGCTCGCGGGTCACGCTCGCGGGGGTGATCAGTTCCGCGCCAGGGCTGACGACGCCGATCCGGTTTACCGGGGCGGCGAGTAATACCAGCGGGTTCAACCTGACCAACGCGGGCAACTCGTTCCTCGGCGACGTGGACCTGTTCCAGGGGACGCTGGGCATCACCGCGGACCGCGCGCTGGGCGACCCGTCCAACACCCTGATTTTGGACACGCTCAGCGGCACCGCCGGCGGGCTGGAGTTCCTGAACGGCGGCGTCACCCTCAACCGCCCGATCATCATCAACTCGTCCACGCGCGTGATCAGCAACGGCGCCGACGTCAACACGATCGCGGGCCCAGTATCTTCGGCCGCCGGTAACCGCCCGCTGGTCAAGGTGGGCACGGGGGCACTGGTGCTCAGCGGCAATGGCAGCAACCTGCTGGGTGGGCTGACGCTGAGCGGCGGCACGCTCAAGCTGGACTACTCGGCCAACGCGACGAGCAAGTACGGCGGCGGGGTGCTCGCGCTCAACGGCGGGGTGCTGAACCTGGTGGCGAATACGACCACGTCGGTCATCCAGAACAACTTCGGGGGCACGACGGTGGGCGGCGGCGCCCACACGGACGTGCTGGCGGGATCGGCGGGCGGCGGGACGATGACGTTCGCCTTCGGGGCGATCACCCGGTCGGCCGGGGCGACGGCGGACTTCCCCGTCGGAAACGGCGGGCTGGCCCTCTTCGCGACGACCACGACCGGGACCGCCGACGGCGTGCTGGGCACCGGCCCGGCGTTCGCCACGTTCGGCGGCGGCTTCACCTGGGCGACCGCCTCCGGCGCCGGCCCGACGTTCAACATCATCGGCTTTACCGGCTACGACACGAACAACTACGCCCCCACGAGCAATACGGACGTGACCCAGTCGGCCACCGTCGGCCCGGCGGGGATCACGGTGAACTCGCTGCGGTTCAATACCGCCGCGCCGACGCTGACGCTCAACGGGACGCTGACCGTCCAGTCCGGCGGCATCCTCGTCACGCCCAGCAACGGCGGGGGCCAGATCGCGGGCGTCGGCACGCTGACCGCCCCGGGCGGGGGCGAGATCCTGGTCCACCAGTACAATTTCGGCCAGTTCGCCATCACCGCGCCGATCGTGTCCTCCGCCGGCCTGACCAAGACCGGGACGGGAACGTTGTTCCTGTCGGGGAACAACACCGGCCTGACCGGCCCGGTCAACGTGAACCGCGGCAGCCTGATCGTGTCGGGGGGGACGGCGCCGGTGAACTCGACGAGCGCGATCAACTTCAACGACGCCCGCAGCGGCGCCAACTTGCAGACGTTCACCGTCGCGCTGCCGAGCGGCCAGAACGGGACGATCCTCCCGCCGATCCGCCTGTCGGCCTTCGCCGCGCCCGGGGCCTCGGGGACGGTTTTCAGCACGGGTTCGACGCTGAGCAACTCCCGCGTGACGCTGTCCGGGGTGATCAACTCTGCCCCGGGTCTGACCACGCCGATCCGGTTCACCGGCAACGCGGACGACTCGTCCGGGTTCAACCTGACCGCGGCGAACACGTTCACCGGGGACGTCACCGTCAGCGACGGCACGCTGGGCATCAACTCCGACGCCAGCCTGGGGAACCCGGCCAACGCGCTGATCCTCCAAGTGTCGAACTCCGCGGCGGGCGGGCTGGAATTCCTCACCGACGGCATCACCGTGGCCCGCCCGGTGAGCGTCAGTGGCACCCGCTTCGTCAACAACGGGACCGACAGCGACTCGATCTCCGGCGTCGTCTCCGGCAGTGGCGGGTTCGTGAAGGATGGCACCGGCACGCTGACGCTCATCAACACGGCCAACACCGTCACCGGCACCGTCACGGTTCAGGCCGGCACCCTGTCGTTGGGTAACTTCGGTGTCCTGCCGACCGGCACGAACGCGACCGTCAACGCGGGGGCCGTGTTCAACCTGCCCAGGGCCGTCACCCAGACGTTCGGCACCGTCACCCTCAGCGGCGGGACCTTCCGGATGCCGGGCGGGACCACCACCGCCACGATCGTCAACCAGATCGTGACCGACGCGAACGGCGGGACGGTGGACTACTCCGCGGCCGCCGGAAACAACGCGGTCTTCCTTCCCGCCGGCTCGCCGGGGTTCACCATCGCCGGCAACTCGACCTGGCTCGGTCCGACCGCCGGCACGGCCAAGATCAGTGCGGGCAACACGTCCGACACGCCGATCGCCATCTCCCCGGGGGTGACGCTGACCAATGGCCTGGCGCTGGCGACGAGCAACGCGTTCGGCTACCGCGTCACCGGCGGCGGCACGCTGTTCCAGAACGCCGACCCGGCCGGCGCCGCGCTGACGAACGCTCGGCTGACGATCGTCAACAGCCGGTTCCGCGTCACCGACGCCGCTTCCAACGGTGGCGTGGGCAACCTGGGCGCGGGCACGTTCACGCTCGACGGCGGCGTCCTGGCTTACGGCGGCGCCAGCGCGGCGACGGTCAAGCCGATGGTCCTGGCGGCCGGCGGCGGCACGATCGACGTCGAATCGTCAGCCGCCACGCTCACCGCCAATGGCGCCATCAGCGGTCCCGGCGCGTTGACGAAAACCGGACCGGGGACCTTGACCCTGGGCAACAGCGGCAATGCGTTCACGGGCCTGACGATCAATGCGGGCGGCGTCGCGACCGCGGATGACAATGCGCTGGGTTCCAATCCGGTCATCACCGTCGCGGCCGGCGGGACGCTGAGTTACTCGGGGAGCACGTCGTCGGCACGGACGTTCAACCTCAATTTCGGCACGCTCGCCGCCGCGAGCGCGGCGACGGTAACGCTCGACGGCGCGACGGTGAACGGGGGCTTTATCCGTGGGCCGGGCGCGTTCGCCCTGACAGGTCAGACGGCGTTGAACGGCGTCAGCACCGCGAGCAGCGCGATCATCAATCAGACCGGGCCCGCGTCCGTCGCCAACTTCACCAACGGCGGCCAGTTGACCAACGCCGCCGGACAGTCGCTCGCCTTGAACAACGGCGTCAATGCCAGCGCGGGCCGGTTGATCGTCAACGGCGTCGCGAACGTCCGGGATTTCGTGAGCGATGGTCAGGTGACCGTCGGCGGTGGCGGCCTTGTCGATAACTCCGGTTCGTTCAGCAGCATCGTGCTGGGGGGCGGGAGCAGGACGACGGTCAATCCCGGTGGATCGATCAATGTCGGAGGCACGAGCATCGAGCTCAACGGCGGGTTGCTGGTGAACAACGGCACGGTCACCGGGACGACCAACGTCCATTTCAACGGCGAGGCGGTCGGCACGGGAACCTACGGCCCGGTGAACCTCTTCGAGAACGGCCGATTTGCGCCCGGCGCTTCCGCGAGCCCCGCGGTATTCAGTCCGGGCGTCGTGGCCGCGAGCCGGGCCTCGTTCGGGGCGCACACGACGCTGGAGGTGCAGATCGGCGGCAGAACGCCGGGAGTGAATCAGGATCAGCTCGCCGTCGCGGCGGCCGCGAATCTCGCCGGCACGCTGGCGATCTCCAACGCCCCGGGCTTCGTCTCACCCAACCTGTACCATTACAAGGTGATGAGCTTCGCGTCCCGCAGCGGCATGTTCACGACCTATACCGGAACGGATGCGGGCAACGGGCTGCTTTACGCCCCGATCTACACCAACACCGATCTGACGCTGATCGCCACGCTGCCGGGCGACGCCAACGTGGACGCCGGCGTCGACTTCAACGACCTGGTGGCGCTGGCGCAGAGTTACAACACGGATGTATCAGCCACGACCGACAATTGGTGGCAGCACGGGGATTTCACGTACGATGGAAAAGTCGATTTCAACGACCTGGTGCTGCTCGCGCAGCACTACAACACATCGATCAGCCCCGCCCCGGCGGATCTCCCCGAGTCGATCACAGCCGACTGGCGAGCCGCCCTGGCAGCAGCCGCCAACGTGCCCGAACCCTCCTGCGGAATGCTGATATTGATGGCGATCGGCGCAGCCTCTCGCAGAAGCCGCCAAAATAAAAGGGGGGGGTAACGCAGCTTGAAGGACTCGAACCTTCAACCTTCGGTTCCGTAG
>DATBFY010000548.1:0-30885 GCA_036558265.1 Tepidisphaeraceae bacterium | reverse complement strand
GCCGTACGGGGCTTGGCGCACCATGAGACACAACCACTGGTCCGCGCAAGGGAATGGCAGGGAAGACTCCGCGCCTGCGAGCAAGCACTCAAGCGTCATCACGTGGCGCGCGGCGGCGCTGGCGAGCGCGATCGCCGCCGCGCCGCTCGTGACTTTCGGCGCGGCGACGGGCCGGCCGACCCTGGCCACCTCCCGCCCGACCACCATGCCCGCGACCACGCAATCGTCCACGGGAATCGGCGGTGGTGGTGGCGGCGGCGGCGGCGGCGGCGGGCCGGCGCTGTCGGCCCTGGGCCTGGGCGGCTGGGCGAGCCTCGCCGGCCCCGGTGAACTGGTCGCCGGCACGAGCACGTACATCCCTTACGGCACGTACAGCGGCGGCTTCTCCGGTGGAGGAGGTGGTGGTGGTGGCGGCGGGATCAGTCGCCGGATCATCCTCGCGCCCGTCGTGGGCGATGGCAGCGGCACGGAAACACAGCTCGGCAGCGGGATCATCAACGACCCATCGGTAAGCGCCGGCTCCGGAAACCTCAGTGATGGGAACGGTGGCGGCCCCGGGGGAAACACGGGCAGCAACGGCCCGGGAACTGACATCGGCGGCGGCGACCTTGACACACCCTTTGGCCCGCCCGTGGACAGCGGCGGAGGTGGGGGTGGCGGTGGTGGATCGACCACGGTCAACGCGGCGCCGCTTCCGGCGGCAATTTGGGCGGGATCGGCGATCGCCGGCGGCATCGGCGTCTGGCTGCGCACGCGCAGGAAGTAGGCCGTCCTGCCGCATCGCGAAGAAAAAAGGGACGGGAGCCTTTTCTCGTCCTCGCTGGGCGTAGCCCACCCGGCGGGAGTATAACCTCTCACATGACGACGCCCCCCCGATCGCTGAGTCGCGCGACGTGGCTCGCGCTGGTCTGTATTGCGATTAGCGTAAACGCCGCCACCCCCGACATCGCCATCAACGTGGACGGCTTCGCCGACTGGATGAGCTCGCGCGCCTACATCGACGCGTCCGCGATGTTCCGCCGCTGGGGACGGCCCGGCGCTGGCTGGGAAGAGCACCCCGCCATGCGCCTCACCCCGGACAACTATCCCCTGGTTGACGCCGACGCCGTCTCGCTCCTGCGCGGCTACCCGGCCGGCGTCTACAAGCTGCGTTACGAGGGCACCGCCACGATCGACTTCGGCGGCTTCGGCTCGGTCGTGCCCGACTCGATGAAGAAGGAAAACGGCGTAACCACCGCCGACGTCCGCATCGCCCCGCACCAGGGGGAGGACATCGTCACCCTCCAGGTGCGCGGCCTCGCCCCCGCCGACCCGCTGCGCAACCTGCAATTGCTCGTCCCCGGCTACGCGGATGCGAAGCAGGTCTTCACCGATGAGTTCATCCGCCGCGTCCGCCCGTTCCACGTCATCCGCTTCATGGACTGGCAACAGACGAACAACAACCCGGTGAAGGAGTGGGCGGAGCGCCCGAAGACGACCGCGTTCGGCCGCACCAACCCCAAGGGCGTGCCGATCGAGGACATCGTCGCGCTGGCGAACGCAACCGGCCGCGACGCGTGGGTGAACATCCCGCACCTGGCGAGCGACGATTACGTCAAGCAGTTCGCCACCTTCATGCGCGACCACCTGCACAAGGACGCGATCCTGCACGTCGAGTATGGCAACGAGCTGTGGAACTACCAGTTCGTCCACGCCCGCGACATCCTCGCCGCCGCCCGTGCCAACGCCTTCCTCACCCGCCCGGACGACTTCATGCGCTGCGCCCAGCAGGCCGCCGACAAGCTCGGGCACTTCGCCCGGATCTTCAAGGACGTGTACGGCGACGCCGAATTCAACCAGCGCGTGCGCCCGGTCGTCGGCGGTTTCATCGCCAACTTCTACTGGGCCCAGATGCAGCTCGACTGGCTCAAGGACAGGCACCCGGGCCTGGTGAAGGAACTGGCGATCGCGCCCTACTTCGGCGTCGAAGGCAACGTCCCGGAGATCGACAAGCCGGGCGTGACCGCCGACGTCGCGTTCGCGAAGCTCAACGCCTTCATCGACGGCCAGCTCACCAAGTACATTGCCGACCACGCCACGCTCGCCAACCACTACGGCGTGGCGCTCGTCTCCTACGAGGGCGGCCAGCACCTGACCGCCACCAACGGCGTCAACGAGGAGCTCAAGCGGCAGATGCAGTACGACCGCCGCATGGGCCAGACCCTGCGCCACCTGATCGACACCTGGCAGAAGAACGGCGGCGGCCTGTTTACCCAGTACGGCCACATCGGCCCCTACTCCAAGTTCGGCTATTGGGGCCTGCTCGAAAGCATGGAACAACCCGGCAGCGTGAAGTGGGACACGTACATGTCGCTGCTGCTGCCCCCCGGCGACGCCAACCTCGACGGCAAGGTCGATTTCACCGACTTCCAGATCCTCCAGAACCACTGGGGCCAGGAAAACCAATGGTGGGAACAAGGCGATTTCAACGGCGATGGCAAGGTAGATGCGGCAGACCTGAAGTTGCTCACGCCGGGATTGAAAGACCTCACACCCCAGCAGAAGGCGGAGCTGGAGAAGATGCATTGAAGACCGCGGAGCAACCGCTACGTCGTGGCTACGGTCGTGCCCCCTGCGACCCCTGGTACACCCGCGCCAACTGCACCATCAGCTCGTCGAGCTGCTTGTAATATTCCGCCTCGCCGATCGAGGCTTTCTTCCCCCGCAGTGCCTCGATTTTCAGCTCCAGGTCGTCGCGCTTCGCTCGCGCCTGCGGCGTCATCGCCAATTCCGCCGCACTCTTCACCAGGTGCCACTGGTGCGCCCGCGCGCCGTCGAGGGGGGCGCCATCCTTAGCCGCACGCGTGGCGCGGATGCCCTGGAACCACGCCGCCGGTGTGCCGCGGCCGTCGCCGTTGTCATCGAGCAGCGCGTGCTCGGTCGCGAGCCGCCCTTCCTGCTTATAGAACTCTTCCACACCGTGCGACGCCGCCAGGTACGCCTCCAGAAGCGAGGTCTGCCCATCCTTATCGAGGTCGGCGGCCGGGTCGGTGATCGCGGCCGACAGGTAATCGCCGAACCGCGCGTATTGCACCTCGTGCCCGCTCTGCGTGGCCGTGATCACGATTCGATTCTGGGCGGCAAGTCGATTGAGGAATGGGGCGCTGGACGCGGAGCAATCGATCACCGCCAGCGGGCGCTGACCGTTTTTGAGCCAGTCTGCCAACTCGTGGTCCGCCACGTCCGGGCCGCGCAGGTTGAACTTGGCTTCCTTCCCGTCGAACGTGCCGTGACCGATGAGGACGAGCCAGAGCGGCTGCGACGACGGCTTGGCGCACTGTTCATCGATCAGCGCCTTGAGGCGGTTTTTGTCATCGGCAGCCGGCGCGGCATCGTCGCGCCCGACCTGCACGAGGTTAGCATTGCCACGCCGGGCAGCCTCGACCCAGCGGTCGGCGGATTTGACGAAGACCTGGCCGAACTCGTCCTCGCCCGCGGCGCCCACGACGAGGATCAGGGTCGGGCGATCCGCGGTCGTCGCTTGCGTCGTCGCGCCGGTCGCCGAGGGCGTTGGTGCGTTCAGAAGGCACGAAAACAGGAGAATCCAGTTCATTCCGACACGACTCGCGTATTGAATGTTACGGCAATCCCTTCCACCGCCGCAGGCCCCACTCCGCCGTCAGGCAGAGGATCGCCAGGGCGAACACCCAGGACTGGTGCCACAGCGGGCGCACGTACGGCTCGGTGATGTCGGCATGGCGCGTCGGCAGGGTGGCGACGAAATCCTTCAGGTTCTTGGCATCCACAACCTGCCCGCCCGTCGCCCGTGTGATGCGATTGAGCAGATCGGCGTTGGGTTGCAGCGAGCGGAATTCCTCGGCCGCGGGGTCGGACGTCCATCCGGTCTGCGACTGACCGACCTGGCTGCCGTCCGGTGCCGACGCGAACGCCTCGGCGCGGTACGCGCCGCTTTGGCGCGGGACGTAGACGGCCTGGTATTGGCCGGGTTGGCGCGGGTCGGGATCGGCGCGAAGCTCGAGCGGGGTCCCGTCGGGCGCCTTGACCTTCAGCGTAACCGTCGCGTTATCGAGCGGCGCGTAGGACGCATCCCGCACCTGCACGGCGAGCGTGAGCGCGCCCTCGGGCTCGTCCGCCTCGTGGCGGGCGCTCGCGGTCAGCTCGACGCGCCCGGGCACCTCGCCCACGAGCCAGCGGATCGTCTGACGCCAGGCCTTTTCCATGTCGCTCTGGTTGGCGTCGGGGCGTCGCAGGTGCCAGCGCCAGAGGTCCCCGATCAACAGCGCCGCCGCGCGGCCCTGGCCGAAGCGCTGCTCGACCAGCGCTGGGACCGGTTCGCCGGCGCCGCCCTCCGCCTGCGCCCGCGCCAGCACCGTCGCGCCGGGCTTGATCCCGCGGATCGTGTTGAGCGTCCAGAACGGCGGCATGCCCTCGAGGCGCTTGCGCTCGGCGTCTTCATCCGGGCGCAGGCGGATCCACGGCTCGAGCCAGCCCTCGCGCGTCAAGGCCATGCGGTAGTGGGTGTCGGGCGGGAAGGCGGGCGCCTGGTCGCAGTAGACGGGCAACAAATCGCCGATCGCCGTACGGTCGTACTTGCCGTTCTTAAACGACTCCAGGCCGCCGAGCATCAGCAGCCCTCCGCCGCGCCGGCGGACGAAGTCCTTCAGCAACTGCATCTGGTCCTGCGTGAAGAACTCGGATTCCAGGTCGTCCAGGATCACCGCGTGGTAGGCGAAGAGCTCCTCGGCGGTCTTGGGGAAGCCGCCGCGCAGCTCGTTCTCGTCCTTCGTGCCCAGTCGCACGACCACGGGCTGGTCGTACTGCTCGACCTCCTCCTTGTTCTGGTTGGCAAATCCGCGGAAGAGCGGGTTGGACGTCTCGCCGCTGTGACTGAGGTAATTGAACTTCGGTTCGCGCTTGGCGACGCGGATCATGCCGATCAGCTCGACCTGGTCGTCCTCGCGGAGGGCGCGGTTGAGGAACTTGAATTCCCAGTTCGGCCGCCCGCTGACGTAAAGGATGCGGTATGGCCCCTTGCGTCGATCGACCGCGATCATGCGCGTGTTGTTCGCCAGCGTCGCCTCGAGGCTCTTGTCGGCAGGTTGATCGAACTGGGCGAGCTGGCCCTCCGCCGCCGCGCGCAGGCGATAAAACGAAACGCCCGGCTGCTGCGGCTTGATGCGGAAGCGGACGGCCATCGGCTCGCCGTCCTTCTCGACCGCGACCTTCTGCTGCTCGACCGGCTTGCCCGCCTCGTCGAAGAGCTGGGCAACAATCGTCTTGCCGCGGTAGCCGCTGGTGGTCACCTGGGCGGTGAGCGTGACGGGCGCGTCCTCGAAGTTGGTCTGCGTGACCGCGACCGGGTCGAGGCCGACGTCCTTCGCGGGGCTCTCGCGCCCGATCAGTACAGGGTAAATGGGCGGGAGGCGGGTGGAGCCATTGCCGCCCTGCGCGAGGGCCCGCTCGACCGAGTCGCCATCGGTCGCGCTGCCGTCGGTCAGGAGGACGATCCCCGCCAAGGGCCGGCCGTGGAACCGCCGTGCGATCCGATCGAGCGCCGCTCCAAGATTGGAAGCGCGGCCGTCAAAGGCCAGGTCGTCGAACTGGTTCACTGCCCGCAGCTGCGTGTCGAACGCGTACTGGCGGACGTCGAAGTCCTGGCCCAGCTTCGCCAGCCACTCGGCCGGCTTGCCCAGGAGCGTCTTGAGCTGCTCGCCCCGCGTCGGCTGGCCCGGGCGGTCGCGCAGAGTCATGCTCTGGCTGTCGTCGGCGAGCACGACGAACTGGTTCGCCCCCGGCCGCGCGCGCGACCCGCTGAAGAGCGGCTCGAGCAGGCAGAAGACCAGCACCAGGATCCCCAGCGCTTTGAGACAGGCGGCGGTCAGGCGCACCGCGCGCGTCGCGCCGACGCGCCAGTACCCCACCAGGAGCAACGCCAGCAGCACGACCGCGACCGCGGACGCCGCCGGCACCCAGTCCACCGACCCCCAGACCAGCCTGGGCGCCTCGATCATCGCGACCATCATCGACCGCTCCCCAGTCGCTCGTAGTAGCGGCGGACCTGATCGGCGTATTCGGGCGGCACCGGCTCGCGGTCGATCGGCACCAGCGCCTCCGACGACTCGCGCCGCAGCAGTTCCTGGCTGACCTGGTCGCGCAACTCTGCGAGCGGCCGACCGATCGTATCCTGGACCACATCCCAGTTGGGCTGCTTCGAGTGGCGCGTGAATTCGGAGCGCACGGCCCGGGCCCGCTCGCGGATTGTCGCCGCCTGCGCCCGCAACTTCGGATCGCCGACCATTTCTTCCACGTCGCGCAGGCGATCGGACCAATCGCGGAAACCTTCGCCCGTGAGCGGGCCGCGCTCGTTCAACTCGACCGGGCCGGTGCCGTCACGCAGTTGCGTGGCCGTCGAAGTCCCGCCGCCGTTCTGCGCCCGCAATCCACGACCGACGGTGCGACCCTGACCTTCCTGTGGCGGACCATCTTGCCTCTGCTGCTGGTCCTGATCCGCCTGTTGATCCCCCTGCTGCGGCGAGCCGCGGCCTTGGCCCTGCTGTCCCTGCCCGCGCGCCTGCTGCTGACCCTGACCCTGCTGTTGACCTTGTCCCTGTCCTTGCTGCTGTCCCTGACCTTGCTGTTGTCCCTGGCCCTGCTGTTGACCTTGGCGCTGCTGCTGACCCTGGCCTTGTTGTTGGCCTTGACCCTGTTGTTGCCCCTGCTGCTGGCCCTGTCCTTCTCCCTGCTGTTGACCTTCGCCTTGCTGTTGTTGACGTTCACCCTGTTGCCGGCCTTGGCCCGGCTGCTGCTGACCCTGGCCCTGTTGTCGCTGTCCCTCTCGCTGACCGCGGCCTTGACCTTGCTGCTGACTTTGTCCCTGCTGCTGACCTTGCCCCTGTTGCTGTCCCTCACCCTGCTGCCGACCTTGGCCCTGCTGTTCACCCTGACCCTGTTGCCGGCCTTGGCCCTGACGTTGACCCTGACCCTGCTGGCCTTGTTGCTGGCCTTGGCCTTGTTGCTCGCCCTGAGGCTGTCGCTCACCCTGGCCTTGCTGTTGTTGCCCGCGTTGTCCCTGCCCCTGCTGCTGCTGGCCCTGGCCGCGCTGTTGTTGGCCGGATTGCTGCCCCTGACCTTGAGCCTGACCCTGCTGCTGCTGCTGCTGTTGTCCTTCCGATCCAGGCTGCTGGCGGTCACCCGCCTGCTGTTGCTCGCCGCTCGAGGATTGCTGCCGCGCCCCTCGCGCATCGGCCAGTTGTGTGGGACGAGTCGTTGACGCGCGCCCACTCCGCCCCATTTCCCGATCGAGTTGTTGCGCCAGCGCATCCAGTTCGTTGCGGGCTCGACGGAGGGCCTCGGTTTCATCCCCCAGCACTCCCTTGGCGGCCTGTTCCACACCCTCACGCAGTCGTGTCACTCCCTTGGACGCCTCGGCCTCGGCCTTGCGCGATTCGCCGACGAAGCCTTGATCCACCAGTTGCTTACTCTGGTCCAAGGCTTTGTCGGTCTGCTTCTGGCTGACGTCACGCACCGTGTCGTAAAGCTGCTTCGAGAGCAGCGGTTCGGCGGTCTCGGCCTCGTCCACCGTCCGTTTCATATTGTCCAGGAGCTTCTGGAGCTGTTCCTTCTGTTTCCCCAGGTCCTGCGCGACCTGTTGTCGCTCGCCGGAGTCCCGTAACGTTGGCTTCTGATTCCTGGGACCTTCACCGTCGAGTTGGGCCAGTTTCTGCGAGACCGCCTTCTCCTTCTGTTCCAGGTCCCGGGCATCCTGCCGCATCTGGTTCATCGCTTCGTTGAACTGACCCGCGGCTTTCTGTCGCACCTCGTCTTTGAGCTTGTTGAACTGCTCGGTCGCTCGCGCCCCCGCGGCGGCCGCATCACCCACCTGCCCTTGCTGCAGTGATTCCGACGCCTTTCGCACGTTCTCGCGCGCCTGTTCCACCTGTGACTTGGAGTCGGCCATCTTCTCCTGATTTTCCGGCCGATCCATCCGATCCTTCAGCTCGTCGGTATCGCGCAGCACCTGCTCCTGCTGATCGCGAAGCCGCGCCAGTTGACGCTGGATCTCTTCCCGCTTGGCCTGCTCGCGGGCCTCCTTCAGGGACGCCTCAAGCTCCTTCATCTGACGATTGAGGTCTTCCTGGCGCTGGGCGAGTTCCTTGAGGCGGTTTAAGACCTGCCGCATCTCGCGCTGCTGGGCTTCCTGCTGAGTCTGCTGCTGGGCCGACCGCTGCGTCTCGTAGCGGTTCTCCTGGTCCGCAAGCTGCAATTGTTCGAGCTGCCGCTGCCGGCGGGCACTGGCGCTGGAGCTGGACCCCTGCTGCCGCTGGTTGCTGCGGATGACCTCGTGCTCTCTTGCCCGCAACTTCAAGAGATCCTGATACGCCGCCTGCTCGGACGACAGCGCCGAGCCCAGCGGCTCGGTCGCCGGTCCCGCCGCCGCCTTCTCCAATTGATCCATCGCCTCTTGCATATGCTTGAGGACGCTTTGGAGGAAGGCGCGGGAGCGGTCGTCCTTTAACTTCTCTCCAAGTGCCTCGGCCTTCTCCTTGGCCGACCCCTGCGACTCATCGATCAGCTTCACGTCCGGGACGTACTTGTCCGACAGCGGCGGGGCGATCTCGCGGCGGATGACTTTCCAGGTCGCGGAGATGATCTGCTTTTGCGATTCCGCCAGTTGCTCGGCCTCCTGGGCGTTGCCCCCCTGCTGCTGCTGTTGCTGCTGCTCGCCACCCGGCGGTTGCTCGCCCTGGCGGAAGATTTCCTCGAACGGCCGCACTTCGGCGAAGAACATGTCGCCCGACGTCCGCCGCGGCTTGCCGTCCGGGCCCATGTCCTCCACCCACAGGTGATACGACAGCAACTGGTCCGGCTTGGCGCCGAGCTTCTCCAGCGGGATGAGCTGGGCGACGTCCTTCCGCTCCTTGCCGGGCACATTCTCGGCGATGATGACATCCTTGGTGGGCTGGCCGGCGATGCCATAGCTCATGCCCACCCGCCGCACGCCAAAGTCATCCCAGACCTTGGCCCGCACGGTCATCTCCTCGATCGGCGACACGTCCACATCGCGGCCGGGGAATTCGAGCTTGAGGTCCGGCGGGCGGTTGGGCGTGACGTTGATCGCCAGCTCGGCCGAATCCTTGTTCGTCCGCTGAGCCTCGTCCACCAGCTTGAGTTGGTAGTTCTGCGACTGCTTGAGATCGACCGACGCCTGGAAGACGGTCGGGTCGGCGGGATCGGGACTGAGCTTGACCTCGGCGGCCGCATCGCCCTTATTCGGGACGAGCTTCGCTTCCTTGACCGCCTTGTTCAGACGGAACATCAGCGTGGCCTTGGTTCCCTCGACGGCCGTCACGCTCCGCGTGTCCTCGACGAGCTTTTCGCCCTGGCCGGTGTACTCGGGGAACTTGAGCCGCGCATCCGCCTGGCGCAGCGCGGGATAATCGAACACACTGGCTTTGAACCACTGGGTCTGCTGCCCGTCGGCGTAGCGGACGGCGTACGTCAGGTCCCGCTCGACGGAGGAGACGCGGGCCGCGAAGACCGGGTCGTCCAGGCTCTTGGTCATCGCCATCTGGCGGACCTTGCCATCGGCCGAGTCGCGGTAGAGCAACTGCACGTCGGCTGGCAGACGCGCCGGAAAACGTGCCAGAACGAGCAAGCCGGTGCCGCGCTCGATGCTCGTGTCTTCCGGTTCGACCTTGACCTGGAAATCCTGCGCCGTTCGGCTGGCGATCCCGCCGGTCCACCAGCCGGATTGGCCCGGGCGTTTGCGGATATCGAGGACCAGCAAGACGAGCGCGCCCGCGAAGAGCAGGAGCATCGCCCACTGCGCCACCCGGGCCGTCCGCAGCGCGCCGGGCGCGATCAGCCGTCCCCAATCGTTGCTGCCGCGATGCGCCAACGCCTGGCCGATGACGGTCTGCTGAAGATACCCAAGCTCCCCGGACGGTTCATTGGGTCGCTGTTCGACGGCCGTGATCAGCCGGGCGTTCAGATCCGGGAACCGCCGCTCGATCCGCCGCGAGATCCACAGCGGGTTGCGCACGGTGCGCAACGCCGAGAGCAGGATCGGCCAGAGGACCGCGGGCAGCAGCACCAGGAGCGCCAGCACCGCGCCGGGAACCGCCCGCCCCGCCCCGCGCGCCCACGCCAGCACCGCCAGGCCAGCCAGCGCCAGGGCCAGCCAGCACCCCGCGAGGGCGGACTGCAGCAGTAGCGCGCGATACCGACCGCTGACCTGGTCCAATTCCTGCCTGAGTTGCGTGTCGTTGTCGTTGTCGTTACTCATGTGGTCGCCTGCTCTTTGCGGTTCTTGCGCGCGGTCCGACCGGCCAGGGCCGTCTCGACCGCCAGCAATCCTAGCACACCCACGATCAACCAACGCCATAGTTTCTGCCGGTTCTCCAGCTCAATCCCGCGCAAACGTCGCTCGCGCATCGCGGCCTCTTCGGTCGTCGGCGCGGCCGACGGCTTGGCCGTCAGTTTGGCCCCCCAGCGTTCCAGGTCCTCAACCGGCAGCGGCGCCGTCCGGCTCTCGTCCGGCGACAAATTGACCGCCAGCGCCGTCTCCTCGCCGTTGGTGGTCAGCCGGTAGATCCCCGGCCGATCGGTTCCCTCGAACGCGCTCGCCCCGGCTGCCAGATCGATCGCTTTGCCATCGGGCCCGGCCAGCGTCCGGCTCTGCTGCCCCGCCACCACCGGCAGTCCAACGCGATCGCCCACGCCATATTGCGCCTCCACCAGCGCCCCGTCATGCCGCCGCAGCAATCCGTCGATCAGCGGCACGAACTTGGTCGAAAGGGCGAGCTGGCTGTCGGCCGGCTGCCACCCGCTGGTCGCGACCACGACGCGTCCCTTGCCGATCGTGCGCTCGAGGAGGAACGGGTCGCCGTCATCAAAGCGGGCGAGCACGCGCGCCTGGTCCGGCTTGGCGAGCGTCAGCCGGCGGTGCTTCCAGAAGTGGATCTTGGTGAAATCGCCGAACCGCGCATCGGCGAAGGGGGCGAAGAGCGGGTGCTCAGTGTCCACGTGACCGATCAACGCGTAATCCTTGCCGGTGGCCTCTTCCACCTTGACGTCGCCCGTGCCCAGGAGTTGCAGGAGGGACTTGGCTTGGCCGGCGTCGGTCAGGATCCACGAGACGTCGCCGCCGGCGTCGGCAAAGCGGCGCAGCAGAGTGGTGGTGGCGTCGGGCAGCGGCGCCGCGACCACCACGAGCCGCGCCCCGACCAGGTCTGCATCCCCCAGGCGATCCTGCGGCCGCCTGGTCACCAGTTCCACCCGCCGCCGGTCCGGCTCGGCCGTGGCGGCGCTGTGCAGGTAGTAGCCCAGGCCCTTGACGTCGTCGGCGTTGTCGTCGCCGACGTAGATGACGCGCACGGACTCGGTCCGCGGCGGGACGACATAAAGCGTATTATCGAAATCGCTGTCATCGCCCTCGAGCACGAGACGGTCGGCGCGCTGGTTGCCAACCGGCCAGGAGACGCGAACCACCTGGCTTCGCCCGGGCGGGACATAAA
Source organism: Tepidisphaeraceae bacterium (assembly GCA_036558265.1). Classification (GTDB taxonomy): domain Bacteria; phylum Planctomycetota; class Phycisphaerae; order Tepidisphaerales; family Tepidisphaeraceae; genus RYN-433. The sequence continues at coordinate 19,369 of DATBFY010000548.1, read as the reverse complement.
CCTTGAGCGGCGGGCTTTGCGGGATGGCCCCGGCGTCGTTGGCCCAGGCCAGCGAGAACTGCTCGCGCGTGGAGTCCGGGGCGTTGGCAACGCGCACGCGCAGCTTCCGGGCGTCGGCGGCGTTTTCCGACCCGTCCGATGACGGCTTGATGAACTGCACCCCGGCGTTGGTGGCCTTCTCCGGTTTAAGCGCGACCGCGCGCACGCCCAGCGTCACGTTGGCGGGCCACTGATAGCCCTGGAGCGATTCGACGTGCGAGCCCTGCTGGAGGTCGGAAACCAGGACCAGTTGCCGCAGCATGCGGTCGTCGCCATGCTGGCCGGCCTCGGTCTCGGCAAGCGAATCGGCCACGGCCGCCAGGGCGTCGCCAAGCTTGGTGCCGGCCCAGGTGGGCTTCAAATCCGCCAGGTGCGCCCGCAGGACGGCCGCGCGGCGCGAGGGCTCGAGCTCGGTCCACTCCTTGAAGGTCATCGCCGGCCGCGTGTGATCGTCGAAGGCGTACAGGGCCACTTCATCCGTCGGCGACACCTCGCGCAGCGCCTCTTCGACCTGCTTGTTGGCCTGCTGCCACAGGTCGCCGCGGCGCATGCTGGCGCTGGTGTCGATCAGGATCGCGACGCGATGGCCGCGCGCGGGGTTGTGGCTCGTCTCGGCCCCACGGCTGAAGAACGGGCGGGCGAACGCCAGCGCAAGGATGGTGAGCGCGGCGGCGCGCAGGATCAACAGCAGGATGTTGGTCAGCCGGCTTCGCCGCGTCAGCCGCGGCGGCGACTGCGACAGGAACATTAGCGAGCTGAACGCCTGGCGCGAATGCGGCGTGCGGCGGATGAGGTGAAACAGGATCGGCAGCCCGACCGCCAGGACCCCCGCGATATATAGTGGCGCTAACAGGCCCATATCGCGTCAACTCCGAACGGGGTCTTTCGTCGGGTGGGCTCCGCCCACCGTCTTTGGTGAAAATCGCGGTCTGCGAGAATTGGTGGGCAGAGCCCACCCTACAGGGCACTCGAAGTGCCTTGCCGGCCCCCTCGTAAAGCAGTCATGCTGAGGGAGCCTGGCGGCGACCGAAGGATCTGGCCGCGAGGGGCAGCGGTCGTCCGTTCGCGGCCAGATCCTTCGTCGGTAAACCCTCCTCAGGATGACGTCGCGTCCGGAATTGGATAATTCGAAGGGGAGGCATTCAGGCGCCATGGGCGTGACTCCTTCCGCGGGCGCGGACGACCTGCCGGCCGCCGTGCATCCGCGATTGCAGGAAGTCAAACAACGCCAGTTCCAGCGGCTGCGACGTGGGAAGCTGATGAAAGCTGATCCCCAGGTCACTGCACGCCCGGCGGATCTCGGCCTCGTGCCGGGCGAAGTTCTCGCGATACCGCGCCCGGGCGGCGGACGGATCGATGTACAGGTCCTTGCCCGTCTCCATGTCCACGAAAGTCGCCGGGCGGTCAAAGCCAAAGTCCAGTTCCGCCGGGTCCAGCACGCGCAGCAGCACCACTTCGTGCCCCTGCGAGCGCAGGTATCCCAGCCGCTCCGCCAGCGCCTGCGTCTGGGTCAACAGGTCCGAGATCAGCACCACCATGCCGCGCTTGCGCACGGTGGCGGCGATCTGTTCCAGCGGCGCGGAGACGTCGGTGGACGTCCCAGCCACGGCGCGCTCCAGGCAAACCATCAACCGGTGCAAATGCCCCGGGCGATACCGCGCCGGCACGTAATCAGCGATCTGCTGGTCGAACGTCACCAGCCCCACCGCGTCTCGCTGCATCGATAGAAAGTAAGCCAGCGTCGCCGCCGCCGTGCGGGCGTATTCAACTTTCGTGTACTCCACCGCCGAGCCGTACCCCATCGACCGCGACAGGTCCACCAGCAGATGGCAGCGGACGTTGGTCTCCTCCTGGAAGCGCTTGATGTAATACCGGTCGCTGCGCGCGTACAGCCGCCAGTCGAGATAGCGCGGGTCGTCGCCAGGCGAGTATTGCCGGTACTCGCTGAACTCGACCGAAAAGCCGTGGTGCGGGCTGCGGTGCAGGCCGCTCAAGAACCCCTGCACCACGATGCGGGCCCGGAGCTGCAGGCTCTTGATCCGCATGAGGGTATGCGGATCGATAAACGAGCCGGCCGACGCGCGCGGGCGCTGCTCGGCGGCGGCGGAAGTCGGGTTGATCGAAGTTACTCGCATCAGGCGTCGTTCCCCGACGGCTGTAAGCCGTCATCCTGAACGCAGCGAAGGATCTTGCCCGGAACCTCAGGCCGCGCCGATCCTGCTAACGACATGGCACATTCAAACCGCTCGTTCAGCGACCCGCTGAGATCCCCCCAATGCGGATTAGCGCCTTCGATCAACGCGACCTTCTTGTCCCGCTTCCACCCCTTCAACTGCTTCTCCCGTTCGATCGCGGCCAACGCCGTCGGGTAGTTCTCGTAATATGCCAGTTGCGTGATGTTGTACCTGGACGTGAACCCACCGACGAGCTTGTGCTGATGCTCGTAGACTCGGCGAACCAGGTCGTTCGTGACGCCGATATAGAGCGTTCGCGAGTGGTTGAAGAGGATGTAGACGAAGAACTCTCTCATGCGTCCCAGGGCTTCAGGGTAGCGCGAACGTCCCGTGCGTCCATGTCATCCTGAGCGCAGCGAAGGATCTGGCCGGCGCTGGCGAATCGGCCCGGTTCGCCGATCGAAGCCAGATCCCTTCGACAAGCTCGGGGCAGGCTCTTCGGAGTTCCTCAGGATGACGGTTCTGCATGGCCATGCGGTCTCCGGTTCGAGGCAAGATCCTTCGTCGGCAAAGCCTCCTCAGGATGACGGTCGGGCGCAAAGGCGCGCCTTGCACAGAGTTTGTCATCACGCCTTCCCCGGCTCACTCACGCTCTCCACCAACCGATCGATCACCCGCTCCACGTTCACCCCCTCCGCCTCGGCCCGGTAGTTGATCAGGATGCGGTGCCGGAACGTCGCGTGCACCAGCGCCTTGACGTCCTCCACCGCCACGTGCGCCCGCCCGGTCAACAGCGCCCTCGCCTTGGCCCCCAGCACCAGGTACTGCGCCGCCCGCAGTCCGGCGCCCCAGCTCACCCATTGCTTGATGAAATCGGGCGCGCCTTGCTGGCTCGGACGGCTCGACGCCGCCAGGCGCACGGCGTAACGCACCAGGTCCTCCGCCACCGGCACGCGCCGGACGATCTCGTGGAACCGCAGCACGTCCTCGCCGGTAAACAGCGGCTCGATCGGCGCGGGCTTGCCCGCCGTCGTCCGCTTCACCACCTCCACCTCGTCGTTCTCCGGCAGGTAGTCGATCACCACGTTGAACATGAAGCGGTCGAGCTGGGCCTCGGGCAGCGGATATGTGCCCTCCATCTCGATCGGGTTCTGCGTCGCCAGCACGAAGAACGGCTGCTCGAGCGGATAGCGCACGCCCGCCGCCGTCACCTGGTATTCCTGCATGGCTTCGAGCAGCGCCGCCTGCGTCTTGGGGGGCGTGCGGTTGATCTCGTCCGCGAGCAGCACGTTGGCGAAGATCGGCCCCTTGACGAACTGCATGCGCCGCCGACCGTCCGCCTCCTGCTCCAGGATCTCCGTCCCGGTCACGTCGGCCGGCATCAAATCCGGCGTGAACTGGATCCGCTGGAACTTCAGGTGAAAGATCTGCGCGATCGAACGCACCAGCAGCGTCTTCGCCAGGCCCGGTGCCCCCGTGATCAGGCAGTGCCCGCCCGCGAACAAGCTGTAGAGCAACTGCTCCACCACCTGCTGCTGCCCCACCATCACCTTCGACAGCTCGCGGTTGATGCGCTCCCGCGCCTCGCGAAGCTGCTCGACCGCCTTGCGCTCGATCTCATATGTCTCAGTCGCCACGGATACTCCCGGCTTGCTGCCTTCTTCTCGCTTCTCGCTTCTGCCTTCTCGCTTCCGCCTTCCGCTAATGCGTCATCGCCCAGAACACGATGTTGATCCCCATCGGATACGCCTGCTTCTCCGAGAACTGGTGGAAGTACCACTCCTCCTCCCCCTCGCGCTCCCAGCCGTCGCCCAGGTCCGTGTTCTGGCAGATGATGGCCATCATCCGCCCCTTGTCGTCGTAGAAGGCGCGGTAGTGCGGTTCGCGGGCGTCCTCGCGCTCCCAGGTGATCTCCGGGTGTCCCATCGCGCGCACCTCGCGGGCGGTGTCGATGCCGGGGATCTGCGGCTTCTGCTTCAAATCGAACACGCAGTGGAAGATCGGGTCGCTGATGTCGAGGTCCTTTGATTCGCGGTCGGGGAAGACGCGCTTCATCTCCTGCTCGAAGTTCCGCCACGCGTATTCGCCCCAGAAGTCGTCCACCATCAAAAAGCCGCCGTTGAGCAGGTACTTGCGGAGGTTGGCGACCTCCTCGTCGGTGAATTCCAGGCTGCCGACCTCCAGCATGTAAATGAACGGGTAATCGAAGATCTCCTCATCCGTCAGGTCCAACTGCTTGGGGTGCGGATCCACCTTGAGGGATGTGAGCTGCTGGAGGCGGAACGAGAAATTGAGATCGCTGTCCGGGTAGTCGGTCAGCCAGATGTCCCCCCCGCGCCACGAGTGCCAGCGGATGCGCACGAACGTGAAGACGTCGTTCTTGAACTGCGGCTCGTTCTCCCACAGGTCGATGCCGTGGCGATCGACCAGCGGCGGGATCTCGTGGGCGGAGTGGTCGATCCGGCGATACCGCTGGGCAAAGGCAATACCCCCGGCCAACGTACCCAGGACAACAGCTCCCAGGAGGATTCGCAGCTTCATGCTCATGGGCGCTCCTTCGTGGCGCGAGTGGCGGGCGCGGTGGTCACCGGGCGAGTCGTGGTCCCGGTCGCGGGTTGCATCTTGCCGACGATCTCCAGCAGCAGCGCGTGGGCGGCCCGGTAGCGCGGGGCCTCTTCCAGCGCCTCGACGGCCTGCCGCCGCGCATCCGGAAGCTGCTTCTCCTGCATCAGGAGTTGCGCCAGGCGATAGTGATGTTCCGCCCGATCCAACGGGTCGAGAAGCAGCAGCGTTCGATGCGCCCGGATCGCAACCGCACGCTCCCCCAGCGCCTCCGCGGCCTGGGCGAGATAACGGTGCGGCGCGGGGATCAATGGGTTAATGGCAAGGATCTGCTCCGCCCAATTCCGCACCCCTCGCCAATCGGCATTCTTGACAGCGATGTCGGCCAGGCGCACGCGGGGTTCGATCGCATCGGCGTCGAGCGCGACGTGTTTTTCCAGAAATGCTTGTTCAGCCTGGGTTTCGCCCAATCCACGGTGGGCGGCCGCCAGCAGCAGATACGGCCCGCCCGCGCCGGTGGCGGTGGGATAGAGCGCGATCGCCTGCTCGAGCGGCTTCTTCGCCTCGGCCCACTTGTGCTCGGCGATCAACGCGCGGCCTAAACCCAGGAGACCCCAGAAGTTAGTTGGGTGCTGCTGGCTCCAGGCGGTCATCGCGGTGCTGTCGGCGTCGAGGGGCAGTTTGGGGTGTTCCAGGTCAGCCTTGGGCGCCAGCGCCGCGGCCTTGTCCCGCAACCATTTGTCAAAGTCCTCGTCCAGTTTCTCGATCGGCTGGGTGTGGCGAGCCAGCGCGTCATTGATCGGCACGTCGTCGGCCAGATCGCTCAGGACCTCCCGGAGCGCGGGCGCGCCGAAGTGGCTGACGACGTACTCGACGACCATCGACGACTCGTAATACGCGAACTGCAAGTGCATCGGTGTCGGAGGCTTAAGGAAGGCGCCGCTGAGCTTGCTCACCGGGGTGATCCCGCCCGAAAGGATCAGGTCGCGGTACTGCGGGTTCATCGCCTGGCCCCACGCCGGGACTTCCTGCTTCTCCTCGTAAACCGAGATGCCCTCGCTCAGCCACCTCGGCATCTTGTTGCGGGTCTTGTGAAGGGTCACGGTGTGACAGAACTCGTGCCAAAGGACGGCCTGCCAGTTGGAAGGGTGCCCGGCACGCGACGCCGGGCTGTTAACGGTCACCACGGGCCCGAAGCAGACCCCCAAAAACCCCGCCCCTCCCGGCAGGCCAAAGGTGCGGATCGCGAAATCCTGCTGCTGCGGAAAGATCTCGACCGTGATCGGCTCGGTCAGCTCCACGCCGTACTTGGCACACAGCTTGGCCTTGGCGCGATCGAGCAGCTTAAGCGCCTCCTGGCCATAGATTTCGGCCTCGCGCGGGTCCATCCGGACCAGGAAAGCGGGGTCGCGAAGGGACTGAAACTTGGCCAAATGGTCGTGAAGGGTCACCAGGTTGTACGCCAGGACGTTGTACGGGTCGTCCTTGAAGACCTGCGACGCCAACTCCCAGCCCTCCTCTTCCTTTCCCAGTCGCATCAGGTCCTGGCAGAGTTGCTCCTTTGCCGGTTCGTAATTCGCGACGAATTCGAGCGCCTTCCGCTGATACGCAGAACCCTCGGAAAAGCGGTATTTTTGCGAGATCTTCTGTCCGATCAGGAAATCAACTTCGGGGTTGGTCTTCCAGGACGAGAGGGCCTCGGCGCGGTTGGATTCTTCCTTTTTCTTGTCGCCCGAGAGGTGCGACAGGACGGCGCGGTAGGCCCAGGCTCGGGGGTGCTTGGGGTTGACCTCCAACACTTGTTTGAGGAGCGCCTCGGCGCCGGCGTAGTCCTCGCGGTCGATCAGGTTGTCGGCCTGGAAGAGCAGGCTATCGACGTGGTGGGGATTGAGTTCCAGCGCCTTGTTCAGAGCCGCCGTGGCGCGGTCGGCGTCGTTGTCGTAGGCGCGCGCCAGGCCGTAATACACCGCGGGGTCTTCGGGGGCGCGTTTGGCGGCGTCCTGGAATGCTTCGGCGGCCAGGGCGTAGTCGTGCTTCTCCAGCGCCATCTCGCCGCTGGCGAGGTAGGGCTCGGGGGAGTCGGGGGCGTCCTTTTTGGCCTTGTCGAAGTACTGTTCGAGCACCTGGCGGGCGTCGGTGCCCCCGCGCAACAGGGCCCGACCCAGCCAGACCCGGCTCGACGCGTCGTCGTACCGCCAGGGGGTGCGCTGGGCCATCGACTTGATGTCCGACAGGACCTCGCTGGCGTCGTCGGGGCGGTCGTTGGCGCGCAGGACGTCGTAGCCGAGCATGCGCAGCGCCAGGCTCGAGTCGTAATGGGTGAGCGATTCTTCCTGGGACTTCAGCGCCTGGGCGTATTGGCCGGTGGTCAGCTCAGAGCGGATCTTGAGGATCCACCAGCCTTCACCCCATTGCTGGTCAGCCAAGGCCTGGTTGACCATTTCCAGACATTTTGTGTATTCGCCTGACTTAAACAGCTTTTGCGCATCGGCGATTTGCGCGGCCGAGGCGGGGAAGGGGAGCAGCAGGGCGAAGATCAGCACGACAAGGCCGCGCGCGCCGATGGTTTCCCCCGGCTCCCTGGGTGTGCGGCACGACCTGGGCATAACGGCGAGTCCTTCACAAACGTTACCACCGAGCCGACAGGAAGTTGGACGGGGGTGCGGGCGGTGATCCTAACCGTTATGGAACGCACGGGGGAGGGGAATGTTGCAGGGGGGTTAGTTGTCAGTGGTTAGTTGTTCGTTGCCAGTCGCATTGCGCGGGCCCGCCCCGCGTGCTCGGTTCATGTTCGAGCGCACGGGGCGGGAATGTTCGACGCGAGAATGCGATGAGAAGTGCAACGTCAGCCGAGGAGGTCCTTCACGCTCTTGGTGATGCGCTTGGTGGCGAACTTGCTCGCCGCGGGGGGCGGGGTGACGACAGGTTTGGCGGCCTTGGTGACTGCCTTGGGCGCCGGGGCAGGCGCGGGTTTTTTGGCCGGCGCCGGTTTGCTGGGGGCCGTGGCCGGCGTCGCGGCGGCGACGGGGGTCGGGGCCGGCGCGGTCTGGCCGACGTGGGCGAAGAAGTAGGCCACGTCGAGATCGTCCACGGTGCCGCTGTGGTCGAAATCGCCTTCGCCGGCGCTGACGCGGGCGCCGGTGGCGGCGCTCTTGCCGTAGTTAAGCTCCAGGCGCTGGTAGTCGCTGAAGTCGATCTTGCGGTCGGGCTTGGCGGTGCCGTCGTAGGCGGTCTGGGTGTCGCCGGTGAAGATGTAGAAGTTGGTGATGTAGTCGTCGCCGGCGGTGCCGTCACCGTTCCCGTCGAGGGGGGTGCCGTCGGCATCGGGGAAGCCGGCGGCGACCAACTGAAGCTTATAGTTCCCGTCGGGCAGCGCCTGGGCGCCGATGCCGGGGAACGTGAGCACGCCGCTGTTGGTCTGGCCGTCATAGGCCCACTGGAGCTGTCCGAAGCCGCTGTAGATCTCGCCGGCGCCGCCGAGGTGGGTGATGATGATGTTGCCGGGATCGACGGGGCCGACCTCCTCGCTGAAGTGAATGACCAGGTGCTGCGCGGGGGTGTAGGCGACGCCGGGCGGGAGCTGGCGGTCCACGTCGGGCTGCCCGATGACCTTGGGGGCGACCGGCGGGAGCGGGACGAAGCTTTCGGTGGGGATGACGAACTGCTGTGTGCCGGCGGGGCCCTGCACGTAGAGGAACGCCGCCGCGCCACCGCCGTTCTCGTAATACTGGAAGCGGATGTTGTAGCGTTGTCCGGCGACGAGGTTGACGACCCTGCCGCGGCCGTTGTTGACGTTGTCGATGCCCAGGCCCTGGTCGACCCAGGAATTGACGACGAGCTCGCCGTTGGGCGTCGTCGTTCCGGCTGCGACGGGATCGTAGTCGTAGCTGCCGTTGCCGTTGAGGTCGATGAAGAAGCGCCCACCATCATCGGTGTCAGTGGAGAAGGTGGTCGGGCCGCTGTAGTCGGCGATGTAGGTGCCCTCCCATTGTCCGGAGAAGCGGTCGACGGGGACGATCGCGTCGGGGGAGCCCGTGCCCCAGTCGGTGCCGATGTTCGGGTCGATGCGGTTGACCACGCGGTTGTTGGGGTCGAGGTGGACGGTGGGATCGGTGTCCTGGTAGTACCGGGCCGACACGCCGGTCGCGCCGATGGTGGCGGTGGTCGCGGTGGCGGGGTTGCCGACGGCGGCGGCAGCGCCGGCGAGGTTGAGGGCGCTGACCCTGTAGAAGTAGGCGGTGTTGTCGTTCAGGCCGCTGTCGATGTACTGCTGGACGCCCGGGCCGGCGGTGAAGATGGGGGTGAAGGGCCCGCCCTGCGAGGTCGCCCGCTCGATGCGGAAGCCGGTCTCGTTGGTCGAGGTATCGGTCCAGGAGACGTTCATGCGCCCCTTGCCGGTGGCGGTCGCGGTGACGCCGACCGGCGCGCTGGGAAGCTGGAACTCGATCCAACTCGCGGCGGAGAGGGTGGCGGTCGCGCCCGGGGCGCCGGCCCAGTCTACGGCGATGGACTGGTTGTCGGAGGCGGCCTGGTAGTCGATGGTGTAGATGGCGGTGGTCGCGCCGGCGGCGTTGGTGTCGAGGAGGGTCTGGACGACCGGGGCCTGGCTGCCGTCGCTGAGGGTGGCGGTGAGGGTTCCCGCGCCGCCGTCCACGGCGACGTAGACCTTGAGGCGACGGACGTTGGAGCTGGCCGGCGCGGTGAAGTGGAAGCCCTGCCCGCCGGGGAGCGTGACGCCGTTGGGGGTGGCGGCGGCGTTCTCGGGCGGGGGCTGCTGGAGGAGTTGGACCTCGCCGATCTGCATGCTGTTGGCGGCGCCGGCATTCCGGAGGGTGGGGAAAGTGACGCGGAAGGACTTGTAGGTGGTGGCGTTGGTGAAGAAGACGGTCTGATTGGCCTGGGTGGCGGGATTGATCGCGATCTGGCCACCGGCATTGCGGGCCGTGGGGAGGGCGAGATCACCGGCGGAAATCTGGGTCCAGACGGCGGCGGCGTCGGCCGGGTTGTCGTTGGTGCCCTCGATCAGGTAACTGGCGGGGTCGCGCTCGGGGGCGTCGTTGGCGGTGAAGAGGCGAATGCCGTTGACGATGCTGCCGTTGCCGCCGTTGGCCTGCGGGGTGACGATGGCGCCCGAGTTGAGGTCGAGGAAGTTGAGGTACTTCTGTCCGAAGCCGTCGAACATGTGGTCGACGGATTCGGCGGCGGGGGGCGGGCCGGCGTTGGCGTCGCCGTCGTTCTGGCCGTCGACCTCGATGATGGCGTCGCCGGGCTGGGTGATCACCACCGCGGGAGGCGGGGTGGCATCGGTCCAGGAGAAGGTCTTGCCGGGGGTATTGCCAGCCGCCGCGGTGCCGCCGCCGGTGACGGTGAAGTTCGAAATCCGCGGACCGACGACGTTGCTCTTCTGATGGAGCTTGGTGGCGTCGTTGGAATAGCCCCAGTGGATCCAGTCGAGGTTGCCCTCGCTGGTGAGGTTGGTGTCGCCGGTGGCGGGGGTTGTGGGCGTCACGTTGAGCAGCCCGCCACCGATCCAGGTGGCGGCCGATAGGAACACCTTGGCGCCGCTTTGCGAAACCCAATCGATGGACAGGGTCTGGTTGTCGGTGTTGGACTTGAAGTCGATGGTGTAGACGGCGATGGTGGGCCCGGCGGCGTTGTTATCGGTCAGGGTCTGCGTGACGGGCGCGACGCTGCCGTCGCTGAGGGTTGCGGTGAGCTGACCGGCGCCGGTGTCGACGGCAACGTAGACCTTGAGACGGCGGAGGATCGGGCTTGCCGGGGCGGTGAGGTGGAAGCCGTTTCCGCTGCCGGTGACGGCCTTGGCGTCGGCAGTGGCGGTAGCGTTCTCGGTCGGCGGCTGGTTGAGCAGTTGCACCTCGCCGATCTGCATGCTGTTGGCGGCGCCGGCGTTCTTGAGCGTGGGGAAGGTGACGCGGTAGGACTTGTAAGAAGTCGTATTCGTGAAGAAGAGCGCCTGGTTGGGCTGGTTGGGATCGGCGGGATTGATCGCGATGTTCCCACCGGCGTTTCGGCCGTCGGGCAGGGCCAGGGGACCTGCGGAGATCTGGGTCCAGACGGCGGCGGCGTCGTCGGGGTTGTCGTTGGTGCCCTCGAGCACGTAGCTGGCGGGGTCGCGCTCGACGGCGTCGTTGGCGGTGAAAAGCCGTATGCCGTTGACGACGGTGCCGTTACCGCCGTTGGCCTGCGGGGTGACGATCGCGCCCGAGTTGAGGTCGAGGAAGTTGAGGTACTTCTGCTCGAGCCCGTCGAACATGTGGTCGACGGTTTCGGCGGCGGGTGGGGGGCCGGCATCGACGTCGCCGTCGTTCTGCCCATCCACCTCGATGATGGCGTCGCCCGGGCCGGTGAGGACGGTCGGAGCCGGCGCGGTCGCGTCGGTCCAGGTGAAGGTCTTGCCGCTCGTGCTCGCGGCGACCGGCGTCGCCGAGCCGATCGTGGTGAAATCGGCCAGGCGCGGACCGGTCACACCGGCCTTCTGATGGATCTTGGTGGGGCTTGCAGGGTAGCCGAAATGTACCCAGTCGAGGTTTCCCTCGGCGCTGAGGTTGGTATCACCGACCAGGGGGGTGGTCGGGGTGACGGTCAGCGACCCGGAGAGCAGGAATCGCCCTTCGAGGGACTCGACCGCATGGGAGACCGCCCGCGGAAGGCGCCGCGACCGCCGCCTGGATGGCTGGGCGTGGACAGACCGCTGGCCCGACGTCACTCTCTCGACAAGTGCCCTACTCATGGCATCCTCCAGAATTTGCGAAGCCAAGGCCCGGCGCGAGATGATGGCAGCGCGAGCCGCGAAATGGTGCCCCGAAAGGCGCAACTGAGCGCCCATTATGATATTTGCAGCGCGTGATCGCCACAAAAATTTGTCGGACAGGCGCTGTGGGACATTTCCCGAGCTACATATGCAAAACACGGTGCCGCAATCCGGGCGTCGGGGACTACCGCGGGGTGAAAATCAGACGGGGAGCTGCCATCGCGGACCCTGATCGTGACGGATGAACGCCTCGGCCAGCTTGCGGCCGCACTCCATCCCCCGGAAGCGGAGCATGGGCTCGTGGTCCCTGGTGTAGAAGCCCCCGGCGGGGTTCTGGCTGGCGTGGGCCATGCAGGCGGCGCGTTTGCGCGGCTCGACGTCGGCGACGTCGACGTAATCGGTGGGGCGGAAGCACTGGGTGTCGCTGCCCAGGTCCACCTCGTAGAAGTACAGGGCGAATGCGCGGCGTGCGCGCAGCCAGGCGTCGTAGGTCAGCGACGCGCAGGCGCGGTGATCGGGGTGATCGTCCAGCGGCCAATGGGTGAAGACGACGTCGGGTCGCTCGGCGGCGACCAGTCGTGCGAACTGCTCGTAACGTGCGGCGTTCACCTCCGTCCGGGCGTCGACCTGGTCGCCGAAGAGCGGGCGGGCCTTGAGGATCCGGCAGGCGGCCTGAGCTTCGGCGGAGCGGATCGCCGCCGCCTGCTCCGGGGACTTGCCCGTCACGCCGCCTTCCCCGCGCGTGAGGTAGACGGCCACGACCTGATCGCCGCGGTCGGCCAGGCGCGCCATGGTGCCGCCGCAACCGGCCTCGGGGTCGCCGGGGTGGGCGCCGATCACGAGCACCTTTTGAGGCGGTGGCGACTGCCGTGGCGGCGGGGCGGCCAGGGCGACCAAGGGCGATGCGAGGAAGACGGCGGATTGAGGCAATACCTGTCGGCGGGTGAGTCGGCTCACAGTATCTCACTTTCGGGTTGCAGTGCGCCATGTCGAATCACGAAGTGACACGGCCGCGGCGCGCACCGACGCTTGCGCCAGACGGAACTGGAATGGCACCGCACTCCGGGCAGCGATCGGGCGTGGCACGAAGGTCGTAGCCGCACGCGGCGCAGCAGCCGGCGCGCCGCCGGTACGCCCGGCGCCATCGCGATCGGCACCAGAGAAACGGCGCGATCGCGAAAAAGATTGCCGCGAGCCAATACGGCGCGGATACGATCGGCCGGAACAATCGGTCGCACCACAAGTCCCGCACGGCGGGAAGCTGGGCGGGTTCGGCGGACCATGTCATCCCGCGCCTGCCTCTCAACCATTGGCTGACCTCGTCGGGGCTGTCGGCGTCGGCCCGCACGCGCAGTTCGCCCCAGTTATAGACGAGCGTCGGGCCGGGCGGCGGGTCCCACCCGCCGGTATACGCCTGACCTTGACTGAAGACCAGCGCGATGTGGGCGTCGGCGAACCGGTCGGGATCCTCGAGGATTTGCAGCAGCGCCGCCTGTAACGCCGGGTCCTTGGCGGACTCCATGAGCCACGCCCAGGCGTGGACCTGGCTGGAGCGTCCCATGGGAAGCGGTTCGAGACCGTCGACCATCGGTTTGCCGCTCACGAAGGCGTGGACCGCCTGCCACCGGATGTTACCGTTATGGAGTCCGCGGAGGCGTTCGGTGGCGGCGGCGACCTGGTCGGCGGGCGCGGCGGGTGGACCGCCGACGGTCAGACGACCGCGATCCGAGTGCAGGCGATAGCGCGCGCCGAGCACGGCGAAGCCGCCGATCGGACCGGGCGCCCGGTAACTCCGCACCCAGAGGACCACGGTCGCAACCCAGAGCAGCATCGACAGCACGGACGCTGCGTCGAGCAGGAGGCGGAAGATCCGGGACACGGCGGCATTGTACCGCACACACGCGTTTGACATTTCAGGTATAATCGCCGCCGTCACGTCAGGGGTCATGTGCGCGACGCACCGGCTTGTGGAGAGAGAACCTGTCATGGGAACGACCGACCAGGAGGGCCCCCACCTGCGAGCCGCGGATCTTTCGCGGGCGCTTGGCGGCGGGGGTGGGGGCCTGCTTGCCGGCGGGATCGCCGCGCCTGCGCCGTCGCTGGGCGGCACGGGTTCGCTGGCGTTCTCAGCGGGGGTCGAGTCCCCGGTCGGTCCGGCGGCGGTCACCGCCGCCGACAATGCCGGCCGCGCCCACCAGGCCTTGGCGCGGGGATCGGCGCTTTACAACCGGGGACAGTTCCGCGCCGCGCTCGGGCAGTTCCAGGAGGCGGTGCGAATCAAGCCCGACGAGTCGCGCTTCCACTGCTGCCTCGCCGCCGCCGCCGAACGCCTCGGGCAGGGCGAACTGGTCGAGCGGCACCTCCTCGAGGCCCTGCGGCTGGACCCGGGGCAGGCGCACGCGCACACGTCGCTGGGCATGCACTATCAGAATGCCGGGCGGCTGGACCTGGCGCTCGAGCACACGGCGCGCGCGGTGGCGCTGCGTCCGGGTGACGTCGACGCCGTCACCTATCGCGCCTTCGTCCTGCACGCCAGCGGCGACACCGACGGCGCGTGGGAACTGGTCCGGCCGCTGGTGAACGACCCGGCGGCGCGTCCGGATCGATGGCTCGCTCACGTTTACGGTCGATTGGCGCCGCGGCTGGGCCAGGAGGAGCAGGCGCTGGCGTTCGTCCGCCGGGCGATGGCGGCGCCGGGCCTGCCCGACGCGCCGGATGGTCGCCCGATGCTTCACTTCTCCGCCGCGGCGCTGCTCGACCGCCTGGGACGCTATGACGAGGCGTTCGAGCAGGCGACGCTGGGCAACCGCGCGACGCGTCCGTTCTTCGGCCCGCACGATCCGGAGGCGTTCTCGCGGTTCGCGTCCCAGGTGATCGCGTACTTCAGCCGCGACCGCATGGCGGCCCTGCCCCGCGCCACGCACGGCGACCGCCGACCCGTCTTCATCGTCGGCATGCCGCGATCGGGCACGAGCCTGGTCGAGCAGATCCTGGCGAGCCACCCCGAGGTCTTCGGCGCGGGCGAGCTGAACCTGATCCCGCGCACGGCGATGACGATGCCGGCGTCGCCGCTGTCGGAGGGCGATCCGTATCCGCAGTGCCTGGAGGGCCTGACCCTGCGGGAGGCCAACCGCCTCGCCGGGGCGTACCTCGCGAGCGTCGAGGCCCTCAACGCCGATGCGGTCCGCGTGACCGACAAGATGCCGCACAACTTCCTCAGCCTCGGGCTGATCGAGGTGCTGTTCCCCGGCTCGCGGGTCATCCACTGCACGCGCGGAGCGATGGACACGTGCCTCTCGTGTTATTTCACGAACTTCGTCAGGGAGAACGAATTCAAGTTCGACCTGGCGCACCTGGGCGCGTATTACCGCGATTACCGACGGCTCATGGAACACTGGCGTAACGTGGTGCGGATCCCGATCATCGAGCTGCGTTACGAAGACCTGGTGCTGGACGTCGAAGGGCAGACCCGGCGGTTGCTGGACTTCGTCGGCCTGCCGTTTGACGCGCGGTGCCTGCGGTATTACGAGAACCGCCGGCAGGTCGGGACGGCCAGCGAGGAGCAGGTTCGCCGGCCGGTCTACCACTCGTCGATCAGTCGATGGAAGCATTACGAGAAGCACCTGGGCCCGGTGGTGGCGGCGATCGGCGGGGGGCAGGGGTCGGCAGCGAGCGACGGCCCGCGCGCCGCGTTCGGCGAGGGGATCGACGACGGCTTTGGTCCCGAATGATCCCGCGCGCTGTTGTGCGGGGGAGGTTTCCGATGACGCGTGAATTGCGGGCCGCCCTGTTGTGCCTCGTGGGCTTCACCCTTCCCGCCGGCCGCGCGGCCGCGCTCGCCGTTGTGACCGACGGCCAGCCCCGGGCGAGCATCGTCGTCGCCAGGGAGGCGCTGGCGCCCAAGCCATCGGAATCGGCGGCGAAGGTCAGGATCGCGGCCGACGACCTTCGCGATTTCATCGAGCGGATGTCGGGCGCAAAGCTCCCGATCATCGCGGATGACGCGTCGCCAACACCGCAGGGCACGCTGATCCTGGTCGGCAAGAGCCGCCTGACCGAATCGCTGAAGCTGGAGATCCCGGATCGCCTGACCGCCGACCGCGCCGAGGAAGGGTTCGTCATCGCCTGCGCGGGAGCGCACCTGGTGCTCGCGGGCAACGACCAGGGGCCGTATCACGGCACCGAGTACGCCGTCTACCGCTTACTCGAGCGCCTGGGCGTCCACTGGTACATGCCCGGCGAGTTCGGGCAGTACGTGCCGGCATTGAAGACGATCGACGTGCCCGACGGGACGCTGCGCGCCAAACCCGATTTCATCATGCGCGGCTGGTGGAGTCACATGAAGGAGCCGCTCCAAAAGGAGGAACGGCGGTGGAAGGTTCGCAACGGCATGACCGCCGACGACCTCTTTGACGCGCCGGGCGACTCGTCGGTGCGCGGGTTCGTCGCCGACAAGGAGCTGACCAAGACGCGGCCGGAGCTGTTCGCCAAAACCGTGGATGGCCGAGTCGATCCCTATTTGCCGAACCTGTCGAATCCCGAGGCCGTCCGGATCGCCGCCGAGAAGGCCAAGGCCCACTTCCGCAAGCGGCCCGGCGCTAATTCGACCGGCATCGCGCCGGATGACGGCATGCCCCGCGACTTCACGCCGGAGACGGTCAAGCTCAACCAGGGCTTTTATGACGTCGGCGGCCGCGAGGGTGTGCCGGCGGAAGCGAGCGTCACGGAGGAGTGGATCGGCTTCGTCAACGCCGTCGCCCGCGAGGTGAAGAAGGAATTCCCGGACAAGATCATCACGACCAACGGCTACGCGAACCGAAACACGCCGCCGGTCGGCGTGCGACCGGATGAGAACCTGGGCATCATGTTCGCCGCCATCTGGTGCGACACGCTGCACGCCTACGACGACCCGAGGAGCTTCCTGATGCGGCGGCAGGGCGAGATGCTGCGCGAGTGGTGCCGCCAGAGCCGCCGCGTGTGGCTGTACAACTACGAGGAGACGATGCTGGTCACGGCGCTGACGCCCGTGCCGCTGACGCGCAAGCTGGCGCGGGATTTCCCGTTACTCAAACGCTGGGGGTGCATCGGCTTCGCGGACGAGGCGCGCAACCAGTGGGCCGAGTGCGGCATTCAGACCAGGTACCTGCGGGCGCGGCTGATGTGGGACGCCAATAGCGACGCCAAGGCGATCCTCGACGATTACTTCGCGCACTGGTACGGCCCCGCCGTCGCGCCGGCTCGGGCGTTCTGGGAAGAGCTCGAGCAGGCGATCGAATCGACTCCCCTGCTCGGCCACGAGGATCGCATCCTGCCCTACATCTACACGCCCCGCGTGCTCGATCAGATGCGCGCGCACCTGGCGGACGCCGAGAAGATCGCAGCCGACAAGGGGGACGAACGCGTTCAGACGCACGTCCGCATCGACCATTTGATCTTCGACCACCTATTGGCGTACGTGGCGATGAACAACGCCGAGTTCGCCGGCAACTTCAACGAGGCCGCCAAGCAGGCCGACCGCATGCTCTCCTTGCGCCGCGATCTCAAGGCCATCAACCCGTTCCTGATGACCGACAGCGAGAGTCAGAAGGACGGGGAGTACTTCTACTTCGGCGTGACCGCGCGGGCCGAGTATTACCGCAAGCTCGCCGACATGACCGGTGGCAAGACCGGCGAGCTGATCGCGCTCCTGCCCGAGAAGGCCCGCTTCCAGATCGACCCCCACGACGACGGCCGCTTCGCCGGCTGGTATCAGCCTCAGTGGGACGCCGCCGCGAACTGGCCGAGCGTCTCCACCACCCAGCCGTTCTACGCCCAGGGCTACCAGGACAAAGAAGGCCACCCCTACATCGGCGCGATGTGGTACCGCTTCGAGGTAGACGTGCCCGCCTCCGCCAAGGGCAAAGCCGTCAAGCTCTACAGCCCCGTCGTCGAAACCGAAGCCTGGTGCTGGGTGAACGGCCAATACACCGGCCACCGCAAATACCGCGAGGCCTACGAACGCCCCAACGAGATGGACCTGGACGTGAGCAAGGCACTCAAAGCGGGTGAGCGCAACTTGATCGCGATCCGCGTGACGACCGGACTGAGTCCCGGTCAGATGGCGGGCGGGTTATGCTCGCGGTTGTTCCTCTACGCGCCGAAGGACCCATAGCACCGGCCGCTTGCGGTTTCGCGCCACCGTGATGATCTCGCGTGTTAGCGCGTCCCCGCCTTCAGCTTCCCCACCTCAATATCCGCCTGCCGCGTCGGCTCGGGGATCCGATACCGCGTCACGCACGCCATCGCCAGGCGCCTCGCCGATTCCAGGTCCACCTTGTGCCCGACGCTGATGTACAGCGGCCGCACGCCGTCGCGCGTGCGCAGCACAAGGCCGATCTGCTCGTCCCCATCCATCAGTGCAACGCTGCGACCCGACCGCATCGGCACGTCCCCGTGCATCCCGATCAACCTCGACTTGGCGACCCCGACCGCCGGCACGTCCAGCGTGATCCCCATGTGCGACGCCAGCCCGCACCGCCGCGGGTGGGCGTACCCCTGCGCGTCAAAGCAGATCGCCCCGAACGCGTGGCGGAGCCCTCCGATCGCCGCCAGCACCGCCGGCCCCTCGCGGAAGCTCAGGAAACCCGGGATGTACGGGAACTCCGCCGCGACCCTGGCGTGGGCGACCTCGACGATTCGTTTTTCCTCTCGATCGTAGACGACCGCCGCGGCAAAGACGGTCGCCTTGTCCGCCGAGAACGCCCCGTCCACCCCGGCGACGAACCGCGGCAGCGGCTCCAGCGCCCGCACCACCAGCCGACGCCGCATCTCCTCCTGCTGCCGCTTCCAGTCGCGCACCAGTTCCGGCCAGCCGGGTTCGTGTTTGCCGCGGAGCATCGCCAACGGCGACGTTACGGCGTTATCGGACTCGCGTCTACCCGCTGACGCTATGCCGTTCATGCCCCCTGCTCCGACGGCCGACTTGATGAGGGTCGGTCGATCCGTTAAACCAGCCTCGCGCGTCCGCCCTTGGCAGCCCGGCGCGCACCCTAAGGTCAAAAGAATGCGCAGCTTCCGGCACTGGACCCCTCGTTATATCGTCGATCGCGTCGCCTGGAGCTGGCACCAGCGCCGCCACCCCGACCAGCCGTGGATCGATCCCATCTCGGTCAAGCTGCTGAGCACGCTGATCCTCCCCGACGACATCGGGATCGAATGGGGCTCGGGCCGCAGCACCCTCTGGTTCGCCAAGCGGATGAAATCCCTCCTCAGCATTGAGGACAACCCGAGCTGGCACGCCTCCGTTCGCAAGATGTTGTCCGACAAGGGCATAACCAACGTTGACTACCGTCTGATTGAGATCGGCCCCACCCCCGACGCCTCTTCCCCCTACGTGCGCGCCGCCGACGCCCTGCCCGACGGCAGCCTGCAATTCGCCTTGGTGGACGGCTTCGTGAGGGACTGGTGCGCGATCACGGCGGTTTCGAAGCTCGCGCCCGGGGGTATCCTTGTGCTCGATAACTCCAACTGTTACCTCGATTACCCCACTCGCTCCCCCGCCTCACGTCAGGGCCAAGGCGACGCGACCCCCGCCTGGGCCCAATTCCGCGAAATGGTGCGAAATTGGCGGATGATCCGGAGTTCGTCGGGGGTGACGGATTCCTCGATCTGGTTCAAGCCACCCTCTACCTCCCTCTGATAATCTTGTGGGCGGTTGCGAAACCGCCGGGCGGGTGTAGCGTATTAGACAGGATCTCTCTCCCCGCCACCGCCGATATTACGCTTAAGAGACCTTTCGCATGATCCTGCTGTTCGCGCTGCTGATGCTGATCAACTATGCGAC
>DATBFY010000547.1:0-4407 GCA_036558265.1 Tepidisphaeraceae bacterium | reverse complement strand
CGCCGAATCGGCGGTTGCGGGAGGCGAAGGAGCCCAGGGCCTCGTGTAGCTCGGGGATGCCGAAGTCGGGCCAGAGGACGGGGCTGACGAAGAGCTCGGCGTAGCTGATCTGCCAGAGGAGGTAGTTGCTGATGCGCATCTCGCCGGCGGTGCGGACAAGGAGGTCGGGGTCGGGCATGCCGGCGGTGTAAAGATGGGCGGAGATCGTCTCCTCGGTGATGTCGCGGGGGTCGAGCTGGCCGGCGCGGACCTTCTCGGCGATGGCGCGGACGCCGTCGAGGATCTCGGCGCGGCTGCCGTAGTTGAGCGCCAGGACCAGTGTCAGGCCGTCGTTGTCTTTCGTTTGATCGAGCGTGACGGCGACCTCGTCGAGGACGGGTTCGGGGAGGTGGTCGACGCGGCCGATCTGGCGGAAGCGGATGTTGTTCTCCATCATGGTGGGCCGCTCCTGGCGCAGGTAGTCGATGTACATCTGCATCAGGAAGGAGACCTCATCCACGGGGCGCTTCCAGTTCTCGAGGCTGAAGGAGTAAAGGGTGAGATAGTCGGGCCCGCCCAGGCGCTTGCGCAGGTTGGCGCACTCGGTGACGATCGCGCGCACCGTTTTGGCGCCCTGCTGGTGTCCCTGGACGCGGTCGAGGCCGCGACGCACGGCCCAGCGGCCGTTGCCGTCCATGATGATCGCGATGTGTCGTGGGATGCGCTCCGGGGGGATGTCGAGGGGGATGTCGGCGGGCATTCGGGTCTCACACCTCGGTCTCGCACCAGCGCAGGCAGGGTCAGGTGACGGCGCGGAACATCGTAGCCGCACCGTGCGGAAACTCCAGCGGGGGTCGGGCGTCAAGGGGTGCATGGGAATTGTTTATCGATCGGTGATCGCGATGGGTATTTTGGTTTTCGCCGCGGCGGCGCCGGCGGCGGAGACGGCCAAGGCTCCGGGAGCGGAAGTGCGGTACGGGGGGCTCGGGCCCGAGCAGGCGGCGGCGCTGGCACAGACGATCTCGGCGGCGCGGGAGGTTTACGCGAAGGAACTGGGCTTCGACATGCCCGAGACGATCGTGCTGAACGTCGAGTGCGGGCCGAACGTGCGGACGCGGTTGTTCAACGACGGGAAGGATCGGCTGGTCCTGTCGATCGCGTCGCCGGACTCGCTGGCGCGGCCGAGCAAATCGGGAACGTTTCACCTGTACGGGCTCTGTCACGAGCTGGGGCACCTGGCGATGTACCGCACGCTCAAGGACCGCGACTGGCTGACGGGCGCCGGTGCGGAAGGGTGGGCGCATTACGTCGGGTCGGTGGTGGTGGATCGGGTCTACGCGCAGAAGGGCGAGAAACTCTGGGCCGATCCGTACGACTATCGGGCGGATGGGACGGCGCGACTGAAGAAGCAACTGGCGGCGGCTTCGCCGGACGAGGTGGTGAAGGCGGCGGGGAAGTGGGAGGAACTGGCGGACATCGTCGGGCTTCAAGAAATGCCGAAGGTGTTCGCGAAGTGGCAGGGGGTGGGGATCGATCCGGCGTTGGCGTCGAAGCGGTTGGTCGACGTGGCCGAGGAGTTCGCGCCCGATGCCGGGAAGAAAGCGGCGCTGGCGAAGTGGTGGACGTCGGCCGCGCCGCTGCTCGTGCGGGATCGACCGGCCAGCGAATTCAAGCGGGTCGAATTGCCGGTGGCGAAGCTGGAGAACAAGCCGCTGGAGTTGAATTTCGACGATGGGACGGCGGACGGGAAGCGGTCGATCGCGGGGGGCGGTCACGCGCGGCTGTTCGAGGCGCCCGGCGGTGGCGAGTGGTATTTGCGGTCGGTGCAGGTTCACGGCGCGCGATACGGGCCGGTGGCGGCGCCGGCGGATCAGTTTGATGTGGCGCTGTGCGACGCGGACATGAAGCCGATCGCGGTGTGGAAACAGCCGTACCGGAGTTTTGCGCGCGGGGTGGCCGGTTGGGTGAAGATCCAGACGCCGCCGACGCGGGTTCCGGCGAAGTTCAACGTCTGCCTGGCCTTCCGGCCGACGGCGCGGAACGGGGTGCTGGTGAGTTACGATGCGAGCACGCAAGGGGCGTCGCGGGTGGCGACGCCGGGGAACGCGGGGGCGGCGCTTGGGCAGGGGGATTGGATGATCCGGGTGGAGCTGGATCGGGCGAAGGGGGCGGACGCGCTGAGAGGCGAGGAGTAAAACGAAAAGAGTAAAACGTAAGGAGAGGGCGGGGGGCGGCTGGCGGGGGATGGGGGGCGGTCTTCGGCTTGGACGCGGAGAAGCGGAGGAGCGGAGAAGCGGAGGATTGGAGCGGAGCGGTGGTTGCGCGGCTGCCGCTCATCCCTTTTTTCTTGGCTGCTCTCTTTCTCTGCTACCCGGCGTCCCTTCGTCAGACGGCAGGATTTGCGCGTCGCGTCCGCACTCGGGGCAGCGGTCGGGGGTGGCGCGGAGGTCGTAGCCGCAGTCGGGGCAGTGACCGGCCAGCGCTCGCCGCCGTGACCGCGACCGTCGCCAAAGGACGCGCAAAAGACCGGCTCCGGGCCACGCCCCGGCGAGGAGGCAGACGGACCAGAGCGGGGCGGTGGCGAGCCGATTCTCAAATCGCAGAGCGCCGGCATCCTGGACCTCGTGATGAGCCGCGAACCCACCGCAGGTCCATCCGCGCCGCGCCCCCGTTGCCCACCAGGGCGATTGCGACGCCGGATAGGATCGCCAGCCTTCGATGCGGCGCAAGCCTTGCCAAAGGGCCCATCCGGCGCCTCCCTCCGGCCTCACGCTGACCTGGCCCGCGGCGTACCACACTCCAGCCACGCCGCCGAAGCATCCACCCTGGAATCCCCAATATCGGGCGGGGTCCACATCGGCGCGCAACCGGTAATAGGCGATCGTCCGGCCCTGGCGATACGTCAACGGCCACGCCACCAGCGCCCCCGCGCACACCGCCAGCAGCACGCCCTTGACGCCCCAGCCCACGACCCGGATGACAGGCTTGAGTCTCACGCGCGCAAAAAACCCTTTCCGGCGGGCATTCTAATGCGGACGGTCGGCGGGTCCCACCGTCCCCCCGGTTCGCGTCCGGTCGCGCGAACGATCCGCCGGGAGGGTGGACGGCTGCGGCGTTGCCGGGACGGTGTAGGCCGGGGTTTGGGGTGGAACCCCAATGGGCCGGAATTCGATCTTCACTCCGCCGCATGCAGGCCCAAACGACGGGCGACACGGGATCGCGATCACGCATGCGGTGCCGCATTCGGCCGGGTTTCAAGATGTCGCGCGGGATCGGGGCGGCGGAATGGGCGCGGGCCGGAACGGGTCCGCTCACTCCCATATCCGCGTACCGCATTCGGAACAACGCCCTTGGGTGCTTCCCCTCAGGTCATAGCCGCAAACCACGCATTGGCCATGCTTTCGCCGCGTAATTCGCCGGTGCGCTCGCCTGAGATAAAGGTGATACGCAATCAGTGCCAGGAAAGGTGCGTTGTCGGGAATGATCAAAAGAATCTCCCTGCCGCGTGGCAGTCCCCATCGATGGAAGGCGTAGACGTTTACGAACAGGAATCCCGCCACCAGCAACCCGATGAACACCAGGCCGCCGAGCCCGTCCATGCGGTATCGCCCGTATGTGTATCCGATCTGGCGCAGCCGGATTCCCCGACGAACCTTTTCCGGGGACTGAGTCGATTGGGGATAGGGCGGCGTCCGCCTGTCCATCATTGCATTGTACCGCCCCCAGAATGAGGCCGCCCGCGGGCGGAAGGCAACAGCGGACGCCTGCCCCGTTGGTTCGCGAGCATTGCCCATGTCACTTCGGGCAAACGACCGCCGTTTCGGTCACTCGAATTCTAGAATTGACCTTCGTTTGAGATTTGGTGCTTGGACCTTGGAGCTTCCCCGGCCCTCCATCCGGCGGAGACAGGTTGGAATTGCGGCCCATTGGGGCTCCGCCCCAAACCCCGCCTACACCGTCCCGGGCTCCCCGCAGCCGTCCACCCTCCGCGGGGAATCTCGCGGGAGCCAACGAGTCGCGCGAGAGGAGTGAAACGAACCGGCCCGATAACGGCCGCCGACGCACGTCCGGGAAGATCGATCGCGCGGCCGCTTTGGCGCGGGGGACGAACGGCCGGGGGCGTTATCGGGACCTCCGGAGTCACTCCCGGACACAAATCCGTCACTCCCGGACACAAATATGCGGCATCCGGACACTCATGTGTGACTCCCGGACACTAATCCGTCGCTCGCGGACACTAAAGTGCCGCATCCGGACATCAGTGAGTCGCTCCCGGACGTTCGTTCGTCGCCTCCGGGCGTCCGTCCGCGGCCTCCGAGGCTTCGTCCGTGGCCTCCGAAGGTTCGTCCGAGAGCCAACGCCGTTCGTCTCCCGCGCTGGAATTGAACCACGAAGCGACTGTGTTGAATGTCAAGGTTAAGCGTTGAC
>DATBFY010000546.1:0-13459 GCA_036558265.1 Tepidisphaeraceae bacterium | reverse complement strand
TCAGCAGGTACGAGCAGAGCCCCACCCCCTCCCACCCCAGATACAACATGATGAAATTGTTCCCCATCACCAAGCACGTCATGGCAAAGATGAACAAGCCCAGGTAGGCGAAGAACCGGAAGTACCCCTCCTCCCCCTTCATGTATCCCGCCGCAAACACGCAGATCAACAGCCCGATCCCGCACACCACCGTCAGCATCACCGCCGTCAGCGGGTCGATCCACGCCCCCGCGTCGGCGCGGAACGGACCGGCCTCGATCCACGTGAACCAGTGCGACGACCGGCCCAGCGTCGCGCCCCCGTGGTTGCCCAGGTGGTGAACGTCGTTCATCGTCGCCGCCAGCAACCCGATCGACAGCAGCGCGCTCAATCCCACGCCGATCCAGATCGGCCAGTGCGACCGCCCCTTGAGCCAGCGCGCGCCCAGGAACCCCGCCACCACCGCCCCGATCAGCGGCAACAGCGGGATCAGCCAGGATTGCTCGACGTAGAATTCAAAGCCCATGTGTTCTTCCGACTACCGCCTGCCGCCTGCTATCCCTTGAGCTCGCGCCACGCCTCCGCGTCCAATGTGTTCCGCTGGCGGAAGAGCAGCACCACCAGTCCCAGCGCCAGGCTCGCCTCGGATGCGGCGATCACCAGCAGGAAGATCGTGAACGCCTGCCCCCCCAGGTCGTTGTTCCAGTAGCGCCCGAACGCAACCAGGTTGATCGCCACGCCTTGGAACATCAACTCCGTGCACAGGAAGATCACGATCAGGTTCCGCCGCGTCACGAAACCGATCAACCCGATCACGAACAGGATCGCCCCCACCGCCAGGTAATGTTGTAAGACCAGTTGGCTCATCTCAGGCTTCGGGATATGCCTTCACGCGCGGGTTGTCCGAACCGTAAACCGGGATGCTGTGCGGGTTGTCGTCGATCGGCGTCGCGGGGCCCAGCAGGACCTCCGCCGGCCCACCCGGCCGTGCCGGGATGACCACCCGCCTGCGGGCGATCAGGATGGCTCCAACCATCGCGATGGTCAGGATCAGCCCGGCGAGCTCCAGGTTCACCAGTTGACTCTTAAATAGATATGCGCCAAGGGCTTGCACGCTATTGGGCTCATAGCCCGGCTGCGCCGCCGCACTCGTCGGCCCCGCGATCGACGCCACCACTTCGGTCCCCTTGGGCGCCCGGTCGAAGATCACGAAGAGAAGCACCCCCATCAGCGTAAATCCGATCGCGCAGGCGACGACGGGCTCGCGGCTGACCGCGTCATAGTCCGCCAGGCCGCCAACCTCGCTTCCCTCCGGTGCCCCGGGTCGCGCCGACTGGGTCGCCAGCATGATCACGAAAACGTACGTCACCAGGATCGCCCCGGCGTAAATGACCACCAATGCCGCGGCCATAAACTCTGCCCACAGCAGGATGAACAACCCGGCACTGGCCATGACGGACAAGACGAAGTAAAGCGCCGCGTACACCGGACGCGGATGCGCGATCACCCGCACCGCCCCCAGGATCGCCACCGCGGAGAACAGCCAGAAGTACACGCTCATGTGCCCCAGCTTCAGGCCGTGCACATAATGAATGAGCATCGCGGCAAGGATCAGAAACGCCGCCAGGACGATCACGCCCCCGATCTTCTTGAGCGTCTCCTCGCGCCGCGACGGCAGGAGCAGCACCGTGCCGATTCCCGCCACCACGCAGAGCACCAGGATGAGTACCGGGGACAGCGGGACCATAAGGAAGGGCAGAGTCTAGGGATTGGCCTAACCCTTGGCAAGACAGTCGTGACGGATTTCACAAGCCCGCCGTGGTAAGATCCGCGGCGCTCCAATGCGCCTCCTGAACACCGTCATTTCCGCCCTCTCCTTGCTCCTGCTGATCTTCGCCGTCTTCTTCTGGGCCCGCAGCCACTGGCGCTATGGCGGCATTCTGCATTTCACCGAATCGACGCCGGTTGCGGTCACCGCATCGAACGAGGGCAAGTCGGTTCAGGAACAGTTCACCGGCCGAAGCTCCGGGCTGATCTCCTACAAGGGACAATTGACCTACGTCTCGATCGTGAACCCCCTTCGCCCCGCCCCCTGGGAGAGCTGGTCCAGCCCCGCCGACGCCACGACCGGAAGCGGCCCGATGGCGCTGGTCGCCGACGCGCGGGTGCACAGGGGGCTCCGGGGGGGGGCCGCCAGTACCCAGAGCGAACTTCGCGACCCCGTCCTGAACATCTCCTGGCGCCTCCCCTATCACTACTTCACCGCTCCCTACTGGCTGCTGGCGATCGTACTGGGGGTACTGCCGGTGCGGTGGGTGATCGGATACCGCGAAGCGGTGCGGCGGGAGCGGGAGGGGTTGTGCGCGAGGTGCGGAGGGGACGTAAAGGGCCTCTCCGGGAACTGCCCCAAGTGCGGCGCCCCCATCAGTTGATCGCGCCGCTCAGCGTGGCGGGGCCGTCGCGGACGGTCAGGGTGACGTCGCCGTCGTCCTGGAACCTGCCGTCGATCGTGCCGGGTTGGCCGTCCATCTCATAGCCGATCATGAATCGGCTGGGGTCGTTCGGATCGACGTGCCCGGCGTAGATGCGCAGCCTCTGCCCCGCTTGGATGTTCACTTTAAAGAACGTGCCATTGCCGTCCCACCGGGGTGGGGCGTCCCAGTCCGTGGCCGGTTGAATCAGCGCGGCGACCAGGCCTAATTCGACCCGTGGGATCAGGCGGCTGGGCGCGGCGAGGGCGGCGCGCCCGGGCGTGCTGGGTGCGACGATGACGGCCACCAGTCGCTCCTGGCCTCGACCGTTGCGCAGGCGGTGGACCAGGGCCTTGGGGGCACCGGGACCGGGCGGCCAGAATTGACGCGTGCCGAACACGATCTGCTTGAGCGACGTCCAGCAGTCGGGCTCGCGGCGCGCGACGGCCTGGGTGGGCCAGACGGAGGTGTCGTCCAGGGCGACGTAATTCCGGGCGTCCGCCAGCAGGGCGGCGCGCCGGGCGGGATCGCTGTCGAAGATGACGACGTCCGGCGGGAAGTCGAAGGTGGCGCACCGGTCCTGAACTCTCAGCAGCCGCAGCCGTTCGACGGCGCTGGGCACCCACTCGGCCCCCGCCCAGACCGCCAGCAATACCATCGCCGCGAGCAGCCAGCGGCGGAAGCGCCAGCGGCGTGCCGGCCTGGCGGGTGCGTACTCGAGTTGGACCGGGTCGTCGGACACGTCGTGTGAAGCTTATTCCCGGGCCCGGCGCGGGTAAAACCAAATCCGCCCGCGGCGCATCTTATTAGTGGTGAATCGGCGCACGTTCATTTATTCGCTTGCGTTACCGGGTGCGCTGGCGATGGCGGTGCTCGTGCTCTGGGCGCGCAGCTATCGAGTGATGGACGAGTGGTCGCTGGCGAGCGACCTGGGGGAGGTGCGGGCGGTCTGCATCTACCAGGGCGGGATCCACGTGATCCGCGGCGGCGACCGCGCGGCAACGCGGCCACTCTCGTACGATGCGCACGACGTTCCGGCTGGCGCGACCTGGGCAAACCTGTATCCCGCGGGAACGCTCGAGTGGCAGCGGCTTGGGATGTACAAGCTGTCCGGGTATCGCGGCACGCCGGTGACGATTTCCGTCCCCGCCGCAGCCCTGGTCGGCGCACCGACCACGGCGCCAGCGCCCGCGCTCGCGCTGCCCGTCGCGCCGTTCGGGGTCGCCGGCGCGGCGCCAAACTATCGGCCGACGCCCTGGTTGCCGGCGTGGCCGTTCCGGGCGCGGTCGGTTCCGCTGTGGTGGTTCGTCGCGCTCGCCCTTCTGCCGCCGGCGCGGCTGGGGTGGCGGACGTGGCGGAGCGCGAGGCGGCGGGCACGCGGGTTGTGTCCGAAATGCCGGTATGACCTGCGGGCGACCCCCGATCGGTGTCCGGAGTGCGGTTGGAGCCCACAACGCTCGGGAACGCCAGCACCATAATGAGAAATCACGTCCTCCTATTGAGATCCTTTGTCATGCGCCGGACTGGCGTTGCGACCGGATGGGAGTTGTGGCGTTCGCGCCGCGTCGATATGCCTTGCGCCGTCGGCAAGTTCCCCCCGGTTTGACAGCCCTCCGACACCGCCATGCAAAAAAAGTGCAATCCGGCGCAGAGTTCCTTTGCGGTTCGGCGACGATCGGAATATGCTTTGGCCCGGCTAGATCTTCATTTCGTGCTGGAGTGGCTTGTTTTCGTGGAGGCAGGGAGATGCGCAAGCGCAAAGCGATGTTTGCCGCGGCGGTGGCCGTGGGCATGTCAGGGGCGGGATCGACGTTCGCCGTCGATAACCTCTGGACCGGCACGACCAGCCGGGACTGGAACGATCCGACCAACTGGAGCCTGGGTCGCGTGCCGGTCGCGCCGAACGGCCAGCCGGCACCGGACGACTTCGACGACGCGGTCATCAGCACGCTGACCAACTTTCCGCTGGTGAGCGTCGATCCGATCGCGGTTCCGCGCGACGTGATCGTGGGTAGCGGCGCCGGCACGAGCGGCCGGGTGGACCAGAACGCCGGGACGGTGACGACGGGCAACGGCAACTGGTTTTACGTCGCCCGCGACGCGGGAACCGCGACGTACAACCTGGCGAACACCGCGACGACGGGCGGGACGCTCACCGGGTTTGGCATGGGCAGCGGCTCGATGGACATCGGCGGGGGCAGCGGTCACGCGGGGACGGCCGGGCGCGTGTACGTCGGCGGCACCGAGTTCGGCGCGGCGGGCGCAACCGGCACGTTCAACGTGAACACGAGCGGCACGCTGACGGTTCGCAACGACCTGAACGTGGGGACGGACGGCGGCATCGGCGTGATGAACGTCGACGCGGGGACGATCACCACGGGCGGCTGGAACTTCTTCGGCAAGCGCCAGAACGCCGACGGCGCCAACGGCACGTTCAACATGAGCGGGGGCACGCTGACCAACGGCGGGCGGACGTACGTCGCCCAGACGACGACGACGGCGGCGATGAACATGTCGGGCGGCACGTACACGCAGGGTGACGTGTTCATCATCGGCGAGGGCGTGGGCAGCCACGGGACGGTCAACATCACCGGGCCGACCGCGGCGCTGACGGTCAACAGCGAACTGTGGGTCGGTCAGGCAGCCGGGGGCAACGGCGTGATGACCGTGAGCGCTGGAACGGTGACGACGCACAACTGGATCGCCGTCGGCCGCGAGGGCGCCACCGGCATCCTGAACGTGAACGGGACCGGCGTCGTGCAGAAGCAGGACGCGGGTCACATCACGATCGGCACGGGCGCGGGGGGCAACGGCACGGTCAACGTCAGCGGGAACGGCGTCCTCTCGACCAACGGGGACTTCATCCTCGGCGAGAACGATCCGACCGCCGTCGGCGTGGTCAACCAGACCGGCGGCACGGTCAAGGTCGGCGGGAACCTGGAAGTCCAACGGACCGGCATCGGCACGTACACGCTGGCGGGCGGCACGCTTTCGGTGGACGGCAACATCGACGGGACCGACGGCACGTTCGTCTTCACGGGCGGGCGCATCACGCGCTCCAACGGCGGCGCCGTCAACTATTCGGGCAACCTCACGATCGGCAATAAGGCGGCGGGCTTCGTCCTCAACACGGATCGGACGTTCGCGGTCACGGGCGTGCTGGACGTGACCCCCGGCGTCACGTTCGACGTGACGGGCGTGACGATCCCCAATTCGCAGGGCGCGGGAACCGTTCACCTGGGGAGTGACGCCTCGATCATCGGGACGTTCGACCCCTCGACGACGACGCTGGCGGGGTTGATCAACTCGCCTGGCGCCACGTTCATCTCGGAGGCGGCGGGCGAGGGCGGGCTGTTCAACCCGAGCACGCAGAGCGTCTTCTGGGTGCAGGAGAACGCGGGGTCGGTGGATCTGAAGTACAGCGTGGCGGTGCCTGAGCCGGCGGTGTTGTCGCTGGCGGGGCTTTCCGGGTTGGCGCTCTTGGCGCGGCGTCGGAACCGGCGCGGCGTGTAAACCGCATCACGTTAATTCGCACGCGAACGCCCACGGAATCGATTCCGTGGGCGTCCTTTTTATCGACCCCTGAACACACAGCCCGGTCATGGTGTATAGTTGGCCTGGCCGTGTAATTCGTTCCAATGTGCTCGGCTGAATCTTCATTGAACCAGCGCGTCGTCATCCTGAGCGAAGCGAAAGATCCAGCCTGGGAGCGGCGAACGGGGCCCCGCTTGCCTCTCCGTGCAAGATCCTTCGGTCGTTGAAACTCCCTCAGGATGACGAGCCTTGCGAGGATTTCAGCCGAGCAGTTCCATCTGATTCGCGCGTGCCTGGGGACACGAAGACCTCGGGCAAACGAGTTTGCCCATGCCACCCACGCGGCGCGCGGGAGGCTTCCGACGGCGCGTCTAGCTAACGCTTACCATCATGATTCAAAACGTCCTGGTCCTCGGGGCCGGCAGCGCCGGCCTGATCGCCGCGATCTCGATCAAGCGCAAGATCCCGCAGCTTGGCGTGCGGATCGTGCGCAGTCCGGACATCGGGGTGATCGGGGTGGGGGAGGGCACCACGCCCAACTTCCCCAGGCACCTGTTCGAATACCTGGGGATCAGCAAGCGGCACTTTTACGCGATGGCCCAGCCGGTCTGGAAGATCGGCATCCACTTCCTCTGGGGCCCGCGCGGGCAATTCGACTATGGTTTTGGCCGACAGCTCGACTCGCACTGGACCGACCTGCCGCGCCCGACCGGGTATTACTGTGACGAGGCGTTCAGCGGGGTGGACCTGGCGACCGCGCTGATGGCGCGCGGCAAGGTCTTCGCGCGGCAGGCCAACGGCGGCGGTCCGGACATCCAGCCGTGGCATGGCTTTCACATCGAGAACCGCAAGCTGGTCGAGGTGCTCGAGGTCGTGGCGCGGTCGGTGGGCGTCGAGTTCATCGACGGTAAGGTCAGCGGGGCGACGCGGCAGAGCGACGGCGACGGGATTTCGGCGATTCACCTGGAGGACGGGCGCACGCTCACGGCGGACTTCTTCATCGACTCCAGCGGCTTCCGCAGCGAACTGCTGGGCCGGGCGCTGGCGGAGCCGTACGTCAGCTTCGACAAGTCGCTCTTCTGCGACCGCGCGGTGGTGGGCGGGTGGGAGCGCACGAACGAGCCGATCCTGCCGTATACGACGGCCGAGACGATGGACGCCGGGTGGGCGTGGCAGATCGAGCACGAGCATTTCGTCAACCGGGGGTACGTCTACTGCTCGGGCGCGATCTCGGACGACGACGCGCGGGCCGAGTTCTGCCGCAAGAACCCCAAGGCCCCGAAGGACGCGCGGGTGGTGAAGTTCCGCTCGGGGCGGTACGAGCGCGGCTGGGTGGGCAACGTGGTGGGGATCGGCAACGCGTGCGGGTTCGTCGAGCCGCTGGAGGCGACGGCGCTGATGGTCGTCTGCTCGCAGTGCGAGACGCTGATCGGGTTCTTGCAGCACACGGCGTTGTCGCCGACGCCGACGATCCGCCGGATGTACAACCACATGACCGCCGGCGCCTGGGACGAGATCCGGGATTTCCTGGCGTTGCACTACAAGCTGAACACGCGGCTGGACACGCCGTTCTGGCGGCAATGCCGGGACGAGACGGACGTGAGCGGGATCGCGGCTCTGCTGGAGTTTTACGGCGAGAACGGGCCGACGGGGTTCGCGCGTCACCTGCTGCGGGACACGGGGAGCAACTTCGGAATCGAGGGGTTCCTGGTGATGCTGGTGGGCAACCGGTATCCGTACCGCGGTCGGCACGCGGCGAGCGACGCCGAGCGGCAAACGTGGGAGCGTCACCGGGCGCAATTCGCGGCGGAGGCGGAGAACGGGATGGGCGTGGGGGAGGCGCTGGGGTGCGTGAGGCGGCCGGAGTGGCGGTGGTTTGGGGAATGATGCTGCGCGCGAGTGTACGAAGCCTGCGCGTTTAGCGGCGTGCCCGAAGGGCCGCATCTGTGCTTCATTTCCGCGTGCTGATGAGATTCCAGCGCTGGGGGCGCATCCCCTCTTTAAGCGGATTGCGTTCGACGTACCCGATTGCGCGGTCAATGCCGGCGCGGTGGTCGAGGAACACTTTCCAGCAGTTTCGCACCCAAGGCGTGGGCAACGACATTGCTTTCGACGCGTATCGCGACATCGGGTGCAAACCTTCTGCCTGCAGGCGCCGGGTCGCATCCCCCTTGAGCAGTCCCACGAGCTGCTCGACGTCGTACCGGTGCCGTGCGATCACCATGTGAACGTGATCGGGCATGATCGAGCAGGCGTAGATGATACAACCGGTGCGCTCGACGGCTTTCGCGAACCCGCGCGCGATGGCGCGCGCTTGAAGACCATCGAACCTTACGGGCGGATACCGCAGCGCCCGTTTAGCGGCGGCCCGAAAGGCCGCGTCGTGCGCATCATGCGCGAGAGATCGGCGCGTGCTCACCTTCGTCGCAGGACCAAACTTGAGCAGTTCCCAACTGCGGACGAAATCGGACCAGGATCCCCGCGGGTCATTGGGCAACCAGAATCCGTATGCGGTGAAGATGACGTGGTAGGCGAGGACCATCCTGTGGGTCCACGGGAACGTTGCCCTTCGGGCAACCGCTAAACGCGCGGTATTACATCGGTTCCTTTTCGACGGTTTCGTCGTAGATCTTCAGCAGCTTTGACTTGTCGAAGATCATCTCCTGGCGCGTCAGGCCGACGATGTCGTACTCGTGGGTCAGCTCGATCGCGTCGCAGGGGCAGGCCTCCTCGCACATGCCGCAGTAGATGCAGCGGAGCTCGTCGATGTCGAACTTTGCCGGGTACTTCTCGCGGTCGTCCCAGGGGCTCTCGGCGGCCTCGATGTGGATGCAGCGGGCCGGGCAGGCGGTCGAGCACATGAAGCAGGCGACGCACTTGACGCGCCCCTCCTCGTCCTTGTTCAGGCGGTGGACGCCGCGGTAGGTGTCCTTGAGCATGCCGCCCTTTTCCACGGGCAGGTCTTCGCGCTTCTCCTCGGGGTACTGGATCACCCGGTCCTTGCCGCCCAGCACGCGCAGCATGTGCTTCATCGTGGTGCCCAGGCCGATCAGCACTTGCGGGAGATAGAACTGGTCGCCAAGCGACAGTTCGGGTTCGTTCATCAGCAGGACGTCGGAGTCTTTCATGAGTGGTTGTCAGTTGTTGGTCGCGGTGAGGTGACCGGGTAGTGGGGTGCTGGCGAAGCGCGAGTGCAGCACCTCGACGCGCTGGTTGGTGTCGGGCGGCGGCGGGACGATGCGGCTGACGATCATGACGATCGACACCAGGATCACGTTGCAGACGAAGAAGGCTGCCGCCAGGGCGCCGTCGATCCGCCGCTCGGTGCGATAGACGTCGTTGCGCGCGCCGCCGAAGTACAGCACGATCGCGGTCATCAAGAGCGTCGCCAGGGCGATCGGGATCATCGCCCGCCAGGCCAGGTGCATCAACTGGTCGAAGCGGAACCGCGGCAGGCTCCACCGCACCCACATGAAGACGAAGATGATGAACAGCGTCTTGGCGAAGATCACCACCGACCGCAGGATGCAGACCCACAGGCTGGTGACCAGCGACGGGTTGGTCGAGTGCGGGTCGCCCAGGGCGCTCGGCCAGATCAGGTCGAGCCAGGGGATGTGCCACCCGCCGAAGAACATCGCGACGCACACGGCCGAGGTGGTGATCATCCCGGCATATTCGGCGAGGAAGAACATCGCGAAGCGCATCGCGCTGTACTCGGTGTGATACCCGCCCACCAGCTCCTGCTCGGCCTCCGCCAGGTCAAAGGGGGCGCGGTTGGCCTCGGCGTGAATACAGATCAGGAACATGACGAACGCCAGCGGCTGGGTGAAGATGTTCCACGCCGGGATGACGTAGGCCCAGTAGTGGGCCTGGCGATCGACCATGGTGTTGAGGTCGAGCGTGCCGTAGAGGACGGCGACGGAGAGCACCGAGAGGCCGAGCGGGATCTCGTAGGAGATCATCTGCGCGGTGGCGCGCAGGCCGCCGAGGAACGAGTATTTGTTATTGCTCGCCCAGCCGCCCAGCACGACGCCGTACACCGCCAGCGACAGCACGGCCACGATGAACAGCACGCCGATGTTGAGGCGCGTGATCTGGAAGGGCCAGCGGTAAGTGACCTCGACGACGCTCATGCGCGGAATCGACTGGCCTTCGACGTTGGTGCCGGGGTCGATGTGATCGACTTCGGCCACGCCGACCACCTCGGCGCCGGCGAAGAGCTTGCCCTGCGCTTGGGCGCGCATCTCCTGGTCGGTGGGTTTGGTCGGGATCGTCATGCGACGCGTGGATTCCTTGATCCCGCCCCAGGGGAGGACGGCGATGGAGATGATGATCACGATGATCATGATCGCCGGCGCGATCGTGAAGAGGATCTTGTCCACGTGGCGCGGGCGGTAGTCTTCCTTCAAGATGAACTTCAGGCCGTCGGCGATCGGCTGGAGCAGGCCCCAGGGTCCGACGCGATTGGGCCCCAGGCGGTCCTGCGTCCACGAGGCGACCTTGCGCTCGAGGAGGATGAGGTAGGCGACGGTTCCGAGCACCGCCAGGTGGACGACGATGGCGATCGGAACCCAGGGGGGGATGTATTCTTGGATCAGGTCGAGCATAAATTCGAGTTAGCCACAGATGAACACGGATGCACACAGATGATGGTTATTGTGATTCTAGGTCGAATCCCGGCCTGACAATGCGCTTGATCTGTACGCGTTTGCCAAAGTGGATGAGAAGACAGATCGGTTTTCCGGTAGCCGCCAGATAGTTAATACATTGGGCCTGATGCACATCGTCCAATCCCTTGCCGGCCTTCAACTCCACGACGACCGTGTTCTCGACGAGGAGGTCCGCGAAATACTCGCCGATCACGACGCCGTCGTACAGCACCGAGATCGGGTGCTCAGGCTTCACCTCCAAGCCCAACTTCCTCAACTCCAGCGCCATCGCGTTGCGGTAGCACTTCTCCAGGAATCCACAGCCAAGCTTGTTGCCCACCTTGAATGCACATCCGATGATCTTCTCGGTAACCTGATTTAACCAGTCTCTATCTGTGTGCATCTGTGTTCATCCGTGGCTGATTCTCTTCGTTACAGCTCCACGAAATCAAACGCCGGCGCCTTGTCCTCTTCGCTCGGCAGTTCCACGTTGGCGAATGGCTCTCCCATCTCACGCCGCACGACCTGGGCGTTGTACAGGCCGGCCCGGCCCAGAATGCCGTAATACAGGTCCCCGGCGCGCCGCGTTCCTTCGGGCCCCGGTACGGCGGCGGCGAACGCCTGCAACTTGCCGGCGTGATTCTCCCACACGCCTTCGGTCTCGGCCCAGCAGGTGTTGGGCAACAGGATGTCCACCTTGGTCGCCAGGTCGCCTTGCAGGATGTCCTGCAACACGCGGAACCCGCGCGTGAAAGCGGCCGGCAGTTTGGGCGGGGTCCAGTTCGACAGATAATTGCCGACGATCCACCCGCCCTTCACCTTCTTCACGTCCTCGCGCGTGCCGGCGACGAAATCGTCCCAGCTCGCCTGCGTCCCGCCCAGCAATCCCATCACCCGCCGGATGCCCGCGGCGTTCGGGACCTTCTCGGCCTTGATCCGGAACGTCTCCTTGCCCGTGACGTAATGCCGG
The DNA here is from genome assembly GCA_036558265.1 of Tepidisphaeraceae bacterium. Classification (GTDB taxonomy): domain Bacteria; phylum Planctomycetota; class Phycisphaerae; order Tepidisphaerales; family Tepidisphaeraceae; genus RYN-433. The sequence goes on along the minus strand of DATBFY010000546.1, from coordinate 1,856 downwards.
AAGACCTGGTCCTCGCCGGTCGTGGGCGCGGGCCCCGCCACCAGCAGTGCCCCGGGATCGATCGACCGGATCGCCTTGCCCAGCAGGTACGCCTCCTCGCAGGCCATCATCGGCGAGAGCACCGCGAACAGGCTCCCCTGGCCGCCCTCCTTCAGCGCCCCTTTCAGCCCCGCGAGCGCGTCTTCAATCGCCTTCGCGTAGGTCGTCTCCACCTGCGAGCCATACTGCGAGCGCATCGGCTGCACCAGCCGCTGCGGGCTCTGGATGACCTTGTGGCTGTAGCGTGTATCGTCGCTGATCCACCAGGTATTGACGGCCGCGTTGTAGCGCGGCTTGATGCGGTAAACGACGCCTTCGTTGTGCTCGATGAAGATGTTCTCGCCGCCGGCGTCCACCGGGCTGATGCTCGGCGTCTGCTTCAAGAGCCACACCCGCTGCTTGAAGAGGAAATCCTTGTCCAGGAGCGCGCCGACCGGGCAGATGTCCGCCACATTCCCCGAGAGTTGGTTGTCCAGCGGCTTGCCAAGAAAGATGTCGATCTCCTCGCGATAACCGCGCCCGTCCACGTAAAGCTCGCTCGTGCCGCAGACCTCCCGCGTGAACCGCACGCACCGCGTGCACATGATGCAGCGGTCGTTGTAAAGCAGGATGTGCTTGCCCACGTCCTTCTTGGGCTTCTTGGCCTTGTCCTCCTCGAAGCGGCTCTGCGATCGGCCATACTGATACGAATAATCCTGGAGCAGGCACTCGCCGGCCTGGTCGCACACCGGACAATCCAGCGGATGGTTCACCAGCAGGTATTCCATCACCTGCTTCTGATTGGCGACCACGCGCGGGGCTTTGGTGTGAACGACCATCCCGTCCCGCACCGGCGTCTGGCACGCCGGCACCAGCTTGGGGATCCCCTCCACTTCCACCAGGCAGATCCGGCACGACGCCACGATCGACAGCCCCGGATGATAGCAATAGTACGGCATCGGCAGGCCCGCATCGAGACAGGCCTGCAGGATCACCTGCTTCTCCTTCGCCTCGACGAGCCGGCCATCGACGGAGATCTTGGGCATAAGCGGGTGGATGATAGCGGAGATTGTGCGGAATTTCACTAGCCCCGACCCCGTGCACCCGCACGCTCGGATCACTCCGCTGTATAAACCTCAACCATGTCCCTCCGCGTTCTTGCCGCGCTGTGCATTGCACTCGTCACCACGACCCTCGCCGCCGCCGCCCCGCGCCCCAATCTCCTCTTCCTCCTCACCGACGACCAGCGCTTCGACACCCTCGCCTGCGCCGGCAATCGACTGATCCAGACCCCCAACATCGACCGCCTCGCCGCCGCCGGCGTCCGCTTCACCAACCACTTCGTCACCACCGCCATCTGCTGCGTCAGCCGCGCCTCGATCTTCACCGGCCAGTACGAGCGCCGCCATGGCATCCCCGACTTCGCGAAGCCCCTCAGCCCGACCCAATGGGCTCAGACCTATCCCGCCCTCCTGCGCCAGGCCGGCTATCGCACCGGCTTCATCGGAAAGTTCGGCGTCGGCGACGCCAAATCCATCAAGTCCATGGCCGACCAGTTTGACTACTGGCGCGGCCTCCCCGGCCAAGCCGGCGCGCTCTTCATCGACCCCAAAGACCCCACCCACACCCACGCCACCGCCAGGTTCGGCAACCAGGCGCTCGAATTCCTCGACGCCTGCTCGACCGATCACCCCTTCTGCCTCTCGGTCAGCTTCAACGCCCCCCACGCCCGCGACGGCAAGCCGCGCGAGTTCCAGCCGGACCTCCGCGACGAATCGCTTTACGCCGCCGATACGCTTCCCGTCCCCATCACCGCCACCAACGACGACTTCCTCCGC
>DATBFY010000545.1:0-7434 GCA_036558265.1 Tepidisphaeraceae bacterium | reverse complement strand
GACGACGGAGATCAGTCGATATCTCACCAGCGAGTTCGCGTCGGCGGCCAAGGCGTGGTGGACGCGCACGCTCCACCGCGACTGGCCCGACAACGCCACCGAGACCGTGACCGGCGAGAAGGTCCCGACCGATCCGAAGCTGCTGGAGGTCTTCAACACCTTTCGCAACACCGATGATCCGGCGGCCTTCTCCGCGCGGATCGACCTGTTTTTCGGCGGCGGCGAGTTCGACCACAGCATCGCCTACCGCCAGGGACTGACCGTCGCGCCGTGGAAAAGCGGCGAGGAGCCCAAGGGCATCTTCGCCGACCCGGACACGGGCGTCGCGCTGGTCCCGCAGCAGGTGTCGGGGGAGATCTGGCGCACGCCCACGCTCTTCGGCAACGCGATCTCCACCTTCGGCATCTGCTACAACGTCGATCGGCTGCGCGATCTTCACGTCACCCATCCGCCGACGGCGTGGGGCGACTTGGCCGACCCGGTTTACTTCGGCCAGGTCGGCGCGGTGGACCCGAGCAAGTCCGGCAGCGTCGCCAAGGCGTTCGAAATGCTGATCCACCAGCGGATTCACGACACGTTGCGCGCCGCTGCGTTTTCAGACCAGCAGATCGCGGCGTTCGAAAAATCAATCGCAGACTACATCAAATCCCGCGGCCCGGCGTACAAACGCGGCGAACTGCCGCCCGGCGTGCCGAACGCTTACGAAGAGGCCGTCGAGCGCGGCTGGCTCGACGGCATCCACCTCGTCCAGCGGATCGGCGCCAACGCGCGGTACTTCACCGATTCGGCGAGCAAAGCCCCGATTGACGTCTCGATGGGCGACGCCGCCGTCGCCATGGCGATCGACTTCTACGGCCGCTACCAGGCCCAGACCAGCAAGGCCCCCGACGGACACGAGCGGATGATCTACGTAACCCCCATCGGCGGATCGAGCGTGTCCTGCGACCCGATCAGCCTGTTGCGCGGGGCGGAACACCGCGAGCTGGCCATCCGCTTCATCGAGTTCGTCCTGTCCGAAGACGGCCAGCGGCTGTGGTGTTACAAGCCCGGCGAACCGGGCGGGCCGGAGCGGTTCGCCCTGCGTCGCCTGCCGATCCGGCGCGATTTCTACCCCTCCACCAACCCCGTGATCGCGCAACGGGCCGCCGAGCATCTCAAGCACGCCGCGGATAACCTCGCCGATCCGGCGATCGACCCCTACCAGGTCGCGCGGACGTTCGTTTATTACCCGCGGTGGACGGCGTCCAACTTCGGCTTCCACCGCGACCTGATCCGCGTGATGTGCATCGACGCGGGGGACGAGCTCAAGTCCGCGTGGCGCGCCATCAACGCCTGCCCGGACGAGGGCCGGCGAAAACGGGCGATCGAACAGTTCGAACAACTGCCGGCCGTCTCGCTCTACAATCGCTCAACCAAGTCGATGGACAAGGTCGAGATCACCTGGCGCGCGGCCCCGGACATCAGCAAGAAGTACGACAAGCTCGAATACACGCGCCAGTGGACCATCGCCTTCCGCAAGAGCTATCGCGCGGCCGAGCGGATCGCAGAGGAATCCACCGCCAAGGCGCGATGACGCGAAGCGTATGAAGACGAGGATGGAGGATAGAGGATGGAAGATGGAAACAGACACCGAGTCTCGCGCCACTCCATCCTCTATCCTCCATCTTCCATCCTCGTTTTGATCTCACCATGATGCATCGTCGCACCGCATTTCTCGTCTTCGCCCTCACGCTGCTGATCTTCGCGGTGCTCTTCCTCTATCCTCTGGGCATGGTGATCAAGGGCGGATTCTTCGACGAGAACGGGCAGTGGACGACCAAGTACATCGTCGGCGTCTTCCGCAATCCGGTCTACGCGCAGGGCCTCTTGAACTCGGTCATGATCGCCGTAGGCACGACCTTCCTGGTCACCCTGATCGCGCTGCCTCTCGCAGTGCTGGCCACACGTTATGACTTTGCCGGCAAGAAGCTCTTCAGCGCGCTGATCCTCGTCCCCATGATCCTCCCCCCGTTCGTCGGCGCGATCGGCTTTACCCAAATCCTCGGCCAGTACGGCGTGATCAACTCGCTGTTTCACCTCGGGCCGATCGACTGGCTGGGCAAGGGGCGATACTTCGGCGTCGTGATCCTCCAGGCGCTCTCCCTCTACCCGGTGATGTACCTCAACGCCTCGGCTGCCCTGGCCAACATCGACCCCGCCATGGAGCAGGCGGCCCAGATCCTGGGCTGCCGCGGCTGGCGTCGTTTCCGCCGGATCACCCTCCCGCTGATCATGCCGGGCCTCTTCGCCGGCGGGACGATCGTCTTCATCTGGAGCTTCACCGAGCTGGGCACGCCGCTGATCATGAACTACCAGCGCTGCACCCCCGTGCAGGTGTTCGACGCACTCAAGGAGATCGGCAGTAACCCGTTCCCCTACGCGCTGGTCTTCGTCATGCTGGCCGCGAGCCTGGCGCTCTACGCCGTCAGTAAGCTCGCCTTCGGCCGCAGCGCGTTCGCCATGCAGGCCAAGGCGACGGTGCAGGCCTCGACGCAGAGGGCCTCCGGGTTCAAAAGCGTGCTCGTGCTTCTGCCCTTTGTCATCGTCACGTTCCTGGCGCTGTTGCCGCACATCGGCGTCGTCCTGACGAGCGTTGCCCAGCCAGGAAGCTGGTACCAATCCGTCCTGCCACAAACTTACACGCTAGCCAATTACGCCCAGGCCCTGGGCCACTCGATGACCGTCAGCTCGATCCGCAGCAGCCTGCTCTTCTCGAGCCTGGCGGTCGTCTTCAACATCGTGCTGGGGATCGCGATCGCGTTCGTGGTCGTGCGATCGACGTTGCGCTTCCGCGGCGCGCTCGACGCGCTGGCGATGCTACCGCTCGCGGTGCCGGGGATCGTGATGGCGTTCGGGTACCTGGCGATCAGCTCGTACCTCTCGAAGATCCCGACCATCAAGGAAAGCGCGATCCTCAAGACGCTGTTCGACGTCCAGACCAATCCCACCCTCTTCCTCGTCATCGCCTACGGCGTCCGCCGCCTGCCGTACATGGTCCGCAGCGCCGTCGCCGGCCTCCAGCAGACCTCCGTCACGCTCGAAGAGGCCGCCTCGAACCTGGGCGCCGGCGCGCTGACGACCCTCCGCCGCGTCACGCTCCCGCTGATCCTTGCCAACCTGATTGCCGGCGCCATGCTCGCGTTTGCCTTCAGCATGCTCGAGGTTTCTGACAGCCTGATGCTGGCGCAGCGGCAGGACTACTGGCCGATCACCAAGACGATCTATGAACTGTTCCAACTGATCGGCACGGGCAAGTACGTCGCCAGCGCGCTGGGCGTCTGGGCGATGCTGTTCCTGGGCATCACGATCCTGGGGGCGAGCCTGGTGCTGGGGAAAAAGCTCGGGGCGATCTTCCGCGTGTAGGATTTACGAAAACCCCGTAGCACGGGCGCCCCGGCCCTGTTGAATCGAAATCACGGGCGGGGCGCCCGTGTTACGGGCATTATTCAACTCCCCACTGGTGAGCGTCCGATAACCTGATATGTTCACGCGGTCTTCGTACGCGCTTCCAGGAGCGAACATGCCACCCAATCGTCTCGCGGCCCTCGCCGCCGCCATTGCCGTCCTGTCCGGCTGCTCGTCCGGCCAGCCCCGTCCCAAGCCCCTCTCGCCCGAGGCCTTCATGGGCCCGCGCACCGAGGCAGCCGCCGGCACGGGCAGCGGTGGCAGCGCCGCCGGCGAGACCGCCCGCCCCACCGTCCAGATCCCCCTCAACGCCAGCTCGACCGGCAACGGCGCCGAAACATCGTCCAGCGCCGCCGTCCCGCCCAGAACCTCCGTCGATGCCCTCGCGCCCGCTCCCAGCGCGCCATCAACTCCCGCGACCACCAGCGGCTCGCGCCCCACGTCCCTCCCCACCATCGGCGCGTCCTCCGGCGAGTACATGACCCTCGGCGGCGTCGTCGCCGAGGTCAACAGCACCCCGATCTACGCCAACAAGGTCCTAAGCGTCCTCGACCCCATCCTTCGCGAGAAGGCCAAGCGCCTCGACGTCAACAACTTCCGCCGCGAGGCGGCCGTCGACATCAACCGCCGCATCCAGGAGCTCATCCGCCTCGAGCTCCTCTACGCCGCCGCACAGCGCACCCTCGACGAGCAGGACAAGAAACTCGCCGACCTCCTGACCATGCAGTGGCGGATGCAGCAGATCACCCGGGCCGGCGGCTCGGTCGAGCTGGCGCGACGCCGCGCCCGAGAAGAGTTCGGCATGGATTTCGACGAGATGGCCCAGGAACAGAGCCACAACGAGCTGCTGAAAATCTACGACCAGAAGAAGGTGATCCCGCGGATCCAGGTGTCGGCCGGCGACATCCGCGAATACTACGACAAGCACGTCAACGACATCTTCTCCAGCGCCGAGCGCGTGAAGTTCCGGTTGCTCAAGGTGGACATCAAGAAGAGCGGCGACAAGGACAAGGCCGTCGCGCGCATCGACCAGCTCTACAAGCGCGCCAAGGGCGGGGAGGACTTCGCCGCCATGTCCCAGAAGGAGAATGACCAAACCCTGTTCGCCAGCAAGGACGCGCTGGACATGAACCCCGCGTCCTTTTCGATCGCGGCCGTCAGGGACGCGCTCGCCAAGCTCCAGCCCGGCCAGGTGAGCGAGCCGATCCAGGACGCCAGCGGCTTCTACCTCGTCAAGCTCGAGGAGCGCACGCCCGGTCAGGTCCGACCGTTCGAAGAGCAGAAGGTCCAGGACGAGATCCGCCTCAAGCTCCGGCTCGAGCAATACGGCCGCCTCCGCGAGCAGGACCTGGGCCGCCTGATGAAGGGATCCATCATCCGCCCCGATCCGGACGTCCTGACCGGCCGCAAGCCCGCAACCCCCACCGAGCTTCAGATGCTCAACGTCGCCCTGGACATGGCCATGCAGAAGTATCCGGCGTACGCCAGCGCGAAGTGAGGCGAGAAAAAACGAGGATGGAAAATGGAGGATGGAAGATGGAGGGAACCGCCCGCCACCCGTGATCCGCCGCCATCCTCTATCCTCCATCCTCCATCCTCGTCTTCTCCCCGACCCTCGTCTTCATAAACTCTGAGGCTTGATCGCCCCCACCACCCGCTCCGCCAGTTCTACCGCCGCCAGGCCGTCCTCCGCAGACACCACCGTCGGCGTCTTGTTCAGCACCGCCGCCACGAACGACTCCTGCTCCGCCCGAAGCGGCTCCACGTCGTCGATCGCCAGCTCTTCCACGCTCACCAGGTCCTGGTAGTTCAGGTCGGACAGGTCCTCCACCTCGCCCCGGCGGATGCGCGCCACCGCGTCCCGGATCGCGTTCAGGTTCCCGCTTCGCTTGGCGACGATGCCGTACTTTTTCTGATAATCCAGCGACACGTACGCGTCCGGCGAAAACACCCGCAGCTTCCGCTCGGTCTTGAGCGCCAGTCGCGACGCCGTCAGGTTCGCCACGCACCCGTTCTCGAACTCCACCCGCGCGTTGCACACGTCTTCCACGTCCCCGATGATGCTCACCCCCACCGCGTCCACGCGCGACACCTTCGACCCGGCCAGCTTCAGCACGATGTCGATGTCGTGGATCATCATGTCCAGCTCCACCCCCACGTCGATGCTGCGGAACGTCAGCGGGCTGACCCGCGTTACCTCGATGAACCCCGCCCGCACGCCAAGCCGCTCCATCGCCCGCACCGCCGGGTTGAAACGCTCCACGTGACCCACCTGCACCAGCGTCTGGTTGCTGCGCGCCGACTCCACGATCTGTCGCGCCTCCGCCGAGTCCTTCGCCAAGGGCTTTTCGATCAGGCACGCCACCCGCCGCGCCAGGCACGCGTTGGCCATCTCCAGGTGCGTCACCGTCGGCGTCGCGATCGTCACCGCCGACACGTGCTCCAGCAGCTCCTCGATGTGCGCGAACGGCTGGGTGTGATACTCCCCCGCCGCGTCGGCGGCCCGGTCGGCGTCCATGTCGTACACCCCCACCAGCCGCACCTGCGGCATCTGGCTGTACACGCGCGCGTGCAGCCGGCCCATGCGCCCGGTCCCGATCACGCCTACCGGCAGGGGGGTGTCGCTTCTCACCCGGATTGTTGTAACGGGTCGGAATCTGGTGGGCAAACCGCGACGCCGCGTTTTCGCCGGTGGCATGGGCAACGGTACGCCGTTGCCCGTGCTCTTCCGCTGCGAGGACGGTCAGTCTGAGGGCAAGCCGTCCTCGAATGCGCCAGGACCGGGCGAATGCACCCGGTCCTGGCCGGAGGGCAAACCGAGCGCGGGGAACAACATCGCGCTGGGCTCACGGTCTTGATTCCGCGGCTACAAGCCGAGGAGGCCGATGCCGCCGGAGGCCGATGTGCCTCCCGCGCCGGCTTGCGCCGCGATCTGGGCGGCGATCCCGTTGACCAGGTTCGTCGCCGTGCTGGTCAACGACGAGAGCTGGGACGAGGTGAGACCGGCGAGCAGGTTTTCCGTCGACGTGACCACGCCGGTTGCGGTTGACGTGATTTGCGGGATCAACCCGTTGAGCACGCCGGTGACGGCGCCCGCCAGCGAGTTGATCTCCGAGGTCACGTCCGAGAGCAGCCCGCCGAGAAGGCCGCCGGCGGGCGTCCCGCTGACGGGGCCGACCTGCCCGAGGATTCCGCCCAGCAGGTTGGTGGCGTCGCTGGTCGCCGCGCCCAGCTGCGCGGGGTTCAGGCCGCCGCCGAGCAGTCCGCCCAGGAGCCCGCCGATCGACGAGCCGCCCGGAAGCTGGTTGAGCACCCCGTTCAGCACGCCCGTCACGCCGCTCAGGACCGTTCCGACTTGACCGGACGTGAGTCCCGAGAGGAGGTTGGTCGGGAGCGCCCCGAGGACGCCGTTGGCGACGCCCGTGATCCCACCGAGCACCGAGCCGAGTTGGGCGGGGCTGATGCCGCCCAATACGCCGCCCAGCGGCGTGCCGCTGACGTTCACCGCCGCCGTGAACGCCCCGCCGTTGATCGTTCCCGACGCAACGAGCTGACCGTTCTGGAACGAAATGCCGGCCACGGTCGTGGCGGATGCCGCCGTCGTCTGCGCCGACACCCCCGCCCCGGCCGATGCGCCGAGGCCGTCCGCCAACGACAGGACCGACGCCGCCGAGAGCAGCGTCCGCCCTTCCAGCGACTCGATCATTCGACTTCCGCCGCAGCGGTCGTGGTCCTGGCCTGACCCGCGGCGAGTTTCCGGTGAGGCGATCAGTGACTTGCTGTTGAATCCAAACATCGAATTCTCCTTTGAGGCTACAGAAGTGCGCGTTACCGCGCAAAACACATGACTTCCGCAGCGACGCGCGGACAACAGACCCACACGGCCCGCCCCCGCGCGTGACTGCCACTGCAACAAACGGGTGTCCGTCGGCTCCTTTCCCGGCAAAGTGTTCGGCCTCGAGTGTTCCATTCATCCGTCGCCGCGTCCGA
>DATBFY010000544.1:0-6935 GCA_036558265.1 Tepidisphaeraceae bacterium | reverse complement strand
CGCTTGAAGGAGGAGACGTTCGGCCTCGGCAACGTCGCCGCGACTTTGGGCCGCGCGGGCGGCGGTCATCAGCGGGTCGGGATCGTTCGGCTCGGCCATGACAACACATAATACGCGTTGCAATTGATTCGCGTGCCGCCGGGCACACGAAGACAACGGAGAAATAAGTTCGTCCATGCCACCATGACGCCCCAGAATGCGACGAGTGGGGTGCCATGCTCACGCAAGCCGACGGTCGGCGCCTCGCGCGCTGGTGCGTCGTCGGCTTGCGTGGGCATGCGGTGTGTGCTTTGATTCGCGACGATGGCGGAGCACGTGAATGGCCCTGAGTTGCCGCACCGCAAACGGTGCAAGCGGTTCAATACCTCACGTTCTCCTGCTTCCAGCGTCGCGCGTTCCTCTCGCGGGATCGCTCGCGGCAATGGCTGATCGTGGCGATCGATGCGGCGCGGATGAAGCACGCATTTGACCTGTGGGCTTACGTGATCATGCCCGAGCATGCGCACGTGATCGTGTTCCCGAGGCAATTCCCGTATGACATCAGCGCGTTCCTGAACTCGGTCAAGCAGTCGGTGTCGAAGCGGGCGCTTCACTTCGTCGAACGGAACGCGCCTGGATTTCTTAAGCAGATGGCCGATCGCCAGCCGAGCGGTCAAATGAGTCACCGGTTCTGGCAGCGCGGCGGCGGATATGACCGGAACCTGTGGAGCGAGGAACAGGTGTGGGAGAAGATCGTTTACTTGCACAACAACCCGGTGAAGAGAGGACTGTGCGCCAGGCCCGAGCATTGGGTCTGGTCGAGCGCGGCGGATCATCTTGGGTTGCGATCGGGACTGCTGCGGTTGGATCTCGATTCGCTCAGGCGGGGTAAGTGAGGCTGTGCGAAGCGGCGCACACGTGGCATGTCCACCCCGGTCGATCGTGCCACATTTCGAGAACGAATCACTTGCGACCGGTGTGGACATGGCACCCCGGGGCAACCGGCTCGCCCTCCCCCTGACCCATAAAAAACCAAGGCGGCCCGTCCGGATCGACGGGCCGCCTCTGGAAGGAGGGTTGCCACCTTTAGCGTGACCAGGAGCGACGCTCCCTCCCTCAGGAGAATCAGCGCTTCGACGGGTTGGTCTTCTCGTCGTGGTCCGGGGCCGTCGTCAAGCCCAGTTCCTCCTCCGACACGTGGGCCTCGTCCGGCTTGTCCCCCGGCTGATCCGGGTTGAGCTGCTTGATCTGGCCGATCGCCGCGGCGGTGACGGAGGACGACGACGACGACGCGCTCATCGCCGCGCGTTCGGCGGCCTTTTTCGGGTCGCCCGAGCCGGCGTACTTGCTGGGCTCGTGGCGGGCTGCGTTGCGCCCGTCGGTCGTGCTCTCGTACTTGATCCCGATCGTGCTCTCGGGCTCGCCCAGGAGGAGCCGGTTGACCAGCTCGACGCCCTGCATGAGCGAGTGATCCGTGTTGGCGACCTCGTACTTCCACATGCCAAAGCGGCCGCGGCTGTAGATGTCGTGGCTTTCCAGGAACGGGATCGCCTGCGCCAGGATGCCGTCGCGCTCGACCGTCGGCGTCGGGTAGCTGTACTTGGCGTCGAAGAGCCACGTGTCCACGATGTCGTCCTGGTCCTTTTCGGCGATCAGGCCGGCGTTGATCAGGCCCTTGATCGTGCGATCGACGATCGTGTCCTTGTCCTCGGGCTTGAACTCGCTGTAACTGGTCTCGGTCAGCAGCGAATAGTAGCGGTCGTTGTCGGGGGTCATGTGGGGCGAATAGTTCGAGAGGTAGGTCGCCCGATAGAACGGGCAGTTGTCCTCGGGGAAGTACATCCAGCTCTTGGTGGACGGGCACCCCCCCTCGCGCTTGATGCCGATGCCCACCATGTACCCGCCGGAGTGACGCAGGTTGGCCGTCGCCCGTTTGATGTCGCGCGGCACGTCGCCGTTGAGCATGTCGTTGCAGAGCTTGTCGAGCGGGCTGGCGGTGATCAGCACGTCGTACTTGACCACCTCGCCGTCGGCGAAGCGGATCTCCTTCCGCTTCATGTTGATGAAGTCCACGGCCTTGTTCAGGTGGACGTGCCCCTCGAGCGGGCCGGCGAAGCGCCGGTAGAACTCGCCCGTCCCGCCGAACAGCGGGAACTTGAACTGGTTGTTCGGGCCCCAGCCGAAGTCGTCGGCCTGCAGCACGACGTTCTTCAGGGCGCGGTTGATGTCCAGCACCGCGACGCGCTCGCCGATCCACTCCTTGTTCATCATCTTCGGCGGGTGTGCCCAGACCTTGAAGTTGTACGGCTTCATGAAGTACTTGGCGATGCCGTCGCCGAAGACCGCGTCGATGAATTCCTCGAAGTTCTTGGCGGCCTTATGGTCGCGCTGGGTCTGGGCCTGGATCAGGCCCGACAGGCACTCGAACTGCTGCTGTTTGGGCAGGTAGCGGATGTTGTTCTGGAACGGGTAAGGGACCCAGTTGTCGAACATGCGCACCCAGCACTCGCGCATGTTCATCTGGTACTGGTCGCCCACGAGGCGGTCGAAGACGTCGTCGTAGTACTTGTAGTGGCTGAACATCACGTGCCCGCCGACGTCCCAGGTGAACCCGGCGGAGTCGGTGTAGCTGCTGGCCAGCCCGCCCAGGTGTCCGAGGCGGTCGTACATGACGAAATTGCGGTATCCGAGCTCCTTGAGGCGATAGGCCGCCCCCAACCCTGTCGGCCCCGCCCCGATGATGACGATCTTCTTCTGCTCCATGGTGACTTCCTTTCCGTACGAATATCCCTCGCTATGAATCATCCTTCTGCTTTCATTGCCATGTTCCTTCGAGTGGTCGGCCTTTACGACCCCTGTGTGGCCATGTAAACGTATTCCAGCTCCGACTCGCCCAGCGGCTCGATCGGCCGGTTGGAGCGACGATCCTTTCGCGCGATCGCCTCCTTGATCAGTTTCTGCATGGTGGCAACGGTTCCCTCCCACGAGCATTTTTTCGCAAGCTCGATCCCCCGGCGGACGCGATCGTCGTTGGGGTTCTTCAGCGCCTCGTCGGCGGCTTTGACGAATTGCTCGGCGCCCCTGGCCAGGCGCACGATGTCGCTCCACTGCTTCACCACGTCGCGGACGTGCGTGCTGACGATCGGCTTGCCGGTCGCCATGTATTCCAGGCCCTTGGTCGGGTTGATGTACTGGGTCGAGGCGTTGAGCGCGAAGCACATCATGTTGACGTCGAACGCCCGGCAGTAGTGCGGGAGCTGCTGGTAGTCGCGCCCGCCGAGCCAGAACAGGTTCGGGCTGTGCGGCAGGAGGTTCGGATCGACCTTCACGACCGGTCCGACCATCGCGAACGACCAGTCCGGGCGCATCCGCGCCATCTCGCCCACCATCGCGTAATCCACCCGCTCGTCCACCACCCCCATCCAGCCCAGGATGGGCCTGGCCATGAAGTCGATGTCCGGGGGGATGATCGTGGAGGGGTCCGCGGCGCGGGCGAAGTGGTCGTACTCCACGCCGCAACCGAACGTGTGCACGTTGTCGTGCTGTTTTCGCTTCTTGTCGCCCAGCTCGTAACCGCCGGTGAACACGATGTCGGCGTGCTCGATCAGGCGGGCCTCGTTGGTCACCAGCGCCCTGGGCGCGCCGGTGAACTGGCTGAGCTCGTCCATGCAGTCGTAGACCACGCCGCGGTTCTCGAAGTGACCCAGCGACCAGGCCGAGTCCATGGGCGAGTAGTACCAGAGCAGGGGGTGGTCGAACTCGCCGGTCTCGTTCATGGCGTCGATCGCCTGGCGCGTGAACTGCCTGAGCTTCTCGGGCATCTTCGGGCTGCGGTTCCACGACTTGTCCACGTGCGGCGTGGCGACGGTGACGTTGGGCATCACCTTGTGGAAATCCACCCGCGGCTCGGCGCCTTCCTTCTGATCGAAGAACGGTTCTTCGACGAAGAGGATCTTGTGCCGCTTGGCGAAGCGGCTGAGGAACTGCTGCGGGCGCTGCCAGACGAAGCCCCAGCGGAGGTGGCTGAAGACGACGATGCCGTAACGGTCGGTGCCCTTGAGCTCGACGTCGGAGTCCTTGAGGGTGGATGCCGCCGCGGGCTCGGCGGACATGCCGGGTACGGGGTCCGCGCCGCGCAGGGTGGCGGTCATCACCGGTTGCGGTTTGACACCGCCATTCGCGCCGACCGCGTGTCCATTGCCGTTCCCGTTGCCATTGCCACCGGGGTTCGACCGCGACGCGGGCAATTCCACCGTCGTCGGACCGACCGGGACCGTCTCACCTGTCGCGAACGGAACCTCGATCCCGATGGGCGGGCCCTGGTCCTCCTGGGGCACCGGCGTCACGACCTCGCCCAGCGGTCCGACCTTCTCGTCTGCGGCCGAGACGACCGCCTTGAACTGCTTCACCAGGGACGTGACGCGCCGCGCCAGCGTCCCGTCCGCCTGCCGCTTGAGGTTGAACAAGCCGACCTCGTGAACCTTCCCCACCCGGTGCGTCAACGCGCCGTCCCAGTCCACCTGGTCGATCATCGGCCACCAGAAGTAGCCCAGCATGGGGACCCCCTCCTCGCGCAGGCGGCGACACTCCTCGACGGTCTCCTCCAGCCAGATCTCACGATTGATCGGCTGACCCTCGATGCTGGTCTCGGTCAGCATCATCGGGATGCCGTAGCGGTTGTAGTACGCGTTGGCGATGCCGTAGAGGCCGACCGGCGTCTCGCTGCGGCGCTGCCGGACGCCCGCCGACGTCTTTTCAAGCTGCCAGTCGGAGTGCGGGTAATAATCGAGTCCCAGGAGGTCGGGAACCTGCGGGTTGGTCCGGAACCACTCGAGGTCCAGGTCGCTGATCCCATACGACGTGACCCAGTTATACATCGGGTGGTTACGGTCCAGGCGGCCCATCAAGAGGTCGAGGACCAGGAACCGCCGCAGGTTCCGGCGGCGCACCTCGACGGCGAGCTCCGGATCCCGGCTCTTGTAGTTCTCGACGTTATCGCAGAGGAGGACGGTCGCCTCGGGCTGCGTGCGGCGGATGGCGCGGATCGACCGGCTGACCGCCTGCACGATCCGGCTGAGCACCGGCATGTACCCCTTCCACTTGCGCCCATGCGGGGGCCAGAAGCCGAAGTCCCCGCTGAAGAGCGCCAGCACGAGCGGCTCGTTGCAGGGGCACCAGGTGTTTACGATCCCGCCGTAGCGCTCGACCATACGGGCCGTAAACCGCTCCAGTGATTCGGGAAACTCCGGGTCTCCGGCGGCCTGCTTGAGCCAAAGCGGGGTGCCGAAGTGCATGACGTCGAGGTAGAGCTCGATCCCCATTTCCCTGGCGGCGTGGATGCGCTCGTCGGCGATCGTCCAATCGAATTCCCCGGGTTCCGGCTCGATCTTGTGCCAGGGGAGGGCGTAGCGGAGGGTCTGGATTCCCAGTTCCTGGCGCGCCAAATTGAAGTCATCGCGCCAGAAGCGATTGTGCTGGGTCCAGTCGAACTGATCGACGTTCAGGTGCGGGATAAACGAGCATTCGATGCCGGCGCCCCACACGAATTTTTTTGCCTTAGGGAATTTTTCGGTCGCTTGCCGAGCTGAGCCGTGCGACAGGATGTCGGTTTCAGCGGACACAGATGCGGCAGTTTGGGCAATTCCACGCAACGAAGTCATGGGCGCAGCCTCCTTGTGCGGACGAGGCCGCCTCGTCCGTAACGGGATCTCGACTTGTCTATCGCAATGCTCCGGAAGATGCGGAGCGAGAACAACGCGCGAGGGTGTGTGTGCTACGGCACCGTCAGGGTATCTGGCAAGCTAACGCCCCGACGCGAAGTGTTGAAGCCGGCAGGCGCAGTATTTCCGCCACGAGTCGGTGGACGGCGTCGCCATGGCCGGCGCCGGGTTGATGCGGGTCTGTACGGCGACCACCCTGTCCCTGATCCGAAGGGACGGACGGTCCCCGTTGGACCCCTTAGCATTTTGTTCTTTCATGCGTTCTGCTCCTGGTCATCAGTCCGCTCAGCAAAAACGATGCCTTGATGAGGCATTTCGATGCGGGACGGGCACCGCAATGTGTCCAGAACCAACCGCTTATAACACGTATGACGCCTGCGCGTCATCAGCAAATCTCGACCGTTCCGATAGAATTTATTCCGCCTACCAAGGAGCCTTCATATGCGCAGGATTGCTGGCATCGTCGTGGGGCTGCTGTTGCTGTGCTGTGGCGCGTCGGCGGCGCCCTTGACGATCGTCGAGGACGGCAAGTCGGACTACCCGATCGTCGTGCCGACCAAGGCGTCACCGTCGCTGCGCCGGGGCGCAACCGAGCTCCAGACGTACATCGAGAAGATGAGCGGCGCCAAGCTCCCCCTCACCGACGACCTCGCGCCGCTGCCCCAGCGGGCGATCCTGGTGGGGGACACGAGGTACTCGGCCGATCTCGTGAAGGGGGTGAAGCTGGCGGACCTGGGGGCGGAAGGGTTCGTGCTGAAGGCGGCGGGACCGCACGTGGTGGTCTTCGGCAGCGACGTGAGGGGGGCGATGTACGGGTGTACGGCACTGCTGGAGAAGCTGGGGGCGCGGTGGTACACGGCCAAGGTGACGTTTGCGCCGTACCACCGCACGTTGAGCGTGCCCGGGGAGATGGATGAAACCCAGAAGCCTGCGTTCGAGTACCGCGAGGCGTACATCAGCGAGGCGTGGGACAAAGATTTCTCGGCCCGGATGCGGCTCAACGGGCAAGCCCATCGGCTCGACGAATCGACGGGGGGGAAGGTGCGGTACAGCCACTTCGTGCACACGTTTGACGAGCTGATCCCGCGCGAGTTGTACGCGACGCACCCGGAGTATTTCCCGCTGATCAAGGGGTCGCGGCAGAAGCCGGGCTATAACCAGCGATGCCTGAGCAATCCGGACGTCTTGAAGATCGCGACGCAGCGCGTGCTCAAGTGGATTGCGGACGATCCCGGG
>DATBFY010000543.1:0-10382 GCA_036558265.1 Tepidisphaeraceae bacterium | reverse complement strand
GTAGCGACTTGACTGCTTCCGACAGCGCCAGGCGCGCCGTGTAGTCGCCGGCGGTCTCGAATTCGCGAAGCTTCTGTGACGGTTCCAACAGTGCGAGGAGCAAGGCCTTGATCATCGCCCGCGTCCCGACCACCCACGCTGCGACGCGGTTGATGCTGGCGTCGAAGAAGTCCAGGCCGATGTGCGTCCGCCCCAGGTAATCGCCGCGCACCAGTTCCTGCGCGATGGCGACCAGGTCGTCGGTCAGCGTCACCACGTGGTCGCTGTCCCAGCGCACGCCACGGCTGACGTGCAGGAGGATGCGGTCCAGGTGCGCCAGGACCGCCGAGATCTTGTCGGCGATGCTCTCGGTTGGGTGATAGTGGCCGGAGTCCAGGCAGACCAGCTTCTTCCGCGTGATCGCGTACCCCAGGTAATACTCGTGCGAGCCGACGACGTAGCTCTCCGAGCCAAGGCCGAAGAGTTTTCCTTCGACGGCATCCAGGTTGTGCGCCGAATCGAGCGGGGTCGCGAAGATCTCGTCCAGAGACCTCGTCAGGCGCTCGCGCGGGCCTTTGCGGTCGGCCGGCGCGTCTTTGAAGCCGTCCGGGATCCAGTAGTTGGTGACGCAGGGCGTCCCGAGCCCTTTTCCCATCGCCGCCCCGATCTGCCGGCACAGGACACCGTGTCGCACCCAGAATCGGCGGATCGCCTCATCCCGGTGCGAGAGCGTGAAACCGTCGGCGGCCTTGCGGTGGGCGAAATAGGTCGGGTTGAAGTCCAACCCGAGCCCCTTGGCCTTGGCCCACTCGATCCAACCCTGAAAGTGCGCGAGCTCGATCTGGTCCCGATCGACCCGTCGTCCGCCAAACTCGCCGTAGGATGCATGAAGATTGAACCGCTGCTTTCCCGGGATCAGCGAAAGCGCCTTCTCGACATCGCAGCGCAGCTCATCCGGCGTCCGCGCCTTGCCCGGATAGTTCCCGGTCACCGCCAATCCGCCGCCGAGCGCCGAGCCGCTGTTCTCGAACCCGCCCACGTCATCCCCCTGCCAGCACTGGAGCGAGATGGGAATCTGGGCCAGTCGGGCGAGCGCC
Source organism: Tepidisphaeraceae bacterium (assembly GCA_036558265.1). Taxonomy (GTDB): domain Bacteria; phylum Planctomycetota; class Phycisphaerae; order Tepidisphaerales; family Tepidisphaeraceae; genus RYN-433. Next base: position 9,306 of record DATBFY010000543.1, on the reverse strand, counting down.
CGATCCACGTCCACGCCAAGCTCGGCGTAACGCTCGCGCGCCAACGAAAACGCCGGTTCGATTGATTGGTTCCGGTCCGGCATGCCGGGCGGATGATACCGCACCGTGTTCGGGAACACGAAGCCCTGGCAACAGATAGCGCCGGTCACCGCTACTTCACTTCAACCATGGGAACTCGCATGAGATTCACGATCACCCTCTTCTGCGTCGCCATCACATGGCTCACCGCCGGGTATTCTCGCGCCCAGGACGAATTCACCGGCCCCTTCCCAAGCTGGCGCGACCTCCGCCGCGATTACGGCGCCATCGGCGACGGCAAGGCCGACGACACGGCCGCACTCCAACGCGCGCTCGACGATCTCACGAAGCACGAAAAATCCTGCGTCCTCTATATCCCCGCCGGAACGTATCGCATCACCAAGACGGTCAAGACCGTCCGCAAAGCCCACACCGATTGTCAGGGCGTCTCCGTCATCGGCGAGGACCCAGAGACGACGACCCTGGTCTGGGACGGCGAGCCGGGCGGCACCCTCGTCCAATGGGACGCCTGGTATTCGAAGTTCTCCCGCCTCACGCTCGACGGCGCCGGGCGCGCCGCAATCGACCTGCTCTACGGCCCCGCCTTCTCCACCTACAACCAGACCAGCGACATCGTCTTCAAAGACGCCCAGTCCGGCCTGGTCTTCGGCGGTCCCAAAACCAACGGCCAGGCCGAGAACGAGGTCCTCCGCTGCCAGTTCCTCCGCTGCGGCGCCGGGGTGCAGACCGTCAACTGGAACTCGATGGACATCTGGGTCTGGTACTGCCGCTTTGAGGACTGCGGCCGAGGCGTCCACAACGTCATGGGCAACTGGCACGTCTGGGAATCGCTCTTCCTCCGCTCCAGGACCGCCGACCTGAGCACCCAGAACCTGATGGCCTTCTCCGTGGTCAATAACACCAGCGTCGGATCGAAGTGCTTCCTCGACTTCAACACCGGCCACTCCTGGGGCTCGCCCACCAGCATCACCGGCAACCGCATCCTCGATCCCACCGGCGATTGGGCGATCTCGCTCGGCAATGCCGGCCCATACCTGGTTGTGGACAACACCTTTCGCCTAAGCGAGCACGCCCGCGCCATCCGCATGACCTGGGGAGACCAGACCCTCGCAGGCAACACGTACTCGAAAGCGGATGCCGTTGAAGAGCGCGGCCGGTTCCGGCGTGTCGATGAGAAAGTCGTCGATGCCAAACAAATCGCATCGGACTTGCCAGCTCTCCCAGCAACGCCCAAGCGCCAGGCGCGAAAGATCTTCGAAGTCCCCGCCGGCGCCGATGGCCGCGCCGTTCAGCGCGCGATCGACGAGGCGGCCAAACTGGCCGGTCAGCATCCGGTCGTCCACCTGCCCATGGGGGCATACAAAGTCGATCAGACGATCGTCGTCCCGCCCGGCGCTGACGTTCAACTGATCGGTGACGGCGCGGGTGAGACCGCGACGCGCCTGAACTGGACCGGGCCCGCAGGCGGTGTCGCCCTCCAGCTCGAAGGCCCCAGCCGCGCCACCCTGCGCGATGTCTACGTCCACGCGCCGTCCGCCCAGGCCATCCTCATCACCCACGCCGACCAGCCGCACGGCCGCATCTTCGCCGACCAGCTCAACGCCAGCGGCCCCACCGCCGCCGACAGTCAGCCCAATGGCCGCACAGCCGCCGTTCGCGTCAGCGGTCTCGACCAGACCGACGTCCTGTTCCGCGCCCTCCAGGGCAGCGGCAACGCTGGCGCATGGGTCGAAGTGATCGGCGGCGATTCAGCCGAGACCGCCGCCAACCGGGTCAGCATCTTCACCGGCGCCACCGGCTCCGCCGCAGGTCAGTACGACGTCCGACAAGGCGGGCGCCTCGTCGTCCGCGGCGTCTACCACGAGCGCAGCGCCGACGCCCTGACCGGCTTGCGGCTCGCCGATCGCGGCACCCTCTCCATCGACGCGACGCGTTTCTCCTATGCCACCTCCGCCAGGTCCCCCACGATCTCCGCCGAAAACTTTCACGGCCTTTTCACCCTCGCCACCTGCATCCTGATGCCCGTGGAGACAAAGCAGACCTGCCGCTTCGAACTCCGGGGCGACGGCGGCGATGCGAGCGTCCTCGCGCTGAACAACCAGTTCTGGGTGCAACTCCCCGGCACGACCTCGGACACGGTCTGGCAGAACGTGGCGAAGCCCCCTGCCCGCGGCGGCCTGGTCGGGTGCAACATCAACACCAGCAACAAGCAAGCCGCGCCCAAAGGCTTTCAGTTCCTTGCCAACATTGGGGATAATCCCGACCCGGCCAAGGCGAAGTCCGGCTCAGGCCCGTTGGAGGATCGGGGCGGCGTCGATGAAGCCACCATTCTCCGTCACCTCGCCCCTCTGCGCGCCGCCAGGGTCTGGTTGCCGGACGAAGTGCCGGCGGGCGCGACCGACGTTCGAATCCAGCGCGTGATGGCGAGCGGCGGGTCACCGGCGTGTGTCGAATTCAGTGGGCGGTGACATGAAAACACCCTTGTTTCTCGTCGCGTTGGTCCTGCTGCTGATGGCGAGCCCCCGCGCCGTGGCGATCGACGGCGCGCGGCAATACCTCAATAAACCGGATGAATGGTATCGTTCGGACGAGGGTCGCCGTGTCGCGTCGAACATCTTGTCGTACCAGTCCGATCGGGGTGGATGGCCCAAGAACGTTGACACGACCGCCCGTCCGTATTCAGGCGCCGATCGCGCCAAGGACCTCGCCCCCACCTTCGACAACGGCGCGACCACGGACGAATTGCGCTTCCTGGGCCGCGCATGGACCGCAACCCACGACGCCCGCTACCAGGCGGCGTACTTGAAAGGCTATGATTATATAATTGCGGCTCAGTATCCGACGGGAGGGTGGCCGCAGTTCTGGCCGCCTCCGGCCACCTCCTATCACCGCCATATCACCTTCAATGACGACGCGATGGTCCGGCTGATGTACTTTCTGAGGGACGCAGCTCCTCTTCTTGATCCTGATCGTCGATCGTTGTCCAAACGGGCTTTCGAACGCGGTGTCGATTGCATTCTTAAATGCCAGGTGCGGGTCGATGGCAAGCTCACGGCCTGGTGCGCCCAGCATGACGAGAAGGACTACAGTCCGCGGCCCGGACGCTCGTTTGAACTGGTATCGCTCAGCGGGAGCGAGTCGGTCGGCATCACCCGGTTGCTCATGAGCCTGGACCAGCCCAGCCCGGAAGTCGTCCGGGCGGTCGAAGGCGCCGTCGCATGGTTCGAATCCGCAAGGCTGACCGGCATCAAGGTCGTGCAACGACGCGATGCGAATGGGCCCAGGGGATTTGACAAAGTCGTCGTGCAGGATGTGAACGCACCGCCCCTCTGGGCACGCTTCTACGACATCCGGACGAACAAGCCGATTTACTCGGATCGGGATGGCGTGGCCAAATCGCGCTTAGCCGACATCGGCTACGAACGCCGCAACGGATACGCCTGGCTGGGCGAGTGGCCACGCGGTTTGCTGGAGAAGGAATATCCAGCCTGGCGTGCCAAATGGTCGTCGCGGATCCCGCACCAATCTCCCAATCAGTGACTCATTTACTTTTCATTTAGGCGCGATACTGTAAGGAGGCACACATCGTTCCCGACGTGGTTTCACCCTCCACCTGGCGAGGTATCGAATGGATTCGGAAATCGGGAGCCGTCATCCAACTTGGGGACTCGCGGCGCGGCTCACCCGCGCGCACGAAGATTACCTGGACTGGGTCGAGAATTACGAGAAGGCGGCGCGGCGGCTGCTGGGGGAGCCGTTGGACGTGCTCGTCGCCCTATCTGCCGCTACCGCTCTCGCGGTGATCGCTATCTCCCTCTGGGAGGCGCTGCGGCTGTCGTCGTGATGTGCGTGCGCGCTGCCATCAGCGGAGCAGATAGGCCAGTTGACGACGGACGCGTTCGACCTCGAGCTTCGATTCCGTCAGGATTCGCTTCGAGTTCACGAGAACGCGCTCGATCTCTAGGACCATCAACTCGCGCTCGCGGCGGGCGCGGTTCAGGCTTTTTCGCGTCTTCATATCTTCCCCACATGACACCCACGTCTTGCGCGCCCGTCAGGTGCCCGGGATCGGGGCGCGCACAACCGAAGTGAAGGCTGAGTCTTTTAGTCGATAATCTAGCAAGTTTCCATGAGGACTAATACCTATCGGGGATTTCCCTATTTGATTTTATAAAATTATGCACGGATTTCATTGCAATTTGGGGTGGCAATCCCGTACCTTCTTGCCCTGAACGGAACTCCGCCTGATCGTGGGTTGATGAGGCAGTACTGGCGTGCGGAGGGAAGGTGAATTGGTCCACGTGGATGCTCGTCCTGGGGGTGCTGTCCGGGGTTTGCCGGTCGGCCGCGGGGGCGCCGATCGTCTTCGTATCGACTTCGATTGAATCGGGGGGGAATGTGGTGGAAGTCGGACAGACGCGAAGATTGCTGATTAATGCCGACATAACCGGTGCAAATTCCGCAAACGACGGAATCTTTACGTTCGACCTGGATCTAATCGTTTCAAATTTACTTCCGGGCCAATCGAGCGGCCTGCAGATCCTGGGGATCGAACGTCCGGGGGTGTCGGACGCCCTGCTCGGGGGAAGCGACGGGTCGGCGTCGGCTTCGGGGCTGGATGCGATCCACGGGGGTTACCTGGATGACACGAGAGGGGTGGGGGGCAGCGCGGTGTTGTTTTCGGTGGACGTGCTGGCGACGACGCCGGGTGAGAACTCGGTGACGCCCGGCCCGTCGGTGGATCCGTACGGGTTCGATTTCGTGCTTTACCAGTCGCAGGTGCCGGGGGTGGTTTACGGTCCTGGGGTGCTGGTGACGGTGGTGCCGTCGAGCGGCGTGGTGCCGCTGCCGGCGGCGTTGATTCCGGGGCTGGTGCTGGGGTCGTGGGTTGTTTTCGTCGGTGGGCGTGCCCGCCGACGGGCGTCCGCCTCTTGATCGTGTCATATCGCAGATTGCGCCCTGCCGGCGCGGCACATAAGGAGCAAGGGTATGGGAAGAGCTGCAAGTGGCAACGCGTGCGCGCGCCGCCGCGTTCGCACGACCAAACGCCGGCAGACCCTGGAACTGCTCGAAGCGCGGGTGCTCCTGGCGATCAACGCGGGGCTGGTCAACGGGACGATCTCGGTCCCCGGGGAGCGTGACCGTTACAGTTTCGCGCTGACGTCGGACGCCAAGCTTTACTTCGACGCGCTGTCCGGATCCGGGTCGATCCACTGGTCGCTGGACGGGCCCGGCGGGCGGGTGGTGAACGCGCGGCCGTTCACCTCGTCGGATGGCGGGTCGATCGCCAACCCGGTGCTGGTGCTGTCGGCGGGGGATTACACGCTCTCCGTGGACGCCGACGCCGACACGACCGGGGATTACTCGTTCAACCTGAAGAACTTTACGGACGCGACGCAGGTGACGCCCGGCTCGGCGGTGAGCGGCACGCTCGATCCGGCGAACGAGACGGACCTGTATCAGTTCAACGTCGCCAACGCGGGGGACAAGTTCTCGTTCGACAACCTGACGCGGACGGGCGCGCCCAGCGCGGTCTGGCGGTTGATCGACCCGTTCGGGCAGGTCAAGTTCACCAGCGATCTGGGGACGGACGTTTCGACGCAGGCGTTTACCGTGCCGGGCACGTACGACCTGCTGGTCGAGGGCCGGTACGGCGACACGGGGACGGGGAGTTACTCGTTCAACATCGTGCCGCAGGGGAACGATCCGATCGTGCCGGTGACCGGCACGCCTCTTGTGCTTGGGAATACGGTCAACGGCAATCTTGCGACGGCGGGGGCGGAGGACGTGTACACGTTCTCGCTGGCGGCGGCATCGCGGTTGTACTTTGACTCGGGGACGAACGGCGATTTCAACTGGAGCCTGGAAGGCCCGCCGGGGACGATCGTCAACGGCCGCGATTTCCGGAGCAGCGACGCCTCGGAGGCAGGCGACCCGGTGCTGCGGCTGGGGGCGGGGAACTACGTGCTGCGGGTGCGCGGGGCGGCGACGGGAAACTATCAGTTCACGCTGCGGGATCTGGCGGTGGCGACGCCGCTGACCTTTGGGACGCGGGTGGACGGGACGCTGGCGCCGGCGCGGACGTCGGCATTCTACTCGTTCAGCGCGGTGGCGGGGGATGCGCTGTTCTTCGACACGCAGGCGAGTTCGGGATTCGGCGTGGCGCCGACGTTTCGACTGCTGGATCCGTTCGGCAACATCGTGTTCAGCCAAGGTTTTTCGGACGTGGATCGGATGGTGATCCCGCGCTCGGGGGCGTACACGCTGCTTGTCGAAGGGCGGTTCAACGACACCTCGGCCAGCGCGACGTTCGGCTTCACGGTTCAGAAGGTCTCGGACCCGACGACGCCGATGACGGTGGGCACGACGGTGAATGGCTCGATCGACCAGCCCGGTCAGCAGCCGAAGTTCACGCTGAACCTGGCGTCGGACGCGAAGCTGTACTTCGACGCGCTGGCGAGCGTCGATTTCACTTGGAGCATGACGGGCCCGCGCGGGACGGTGGTGAGCGTGCGGTCGTTCCAGGGCTCGGACGCGGGGGAATTTACCGGCAACCCCGCGCTCGAGCTGCCCGCGGGCGCTTACACGATCAGCGTCGATGCCGACGGGGACAAGACGGGCAACTTCTCGTTCCGACTGCTCGATTTCGCGGGCGCGACGGCGTACACGCCGGGCACGACCGAGAGCAACTCGCTGACGCCCGCGCGATCGACGCGGGTTTACGCGTTTGACGCGTCGGCGGGGGACCGGTTCTATTTCGATACGCTGGGGACGACCGGCTTTGCCAGCACGCCGTCGTGGCGGTTGCTGGACCCGTTCGGCAACCCGCTGTTCCTCCAGGGGTTTGCCGACGTGGGGGTGACGGCGCTGCCGCGAAGCGGGACGTACCACCTGCTGATCGAGGGGCGTTTCAACGACAACGCGGCCTCGGGCGACTATTCGTTCAACGTGCGCCCGGTCGTGGACGCGACCACGCCGATCACCGTCGGCGCGACGGTCAACGGAACGATCGCGTCGGCGGGGCAGCAGCAGAAATACACGCTGAATCTCGCGTCCGACGCCAAGCTGTACTTCGATTCGCTGGTGAACGTGGATTTCAGTTGGAGCATGACCGGCCCGCGCGGGACGGTGGTGGGCGTGCGGTCGTTCCAGGGATCGGACGCGGGGGAACTCAACGGCGATCCCACGCTCGACCTCCCGGCCGGCACGTACACGATCAGCGTGAGCGGCGGCGGGGCGACGACGGGGAACTTCTCGTTCCGCCTGCTCGATTTCGCGGCGGCGACGGCGTACACGCCCGGGAGCGACCAGGCGGGCACGCTGACGCCGGGGAAGGCGACCACGATCTACCGGTTCGATGGATCGGCGGGCAGCCGCTTTTACTTCGACGCGCTGGGCACGACCGGCTTTACCAACACGCCGTCGTGGCGGTTGCTGGACCCGTTCGGCAACCCGCTGTTCCTCCAGGGGTTTGCCGACGTGGGCGCGACGGCGCTGCCGCGCACCGGCACGTATTTCCTGCTGGTCGAGGGGCGATTTTTCGACACCTCGGCGTCGGGGAATTACACGTTCAACGTGCGGCCGGTCAACGACGTCACGACGCCGATCACCGTCGGCGCGACGGTGAACGGCTCGATCGGCTCGGCGGGGCAGCAGCAACGGTTCACGTTCAATCTGGCCTCCGGCGCCAGGCTTTATTTCGACTCGCTGGTCAACCGCGACTTCGCGTGGAGCCTGACGGGACCGCGGGGCACGGTCGTCAGCAACCGGTCGTTCCAGGGCTCGGACGCGGCAGATTTCGGCATCGCCGACCCGACGCTGAACCTGCCGGCGGGGAACTACACGATCACGGTGAGCGCCGGGGGCGACGCGACCGGTGCGTTCGGGTTCCGGCTGCTCGATTTCGCCGCGGCGACGGCGTACACGCCGGGGACGACCGAGAGCAACACGCTTGCGCCGGGCCTGTCCACGCGGATGTACACGTTCCAGGCGGGCACGGGCGATCGGTTCTACTTCGACGCGCTGGGCACGACCGGCTTTACCAACACGCCATCGTGGCGGTTGCTGGACCCGTTCGGGAACAGCGTTTTCCTCCAGAGCGTGAGCGACGTCGATGTGACGACGCTGACCCGCGCGGGGACCTACTTCCTCCTGGTCGAGGGGCGGTTCTTCGACACGTCGGCATCGGGCGACTACTCGTTCAACGTGCGGCCGGTGACGGACGGCACGACGCCGATCAATATCGGCGCGACGGTGAACTCCTCCATCGCATCGGCGGGTCAGCGGCAGAACTTCACGTTCACGCTGGGCGCGGATTCCAGGCTTTACTTCGATTCGCTGGCGAACGTGCCCTTTGCGTGGAGCTTGAGCGGCCCGCGGGGGACGGTCGTGAGCAACCGGTCGTTCCAGGGCTCGGACGCGACGGACTTCACGGACGATCCGGTGCTGAGCCTGGCGGCCGGCGCGTATACCTTGACCGTGGACGCCGGGGGCGACGCCACGGGCGCGTTCGCGTTTCGCCTCCTGGACCTGTCGGCGGCGACGCTGTACACGCCGGGGAACGTGCAGTCGGGGACGCTCTCGCCGGCGAATTCGACGGACGTCTATCGTTTCACGGCGCAGGCGGGGGATCAGTTCTCGTTCGACCAGATCAGCGCCACGGGGTTCGGCAACACGCCGTCGTGGCGGCTCCTGGACCCGTTTGAGAACCCAATCTTCGACCAGGGCTTTTCGGATATCGGGACGACGACGCTGACGCGGGCGGGCGAATACCTGCTGCTGGTCGAGGGGCGATTCTTCGACACCTCGGCGGCGGGGAATTACTCGTTCAACGTCCTGCCCCAGGGGAACACGCCGGTACAGCCGTTCACCGGGGACCCGTTGACGATGGGCAGCACCGTGAACGGCACGATCGGCGCGGCGGGGGAAGTGGACACGTACGTGTTCACGCTGGCGTCGAACGCGAGCCTTGTGTTCGACAGCCTGACTGGTAATTCGAACCTGAACTGGACGCTGGAAGGGCCGGCGAGGACGCTGGTCGGCGGGCGCGCGTTCCGGAATTCCGACTCGTTCGATTTCGCGCCCAACCCGCTCATCGGCGCGGTGGCCGGGCAATACCGCCTGACTGTGCGGGGCGGCGGGGGGAACACCGGGCCGTACGCGTTCCGGCTGTTGGACCTGGCGAGCGCCGCCGCGCCGATGTCGCTCGACGCCGACGTGACGGGGACGCTGACGCCGGGCAACTCGACGAACGTCCACACGTTCACG
>DATBFY010000542.1:0-6907 GCA_036558265.1 Tepidisphaeraceae bacterium | reverse complement strand
TTGATCCGAATCGCGTCGGCGGTGGCGGTGGCGTCCTTGAAATAGAGGCCGCTGACGACCAGGTGCTTGCCCTCGACCAGAAGCGAGGAATTGCCGGAGAGGATGACCTTGCCGGGGGTCTGGGCGCGCAGCGTAATGGGTTGATCGGCGGCGCCGGTGGCGCGAAAGACGATGGCTTGATCGTTCCAGGGGCCGTCGGCGAGGACGACGGTGTCGCCGGGCTTGAGGCTGGGGGAGAGCTTGGCGATATCGGCGGCGGAGGTGGCGCGGTATTCGGCGGCCAGCGTCATGGGGGCGATGAGCGTGAGCAGCAGGATCGTTGTGAGATGGGACATGAGCCGCACTCCAAAGAAGCCGTATTACTTCCCGCCGGTCGCGCGCTCGATCGAGCCATTCAGGTTCACCACCTCGCCACTCTTGGCTTCGAGCTGCACGCTGCGGCCGGCGTAGCGAACCGTGCAGGGCCGGCCCAGGAGCGAGCGGATCGTGACCGCGGTCAGGCGACCGTCGCCCCAAGCGATGTCCACCTCATACCCGCCGCGGGCGCGCAGGCTTTTAACCTGACCGACGGGCCAGGCCTTAGGAAGTGCCGGCAGCAGGTCAATGATCGGGGCGTCGATCGTGCCGCGGTGGCTTTGAAGCAGCATCTCCGCGATGCCGGCGGTGGCGCCGAAGTTGCCGTCGATCTGGAAGGGCGGGTGGGCGTCGAAGAGGTTGGGGTAGGTGCCGCCACCCTTCTTGGTGCTGACTGCCGTCGCGCCGGTGGGAGTGAGTTGGCCGAGGAGCATGCGGTAGGCGTGATCGCCGTCGAGCAGCCGCGTCCAGAAGCAGATCTTCCACGCCTTGCTCCAGCCGGTACCGCCGTCGCCACGGAAGATCAGCGACTGCCTGGCGGCCGCGAAGAGCCTGGGCTGATCGGGCGTGATCTCGTCACCCGGGAAAAGAGCCCAGAGGTGGGAGCAGTGGCGATGGTCGTTCTTCGGATCGTCCTTGTCTTCGAGCCACTCCTGCAACTGGCCGTACTTCCCGATCTGGTTGGGTGCGATCTGACGGCGAAGGTCATCCAGTTTCGCAGCAAAATCGGCGTCAACGCCCAGAATGCGCGCGGCCGCAGCGGTGGAGGTGAAAAGCGCGCGGATAATCTGATGATCCATCGTCGGCCCGGCGACCAGGCCCCCCTGCTCAGGCGAATTGGACGGCGTGCTGATCAACCGGCCGGTCTTTGGATCCTTGACGAGGAAATCCACGAAGAACTGCGATGCCCCTTTCATCAGCGGGTACGCGGTCTCGGCGAGAAACTGCTTGTCGCCGGTGAACAGGTAATGCTCCCAGAGATGCCGGCAGAGCCACGCCCCGCCGCTCACCCAGATGCCGTGGTTGGACTTGTTGATCGGCGCCGTGCCGCGCCAAAGGTCCGTGTTGTGATGTAGCACCCAGCCGCGGGCGTCGTAATGGGCGCGGGCGGTCTTGGCGCCGGTCTGGGCGCAATCCTCGATCATCTGAAAGAGAGGCGCCGTGCACTCGGAGAGGTTCGTCACCTCCGCCGGCCAATAGTTCATCTCCGTGTTGATGTTGACCGTCCACTTACTGTCCCACGGCGGTGTGAGCGAATCGTTCCATAGACCCTGTAGATTCGCAGGCTGGCCACCGGCGCGGCTGGAGGCGATCAGCAGGTAGCGACCGAACTGAAAATAGAGAGCGGCGAGACCGGGATCGGCCTCGGCATGATCGACAAGCTCCTTAAGCCGCTGATCGGTCGGCTTGTCAGCCTGGCCAGGCCCCACGTCAAGCGAAACGCGCCGGAAGAGCTTCCGATGATCGGCGACGTGAGCGGCAAGCAGGTCCTCGTAAGCCTTGGACGCCAGCGGCGACAACATCGCCTCACATCGTTGAGACGGGTCAGCGCTGATGTCGTGATAGTTGACGAAGTTCGTCGCCCCGACGAGCAGCACCGTGGCCGAATCCGCGCCCTGGAGGCGGACCTGATCGCCGGCCGCCTCGACCTTCCCACCCTGCGCCACGACGCGAGCCCGAGCCTCGAACCGGATGCCGCCCGGCTCCACGTGCCCCATGAGCGTCACGGTATCGCCCGCGGCGCGGACCTGATGTTCCTTGTGCGGGCAGTCGAGCCGCAGCGCGAAGCCGACCTGCCCCGGCCGGTCCGCAACGACGCGCACGACGATCGCGTTGTCCGGATGGCTCGCGAACGCAGTGCGCGTGAAACGAACGCCGTTCACCGTGTACGAGACCGTCGAAACGGCCGAATCGAGATCCAGTTCTCGACGATAGCCGGCGGCCTGGTCGTGACCATCAAACTTCAGGTAAAGGTCCCCGAACGGCTGATACGCCTCCTGGCGCACCGGCACGCTCATGAACTGCTCCATCGCCAACCCCTCGGCCTCCTTCTGATCCCCCTTCGCCAGCAGCTCGCGGATCTTCGGCAGGTACTTGGCCGCTCCATCATGTTGATATTCGTGGGGCGAGCCGGTCCAGACGGTATCCTCGTTGAACTGCAAGTGCTCCTCGGCCATCCCTCCGAAGACCATCGCCCCCATCCGCCCGTTGCCGATCGGCAGCGCTTCGATCCACTTGCCCGCAGGCTTGTCGTACCAGAGTTTCAGATCGGCCTGTGCTTGCGCAGACAGGCAGGCGGCTGGAAGCACAATCGTTAGCACGATCAAGGTCAAGCGGCGGGCCATGGCGACCGCTCCTTGTCTGTCAGTTGGACTTCCCCGTCACTTTCCTGATGTACGCCACTTCTGCCGGCCGGTAGGGCGTGCCGTCGGCGCGGAAGATGTCGTGGAACCAGACCGGCGGCTCGCCCTTATACGGGTGCTGCCACGAGTCCCACGGGTAGATCGTCTGGCTCTTGCCCGAGACAAACCCCCAGTTGTACGCCCCGACGCGCTGCTCCTTGAAGTACCCCAGGATCGGGTCGAACGTGCTCCCCTGCGGGCGGGCCATGTACTCGCTGCAGACGATCGGCCGGCCGTACCGCCGCAGGTGCTCCACGCACTTGGCCGCCTCGTCCGGCTTGCCGTAGCTGTGGAACGAGATCACGTCGCTGTTCTCGAGCTGCACCCGCTCCATCGGCGAGAGCTTGTCCGGGTCGGGCCAGTTGCCGATCCACGGCGCCGTGGTGATCGGCTGCGATGGATTCACTTCCCGGATCCAGCCGATCTCCTGCTTCAGCAGCTCGCGCGACAGGTCCACCTTGTTCCGCAGCTCGAGCTTGCCGTAGGATGAGCCGTTGGTGTTATCCGGCTCGTTGAAGATATCCCAGAGGTAGACCCGCTTGTCGTCCTTGAATCGCCCGAGCACGCCTTTGACGTACGCCTCCAGCAGCGGCCGCCGCGCGGGGTCTTTCAGGTCGTTCAGTCCCGGGCTCTGCACCCAGCCCGAGTTGTGCAGCCCCGGCTTGGGCTCGCGCTGCCTGCCGAGCTTGGGAAACGGGTCCCAGCAGGAGTCGAAGATCACGAACATCACGCCGATGCCGTGCTTGTCCGCGGCGCCCAGGAACTGGTCGATCCGGTTCAGGAACCCCTGTGAATCCTGCTCCCACGGCAGGTGGTGCAGGAAGACGCGCATGCTGGTGAAGCCCAGGTCGTGTGCCCACCCCAGCTCGCGATCGATCGTCGGCAGGTCGAACGTGTCGGCCTGCCACATCTCCAACTCGTTGATCGCCGTGCTCGTGATGTAGTTGGAGCCGGCAAGCCAGGGCTTGGTGGCGTACCATGCGTTGGCCTTTTCCGCCGACCAGCGACCCGGGATCTGCTCGCCTTGCTGACCCTTGACCGACCTGGCCATAAACGACAATCCCAGCAGGATCGCCCATGCGACGATGAGCCGATTGGTTCTCATACCCCGGCATGGTAGCGACAAGCGGGCGGGGGTGAAAAGCCCTGAGCGGGCGCGCGATCACGGTGACACCAACCGGACACACCAAAGCTCGCGATTATCGCGCAGGTACAGGTTCCCGTTCGCATACGCCGGATTGCACCAGTTCTGCCCGCACACTTGTGCCCGCGCGATCTCATGGAACTTGGCCGGATCGGCGTCGAAGAGGATCAGCCGCCCGCCATCGGTCAGCAGGAGGATGCGCTCGCCCATGACGACAAAGCCGCCGTACGCGTTGCCGGGATTCCCCGAAAATAACCGCTCCTGCGACCACACCCGTTTGCCCGTCTTCATCTCCACGCAGATCAGATCGGCCCGTGGCCCAACGCCGTACAGGTACCCGTTCACCTCCACCGGGCTGGAGAAGTTGATCGCAAGGTCCTTGGCCGTCCAGATCGCCCGGGCGGAAAAGCCTTCGCTGCCTTTGGTCACCTGGATCCCGATCAACCCCGCCTGGTGAGAGGCGACGCAGACGATATCCCCCGAGATGAGCGGCGTCGTCGCGTGCCGCCCCAGCGCCGTCTTGACCGGCACGCGCCACAGCGCGTGTCCATCGGCCGGATCGAACGCCGCCACGCCGTCCGCCATGAAGGTGATTAGTTGCCGCGCGCCGGCCAGATCGGCGATCAGCGGCGACGCATATCCCGGGGTGCCGTCCCCCGATCGCCAGACCACCTTTTCGGTGATTTTGTCAAAGCAGACCACCTCCGCCCCGTCGCGCCCGCCGACCTCGGCGATCAGGTGATCGCCGTCCACGATGGGTGAGGCGTTGTAGCCGTGCCGGGTCGCGCCCTGCGCCTGCCCGCGCTCGCCGATAAACGTGGCGCCGAAGTCCTTCACGAAATTCGTCTGCCAGATCACCTTGCCGTCATCCGCGCCGAAGCAGGTGAGCTGACCCCGGCACGATTGCGCGTAAACCCGCTCGCCGTCCACCACCGGCGTACACCGCGGGCCCGGCGGGCTCTGGCTGTCCTTGTGCACGACATCGAGCGGCATGCTCCAGAGGACCTTGCCGCTGTTGACGTCGGCCGCGTGCACCGTCTCCTTATTCTGCTGGTTGTCCAGGTAAAACACCTTGCCCCCGGAGACGACCGGCGACGACAGGCCGTTGCCCAGTGGGATGTGCCAAAGCACTTTTGGCGAGCCCGGCAGCGTCTCTGGAACCGACACGCCGACCGGCACGTGGCCCGTGCGCGCCGGCCCGCGCCACTGTGGCCAGTCCTCAGCGCGAGCCACGCCCGTTGATAAGGTGAGAAACAGAACGAGTGCGCTGAGGCGAAGGGGCATCGTGGTCATGTCTACTTCGCCCCCGCCGCCGGTGTCCCGCGGATCGCCACCAGGTAATCGACGATGACCGCCGCCTGCTGATCGGTGATCGGTGCGCCGAACGTCTTGCGCATCTTGTCCACCTCGGCGGTCCACACCGTCTTCGAAAACCGCGGCTGCATCGTGATGTAGCGGGTCGAATGGCAGATCACGCACGCGGCCGTTACCGCGTCGCGGCCCGGCGCGTCCGGCAGGTCGGGCTGCATCACCGGCAGCGTGATGGTGCGGACACCGCCGGTGTCCGCCACCTGCTTCTCCTGTCCGTGGACGAACCGTCCAACGACGCCGCACGCCCCCAGCAGCGCTCCAGCAACCGCGATCATTCGTGTTCGTCTCATGAAGATTCCTCTCCTGCACCGAGGATCAAACGACGCTTACCTCGACCGACTCGATCACGTTCCGCGCGTATCCACCACGGTTCCATTGCCGCTCGGCCTGCGTCCGCCCCGCCAGGTTCGTGGCCCGAACCATGAGCGTGAACTGCCCGCGGTTCCCCGGCGTCCAGCCGAACCGCCAACGCCGCCACGAATATCGCCCGATCTCGGCGTCGAGGTCGGCCGCGGACCATTGATGGCCGCCGTCAATCGAGACCTCGACTTGCTTGATCCCCTTTCCCTCGTCGAAGGCGACGCCCTGCACGTCAACCTGCTGACCCGCTGAAATCCGCTCGCCCGCCGTCGGCGTCGTGAACAGCGACCGCACCGTCATCCGGCTGATCGGCACGGTCTGCTTCGCCAGTTCGGTGGGCAACTCCTGGCAATCCGGGTTGTCGGGCACGCGGTAGCCCTTGTCCATCCAGAACCCCTTGAACGCCTGCGGCAGCACGTTGATCTCGCTCAATGACTTCACCCAGTACGTTGCGTACCACCCCGGCACGATCAGGCGAAGCGGGTAGCCGTTGAGCATCGGCAGCGGCTTGTCGTTCATCGCATAGGCGACGATGACCTCGCCGTCGTTGGCGTGATCGAACGAGAGCGCCTTGACGAAGTCGGGCGTGGTGGGCATCGGCGCCCGGTCCAGGCCTTTGAGGCTCACGTCCACCGGCCCACCTTTGATCTTCGCCTTCTTAAATAGATCGCTCAATCGCACGCCCGTCCACTTCGCGTTGCCGACTGCGCCGTGCCCCCATTGACCGCCCGGCACGCGCGGCTCATAGAACGATCGCGAGTTCCCCGAGCACTGGCAGACCGCGACGACTGACGCCGGCTCGAAATTCTTGCGCAGCTCGTCCAATGAAAGACTCAACGGCGATTCGACGTGCCCGCCGAGCGAGAGTCGAAACGTCGCCGGATCGATTGACGTGGGGATCACGCCCAGGTGCCAGCGGACGAAGAAGGCGTCGTTGGGCGTCAGGTCTTCTTTGAAGAACTTGATCGGCGTCTCAAGGTTCGGCGGGCGATCCGTCAGCAGGATCAGGTCCGTTTTCTCCGGGAAACGAGCCAGCTCACTCTCCGCGGCAAACGAGGGCTCGTTGCGTCTCGGTATTCCCGCGACGACGGCGGCCGCCGCCGCGCCGGACCAGCGGAGAAACGTTCTGCGATCCGTGATGGGATGGTTCATCGGTGCACGCTCCGGTGCGAGAGCGCGAGAGTCTACCCGGCGCGACAGACCAGACAAGACCGCGGCGCTTCAGGACCTCAGATCACGCGCTCCCAAGCATCGCGAAAGTGCTTCGGCGGTTGCG
>DATBFY010000541.1:0-2117 GCA_036558265.1 Tepidisphaeraceae bacterium | reverse complement strand
GCGTCGTTGGTGTGCAGGGTGCTGAATACAAGGTGACCCGTAAGGGATGCCTGGACGGCGATTTCGGCGGTTTCCTTGTCGCGGATCTCACCGACCAGTACGACGTCGGGGTCGTGGCGGAGGATGGCGCGAAGGCCGGCGGCGAACGTCAGGCCGCTCTTGGTGTTCACCTGGATCTGGTTGATCCCGCGGAGCTGGTACTCGACGGGGTCTTCGACGGTGATGATCTTGCGTTCGATGTCGTTGATCTTGGAGAGGGCGGCGTAGAGCGTGGTGGTCTTGCCCGAGCCGGTCGGGCCGGTGACCAGGACGATGCCGTGGGGCATGTCGAGAATCTTGTCGAAGTGGCCGCGGTCGCGCTGGGCCATGCCGATGTGCTCGGTGCCCAGGACGGCGTCGCCGCGGTCGAGGATTCGGAGCACGACGGCTTCGCCGTGGATCATCGGGATGATGGAGACGCGGATGTCGATCTCGCGTCCGGCGATGCGGAGCTTGATGCGGCCGTCCTGCGGGAGGCGCTTCTCGGCGATGTCGAGGTGGCTGAGGATCTTGAGCCGCGAGACGATCGCGGCGTGGAAGCGGCGGATCGAGGGGGGGACGTTGGTTTCCTGGAGGACGCCGTCGATGCGATATCGGAGGCGAAGCTGGTTCTCGAACGGCTCGATGTGGACGTCGGTGGCGCGCAGCTCGATGGCCTCGGTCAGGATCTGATTGACGAACTTGATGATCGAGGCGTCCTGGGCGGCGGCGCTGAGGTCGAGGTCTTCCTCGCGGCCCTCGTCGAGGACCTGCAGGTCCCCGCCGGCCTCCTGGTTGAGCGTCTGGAGCGTGTCGGCGCCAACGCCCAGCAGGCGCTTGAGGGCGCGGTCGATCTCGGTCGAGGGCGCCAGCGCCAGGGCGAGATCCTTGCCGCAGACGAGACGGAGCTCGTCGAGCGCGCTGGTGTCGGTGACGCGGCTGGCGGCGACGAGCGTCACGCCGTCGCGTTCCTCGAGGGGGAGGATGCGGTGGCGGACCAGGATGCGCGCCGGGAACTGCGCCAGGATCTCCTTGGCGGGCGGGTTCTTCTCGAGGTCGACGTAGGGGATGTCGAAGGTCGAAGCGAGGAAGCGCAGGAGCGCTTCCTCGCTGACGCCGTCCGCGGCGAGGACCGCCTCTTCCAGCGACTGGCCTTCGGCCAGCAGCTCGCGCACGTGGTCGGCCGTGGCCGGTGCGAGCAAGCCTCCGTCGGTCATCTTGGCAAGGACGTTATCCACTTCAATCTTCTCCGCGCGAGACGAAACGGCGCTTATCGACCTTCAACAAAGTGCGTAGGGGAAACACCGCTGCAACGGCTGGGCGGGCGAGGGGCTACTCGAGCATCCCCATGGTTACCAGCACGGCCTCCTGACGTTGCGTGAGGACGTCCTTGAGCTCCTTCTGGGCCGTCTGGAGGTTCTTACGTGCGGAGTCACGGGCCTCACGGACGGCGGCGAGCTTCTTGGCGATCTCGTCGGCGGGGGCGTCCTTGTTCTCCAGGGTGGTGCGCAGGTCGGCCGACGCCTTGGCGATCGCGGACTGGGGCTGGTTGTCGGCGCCGCCACCGCCACCGCCTCCGCCCCGGCGGAAGCCGCCGAAGCCGGCGAACGTCTCGCGCTGGGCGTCCATGATCTTCTCGATCTTGGGTTGCAGGACCTTCCACTCGTCGTCGCTCGAACCCAGTTGTTCCTTGATGCGGTTGAGCCGCTGCTCGCGGAACTGGGCGGGGTCGGGGCGGTTCTGGGCGCTGGCGAACGGCGCCAGCGTGAAGATCAGGCATCCGACAATGACCGACAGCAAACCTCGACGTGACATGTGACAGCTCCTTTCCTGAGCGTCAGTGTGTATTGTCCGCGCGCGACGTCTCTCGCTCACCTGTCCGCTCCGGGCCGGGACGTCGCGCGCTGTTGTTCATCGGCGGCCCGCCGGTTCTGTTGCTCGCGTTCGTGGGAAGCCCGCTCGGCCTCCTGACGCTTGAGGATCTGGTCGTACTTCTGCTGCTGGGCGGCGTCGAGGATCCGCTTGGTTTGCTCGACGGCGCTTTGGAATGACGCCCGCCACTCGCGCTCGAGCTGGGCGTTGCGGTCGGCGTAGGTCTT
>DATBFY010000540.1:0-3525 GCA_036558265.1 Tepidisphaeraceae bacterium | reverse complement strand
CCAACCATGACAAGCCGTTTTACCTCTATCTCCCCCTTACGCTCCCTCACGCGAACAATGAGGGAAAACAGCAAGGGATGGAGGTCCCCAGCGACGCGCCGTACTCCGACAAGCCCTGGCCACAGCAGGAAAAGAACAAGGCCGCCATGATCGCCCGCCTTGACGACACGGTTGGCCAGGTCATGGCGCTCCTGAAGGAACTCAAGGTAGACCAGAACACGCTGGTCATCTTCGCCAGCGACAACGGTCCGCACAGCGAAGGCGGTTCGAAGGCGGCATTCTTCCACTCGTCGGGTCCCCTGCGCGGGATCAAGCGGGACATGTACGAAGGCGGCATCCGCGTGCCGTTCATTGCCCGCTGGCCCGGGCACGTCAAGGCCGGCGCGACGACCGATTTCGTGACCGCGTTCTGGGACTTTTTGCCGACCGCCGCCGACGTCGCCGGCGCGACCGACAAGGTGCCCGCCAACATCGACGGCCAATCGATCCTGCCCACGCTCCTGGGCAAGGAGCAAAAGCCCCACGAGTACCTCTATTTCGAGTTCCACGAGCGCGGCTTCGACCAGGCTCTGCGCATGGGGGACTGGAAGGTGGTCCGGCACGGCACCAAGAAGCCGGTCGAGCTTTACAACCTGAAGGACGACCTGGGCGAGACCAGGAACGTCGCCGCCGACCACGGCGATCTGGTCAAGCGTGCCGGGGAGCTTTTCACCAGCGCACGCGTGGACAGCCCCGACTTCCCCATCGACGAGCGCCCCCGCAAGAAGGCCGCGCCGGCATCGGACCAATAGCCTCAAATCCCCCTTTTGCCTTCTCCCCCCTCCCCGTGTACGATGCGGGACTTCCCTCGCGACGGGGGGCCGGTGTCTACCTGCCCCGTGCGGGGGAGGGACCGGAAATACCATCGAGGACCCCATGGCTGAGCAAGACACGGCCGACACCAACGTCGCCACCGAGGAAGAGGAATACCAGTACAACGTCAAGGTCGAGGACCTGGGCCCGGCGACGAAGAAGATCTCGATCGAGATCCCCGAAGACCACATCAGGACGAAGGTCGCCGAGCAGTTCAAGGAGATCCGCAGCCAGGCGGCGATCCCGGGCTTTCGTCCCGGTCACGCGCCGGCCAAGCTGATCGAGAAGCGGTTCGCGACCGAGGTGAAGGACCAGGTCCGCCGGTCGCTGGTGTCGGAGTCCTACGAGCAGGCGCTGGAGAAGAACAACCTCAACGTCCTGGGCGAGCCCGAATTCGACAACCCCGACGCGATCCAGCTTCCCGAATCCGGGCCGCTGAACTTCTCCTTCACGATCGAGGTGCAGCCGGAATTCAGCATCCCGGATCTGGCGGGCGTAAAGGTCAAGCGCCCGAAGATCGAGGTGAAGGAGGAGAACGTCGATCAGGCCATGCAGAACCTCCGCGAGCAGCAGGGCTCGCTGATGCCGGTCGAGGATCGCGGCGTGCAGGAGAAGGATTACCTGCTCGCCGACGTCCACGTGAAGGTGGACGGCAACGTCGTCGGCCACCAACACGACGCGCAGATCGTCGCGCGGCCGGGGCGCATCGGCGGCATCCAGGTCGATGACCTGGACAAGCAGCTTGAGGGGCTTAAGGCGGGCGAGACCCGCTCGATCAAGGCCACCGCGCCGGACACCCATCCCAACGAACAGCTCCGCGGCAAGGAGGTCGAGATCGAGATTGCTCTCAAGGATCTCAAGCACCTGGAGCTGGCGGAGATCAACCAGGCCTTTCTCGAAGACCTCGGTTTTTCGAACGAGGACGAGCTCCGCGCCGCCCTGCGCGAGCAGATGGTCGAGCGGATCGGCTACGACGTGCAGCAGGCGATGCGCGAGCAGGTCAGCAAGCAGCTCCTGGAGAGCATCCACTTCGACCTGCCCGCCAAGCTGTCGGCCAAGCAGGCGGACCGCGTGATCAACCGCCGGGCCGTGGACCTGATGATGCGCGGGCTGTCGCGCGAGCAGATCGAGGCGAACATCGACAAGCTTCGCGCCGGCGCCGACGAGGAAGCCGCCCGCGAGCTCAAGCTGTTCTTCATCCTCCAGAAGCTCGCCGCCGACCTGGGCGTGGAGGTGGACGAGGCCGAGTTGAACGGGCGGATCGCGATGCTGGCCGCCCAGCGCGGGCGGCGCCCGGAAAAGCTCAAGCAGGACATGGCCAAGGAGGGGACTCTGGCCAACCTGTACCTGCAGATGCGCGAGCAGAAGGCCCTCGACCGCGTGCTGGAAAGCGCCCAGATTGAAGACGTGGATGTGAATCAGATGAACGAGGCAGGCGGCGAGAAAAAGGAATAAAACCCTCGTCAACGGTCAGCGGGGTCATCCTGAGGGAGTTTCAAACGACCGAAGGATCTGGCCGCGATGGTACGGTTGCTCTCCGTCGCAGCCAGATCCTTCGGTCGCCGCCAGGCTCCCTCAGGATGACGTTCGCGGGGATGTCAGGTGAGCGGAGGGTCAGACGAGTAAAACGCATCGCGTAAAGACGTAAGGATTCGCCGGCACTCGTGTCCCGCGAATCCTTATGTTTTACGGGTCACTCGTTACGCATTGACGTGTTCGCCATGTCCAAGATCCAAGCCCCCCGCGGCACGCTCGACATCCTCCCCGCCGACGCCTGGAAATGGCAATCCGTCGAGCGGATCGCCCGCGACATCGCAACCCTCTACGCCTTTCGCGAGATCCGCACACCGGTCTTCGAGCACACGGAACTGTTCCACCGCGGCGTGGGCGAGACGTCCGACATCGTCCACAAGGAAACGTACACGTTCAACGACCGCGGCGATCGCTCGATCACCCTTCGCCCGGAAGGGACGGCCGGCGTCGTCCGCGCGATGATCGAGCACGGCGTCATCGCCCAGGAGGGTGCCCGGGCGAAGGTCTTCTACATCGGCCCAAACTTTCGCTACGAGCGCCCCGCGTCCGGCCGCCTCCGCCAGCACCACCAGTTCGGCGCCGAGGCGTTCGGCGCGCCCGATCCCGATCAGGATGTCGAGTGCATCCTGCTGCAGATGGACTTCTACCGCCGCTGCGGCGTGAAAGATCTGGCGCTTCAGGTCAACAGCCTGGGCGACGCGGAATCCAAGCAGCGTTACCGCGACGCGCTGGTCGCGTTCCTGACGCCCAGGAAAGACAAACTTTCCGAAGATTCGCAGCGCCGCCTGACTGAAAATCCGCTACGGATCCTCGACTCGAAGGACCCTCGCGATCAGGTGGCGATTCAGGGTTCGCCCCCGGCCGGTGAATCGCTCTCCGATAAGTCGCGCCGGCACTTCGATCGCGTGCAGCAGTTGCTGGCCGCAGCCGAAGTGCCCTTCCAGGTCAACCCCAACCTGGTGCGCGGCTTCGACTACTACACCGAGACGCTCTGGGAAGTCACCGCCAGCGGCCTGGGGGCTCAGAATGCGATCGGCGGGGGCGGACGCTACGACAACCTCGTCGAGAACCTGGGCGGGCGCCCGACGCCCGGCGTCGGCTTCGGCTCGGGACTCGAGCGGCTCTTGATCGCACTCGAAG
>DATBFY010000539.1:0-4328 GCA_036558265.1 Tepidisphaeraceae bacterium | reverse complement strand
GTCACCCGTCGGGCGTCTGCGGTTGATTACCGTTCTGCTGTTGCTGTTGACCGACCTGCGCGGCGGCATTGGCCACGTTTGCGGCGGCGGCT
This sequence comes from Tepidisphaeraceae bacterium, assembly GCA_036558265.1. Classification (GTDB taxonomy): domain Bacteria; phylum Planctomycetota; class Phycisphaerae; order Tepidisphaerales; family Tepidisphaeraceae; genus RYN-433. The sequence continues at coordinate 4,236 of DATBFY010000539.1, read as the reverse complement.
TGGGCGAATTGGGCGGGTGTGTAGATCATGGTCTTCACACCAAGAGACGCGGGGTCGCAAGGCATCTGACAGGAGTTGACGACTTGCGTCTGAGACGCCGCGAGGCCGCGGCGGCTAAACGGCTTACAGGTCCTTGCCCGGCGCTTCAGTCTTCCCCGGCTCCGCCTTCGGTTGTCCCGCCGGCGGTTGCGGTCGCGCCGGCGCCGTTCCCTCGCCCGGTCGCCCTGGCGCCGCGGGCTGTGTCGCCGGGTTGGTCGGCTTGAACCCCTGCTCCGCCATCATCTTCCGCAACGCCGCGAACTGCTTGGTCTTCTGATACTCCAGGAACTCGCGGATGTCCGGCGGGCACTGCGACTCGCTGATTAGGATCTGCATACCCGTCTCGGTCGTCAAAATCGCGACCGTCCGATCCCGCGGGCGCGCCGCCGTCGAGGTCGCGTTCCACAGGTACACCTCGTTATCCTTGATCTGGTAACCCAACCCCGTCAGCCCGCACACCGCCTCCAGCGCGTCCAGCACGGTCGCGTTGAGCACCAGCCGCACCTGACGCGACTGCGGAGCAAGTTCCTGAAATGTGCCGGGTTCGTAGCGGAAGGGGACGCCGCTCCGCATCGAAAGCTCGGAGAGCACCTGCGCAACGTCGGTGCCGTCGTGCCTGAGTGTGATCTCGGTCTGCAATTGACGTCGCACCTGGTCGGACTTGGGCAGCACGACGACGGTCTTGCCCCAGGGGTACCACGTCGCTGGCGTCTGGGTGGACATGGCCTCCAGTGCTTCCAGGAGATTCGCGTTGCGCGGCACGGAGACAGGCGTGTTCTGCGGGACCGGGCTGCCCGACGTGGCGGTGCGGTTCTCGATCGCGTAGGGGGTCTTGCCGTTGAGCAGCTTCTGGTCAATCGCGTCCAGCAGCGTCTTGAGATCGGTCTTGTCGGACGTCAGCTCCAACTTCGTGCCGCTCAGAACGTTCAGCGCGTCCAGCTCGCTGATCGTGGACTTTCGCCCCAGCCGCCGCAGCGCCGGCATCGGCTGAAGCTCGATGGACTGGTCCTTCAAGACGAACTGGAGACCGAGCTTGCTCGTGATCGCCTCCAGCGCCTGGCGGAGGGTCTGGTTCTCGCTCTTGACGCGGACGAAGGTCTCCCGGCCCCAGGGCAGCAGCTCCCAGACCTCCGGCTGCGCGTCCACCGGCACGCCGGTCTCCTTGGTGACCTGCGTCATCAATTGAGGCAGCGTCCCATCGATCTGCAGTTTCACCTGCTTGTCCAGTTGCTGGTTGATCAGCGACGCCGACGCCGAGTCTTGCGCAGCAACCGGCCGGGCCAGGCAAAGAGTGGTGGCGAGCATCGCCACGATCACGGCGAATCGACGTTGCGGCATGAGTTTACTCCTTTGGACCAATTGCAGACGTGAAGACGCGAGCGGGCGAACAAGCGACTCATTCGACGCCAAGCCAATGCTCGACGTCGTCCGAAGCGTCCCCGGCGACCGGCGTGACGATGACCACCGGCGAGCGGTTGGCGACGCCCCGGTCGTATAGCTCTTCGTTGGATGCGGCATACGCCTTGGAGGGACCGATCGAAACCTCGGCGACCGCGGGCTGCCCCACCGTCTCGACGGTCGGCCCATCGACGCGGACGTAACCCGCCGCAACCGGGTGTGGCGTCGGCACCTGGACCACGGTCTCGCCGCCGCGGCCGCCGCCACCACCGCCCAGGTACGCGCGGATCCCCAGTCCCGTCGCGACCATCACGCAAGCGGCCACGGCCAGCGCGCCGACGGTTCGAATCCAGCCGATCCGCCCGATCACCGCCGGCCTTTCCTCTTCGTCGGCTTCGCGCGTCACGGCGTTCGAAAGATGCGCGCCCAGTCGATCCCAATTGATCGCCGGCATCGGCGATGCCGCGCGCAGCAGATTGTCGAGCTGCTGGTCATGGGCATCCGTCGCGGCGACCTCCGCGTCCACCGCCGCCGAGATATGCCGTGACAACGCCTCCCAACGGATCACCGGCAGGGGAGCCACGTTCTTCAGGATCGCGTTCAGCTTCTGATCTTCGGCCCGTGAAGCCTCGTCCACGCTCCCCGTCACGACGGCCGACAGGTCCCGCGCCACGTCCGCCCAATCGATCTCCGGCGCCGGCTGGCTTCGCAGCAGCGCGGTCAGGCGCTCGTGCTCGTTCCGCAGCGCCTGCGCCTGAGAATCCCCCGCCAGCGCCCGCTCGAGCGCAGCCACCTCTCCGGGCGGCAGCGTGCCGTCCAGGTACTGCGTGATCGCGAATTCGAGCTGCTCCAGCGTCATCCTACATCACGTCCTTCAGCATCTCTTTCAACTTCTTCCTCCCCTGGAACACGTGCCATTTCACCGCCTCCACGCTGCACTCCAGGGTCTCCGCCACCTGCTTCTGCGGCATCTGCTCGATCGTGAACATGATGATTGCAAGTCGTTGTTTCTCCGGAAGCTGGTTCAATGCCTCCTGCAATCGCTTGCCCATCTCCTGGCTTTCCAGTCGTCTCAGCGGGTCACCCGATTGCGCCATCCAGTCGCTACCGGCCGTGTCCGTCGTCGACGGTTCGCTCGGCCCCAGCAGATCGTCCAGTGGAAGCTGCTGGCGGGTCTTACGGCCCCTGCGGTAGTTCAGCGAGAGGTTCGAGACGATCCGCATCAACCACCCGCCAAATGCTTCGGGTTTTTGGAGCGTCGCAAGGCTGGTGAAGGATTTCAGGAAAGCGTCCTGTGTCACCTCCAAAGCATCCTGTGTATTTCCCAGCAGCCGATATGAGACGGCGACGGCTTGCCGCTGGTATCGCACGATCAGTTCGTCAAACGCCTTTCGATCACCCTCGATCGATCGTGTGACGAGCTGCCCGTCGGTCGGTTCCATAAGTTGGACACTCTGTCCGGGCATCAGGTTAGGTGGAAAACCCGAATTCTAACACTCTGGCGGGCAAGGGGTAAGGTGAAGAACTATGGGATATTTGAGGTCTTATCGCACCTTGGACAGCAATCCTTTGCAATACTCACCGACTCCTCCAGCTATCCCATCGGCCCCCGCGCCACCCTTGGCAAGTTCCGTGATCTTTCGCACAACGGCGCTGCCGACGATGGCGCCGTCGGCTAATGGGGCGAGTTGGGCAAGGTGATCGGGTTTGGAGATGCCGAATCCGACGCAGAGGGGTCGCTTGGTCAGGGATCGGATTTGCCGGAGGTTGCTTTCGAGGTTTTCGGGGAGGCGGTCGCGCTCTCCGGTGATCCCCGATACGGATAGGTAATAGATGAAGCCGCTGCAAAGCTCGGCGATTTCGGCACGGCGCTTCTCGGTGGTCGTCGGGGCGACCAGCAGGGTGGTCGAGAGGCCGGCGGCCTGGGTCTTTTCGCAAACCGAAGCGGCTTCGGGAGGCGGAAGGTCGGGCAGGATCAGGCCGTCGAAGCCGGCGTCTTTGGTCCCCTTCAGGAACCGGTCGAGGCCGTAACGGTAGACGATGCTGTAGCTGACCATCGCCACGAGGGGGATGGAAACCCTGGGCCGGACCTGTCGGATGGTTTCGAAGACCTGGGCGATCTTGAGTCCTTTCGCCAAGGTTGCGGTGAAGGCGGCCTGGATGATCGGCCCATCAGCGATCGGATCGGAAAAGGGGATGCCCACCTCAATCAGGTTCGCTCCGCCCTTCTCCATCGCCGGGATTAATGCGGCGGTGGTCGCCAGGTCCGGGTAGCCTGCGGGGATGAAGGGCATGAGCGCCAGTTGGCGGCGCTCATGGAGTGCAGCGAAGGTCGATTCGATGCGACTATTGCCCATGTGACGGCGGCGATGATACGGCGCGCGGGGGTGGGGTCAAGGAAGCGGGGGTGAGGCGGTGAGTGAAACGAAATGAGTAAAACGTAAGGAGAAGGCGGCGGCGGTGGGAGAGCAATCACGCGATGGCGCGGCCGCACTCCGGGCAGCGGTCGGGCGTCGCGCGGAGGTCGTAACCGCAGGCGGGACAGCGGCCGGCCCGTCTGGCCCGGCGGCTGTGGAGTCTTCGTCGCGCGAGCAGGTACATGCTCACGCCGGGCCATGCCCCGGCCAGAAGGGAGATGGACCAGAGCGGGGCGGTGATGAACCAGTTTTCGAATCGCAACGCGCCGGCATCGCGGCCCTCGTGATCCGTAGCGAACCCGCCGCAGGTCCTACCGCGCTCGGCCGGTATTGCCCACCAAGGGGATCGCGACTCTCGATAGGATCACCAGCCTTCGATCCG